>DAIRDJ010000062.1:0-23337 GCA_036796215.1 Geminicoccaceae bacterium
CTCGAGGAGGAGGCCAAGGAGACCGCCAGCGTCATCAGCCGGGGCGCCTTTGCCGTCAGGCTCGACGTCACGCAGCAGGCCTCGATCGACGCCATGGTGACGCGGGTGATCGACGAGGCCGGGCGGATCGACATCCTGGTCAACAACGCCGCCATCTTCACCATGGCGCCGATCCTCGAGGTGACGCGCGATGACTGGGACAAGAACTTCGAGATCAACGCCAAGGGGCTCTTCTTCACCCTTCAGGCGGTGGCCCGGCATATGGTCGAGCGCGGCGAGGGCGGCAAGATCGTCAACATGTCGAGCCAGGCCGGCAGGCGAGGCGAGGCGCTGGTCGTCGCCTACTGTGCGTCCAAGGCCGCCGTCATCTCGATCACCCAGAGCGCCGGGCTCGCCCTCATCCCGCACCGGATCAACGTCAACGGCATCGCACCGGGCGTGGTCGACACGCCCATGTGGGACGAGGTCGACCGCCTCTTCGCCAAATACGAGAACCGGCCGATCGGCGAGAAGAAGCGCCTGGTCGGCGAGGCCGTGCCCTACGGCCGGATGGGGGTGCCCGAGGACCACACCGGTGCGGCGGTCTTCCTGGCGTCGAGCGATGCGGACTACGTCGTGGCGCAGACGCTCAACGTGGATGGTGGCAACTGGATGAGTTGAGGGCGGCTCATGGTGCTGCACATATCATACGGCACATGACATCGAGGCGGTTGCCGCCTATCCTTAGACTAGGGTCGTGAACGAGGGGGAGTTTCGAGCTTGGCCGCTTCCGGTCCGCAGAAGATATTCTACTGCTACGCCTCGGGTCGTGAGGGGTCATGGGAGGCGATCTGCCTCGATCTAGATATCGCGGTTCAGGGTCGGACGTTCGAAGAGGTCTCGGCACTGCTGCAAGAGGCGATTGCGCTCTATCTGCAAACGGTGAGCGAGTTGCCCGACGACGAGCGCGCGGCGTTCCTGTCACGCCCCGTGCCGTTCCTCACGAGACTTGGTTTCGCCATCGAGGCATTCTGGTCCACCCTCCGCGCCAGGGCCGACGGTGAACTCAAGCACCAGTTCACCATGGCGCTGCCTACGCCGGCCTGATCATTTGAATAGGCGCTTGGGCAATCCCGACAGGCGAATGATCGATCCGAGCGTCTTCGGCAAGACGTCCTCGTTGCGTGAATGATAGGCCAGCGTGACAATGCGCCTTTGTCCGTCGACGAAGCCTTGCATGTGCCGATGGCTGCCTTGCTGACGGATCAGCTCGAAGCCGTTGTTTGAGAGCAACTTTTCTATGTCCCGGAACTTCAATGTCGATGCCATTCGCTTTCTGATTTGACAATCAGAAAGGTATGTCGTCATCGAGGTCATTTGTTGGCGGGCGAGCTGAGATTTCTGTTTTCGGTGGCCAAGCAGGTGACGCAATGCCGGCGGCTGTCAAGATTTTCTTTATCTCTTTTCCGGCAACCCAATAGTCTACGCACTTTTGTTTGTGCCATAATTCAATTAAATGCGGCAGGCTTGGCCATAATATATCAACGAATGCCCGTCTCGGATTCTGGCCCTCTGGGTCAGTGTAAAAAAATTGCCAATGAGATAGTGCAAATTGGCGAATCTCATCTTCTTCTGCATTTGAATTGTAATTTTGCTCTGCCAAAAGTTTCAATGAGCGTATACCTTCACTGGGATCCCAAAATTCGGACCAATATCTAACTACCGCCACGTGATTGAGTGAGTCGTAGTCTACCTGTATGCCACGTGAATCGGCTCGCTCCCGTATGGCGGCATCAACGACTGCAGTGATTGTCTGGCTATCCAATCGGGCCAGAAACTCGATCATGAATTTTGTTTTTGGGTCGACCCGAAGTGTGATGGTTTCCGACTTTGCGCGCTTGCGCTCGTTCATGCGTGTCACCAAAAGGCTGCTCGTGGCGGTCAGATGCGTGTACTGCAATAGATTGCCGAAGGCAAGCCATTCTTGCGCGCAATTTGCTCCATCTAGGTCGTTGAGTGAACTAGCCACTATCCCTAGCGGTCGAGTTCACCATTTGGGTTGAGCGCCTCGTCGATGCCGTGGGCGTCTGGCCGGCCGACTGCCTATGCTCACAACGTCGTAGGTCCACCGTGAGAACGGTGGTGCTGGCGGAGTCCTTTCTAGGTTATTACATTCGTCATAACGCAAATCACGGAGACCCCGATGATCGAGCTCAAGGTGCGCAAGATCGGCAATTCGCTCGGCGTGGTATTGCCGAAGGAGGTGATCGCGCGGCTGAACAGCGCCGAGGGGGCTGCCGTCTATCTGACCGAGGCGCCGGATGGCGGCTACCGGCTGGTCCCCTACGATCCGGCGTTCGAGGCGAAGATGGCCAAGGCCGAGGAAATCATGCGGCGCTATGGCGACACGCTGCACGTTCTGGCGAAGTGACCACCCCGGTCTGGATCGATGAGCGGGACGCGCTGATCCTGCACGAACGGTTGCTGGCGCTGCACGGCGGCGCACCGGGCCTCCGGGATGCAGCACTCCTGGCCTCCGCCCTGGCGCGGCCACGCCAGCACGCAGCTTATGGCGCGGCCATCGACATCGTGTCGTTGGCCACGCTCTACACGGCCTCCATCGTCCGGAACCACCTCTTCGTCGACGGCAACAAGCGCACCGGCTTCGTCCTCGGCGTCCTCTTCCTGGAGCTGAACGGATTCACCTTTACCGCCCGACAAGAGGACGCGGCGAATGCCGTGATCGCGCTTGCCGCCGGTGAGCTCTCGGATGCCGGCTATGCGGCGTTTCTCGCCGCCAACGCGCGGCCGGAAGAGAGCCGGGCTTGACGCTCGGGCGGCGATGGCGTTTTCCCGCAGGCCGACAGAGGGAGAAAAACCATGCTCTACCGCCTGGGCGACCACAGCCCCGCCTTCGCCGACGACAGCCACTGGGTCGCCCCTAACGCCGTGCTGGTCGGCAAGGTTCGGCTCGAGCGGGATGCCAGCGTCTGGTTCGGCGCCGTGCTCAGGGGCGACAACGAGCTGATCACGGTGGGTGAGGGGAGCAACGTGCAGGAGCATTGCATCTTGCACACCGATCCCGGCTTTCCGCTGGTCATCGGGCCCAAGGTGACGGTCGGGCACCTGGCGATGCTGCACGGCTGCGAGATCGGCGAGGGCTCGCTGATCGGCATCGGTGCGGTGATCCTCAACGGCGCGAAGATCGGCCGGAACTGCCTGATCGGCGCCAAGGCGCTGATCGCCGAGGGCAAGGAGATCCCCGACAACAGCCTGGTCATGGGCATCCCGGGCAAGATCGTGGGCGAGGTCCGGCCCGAGCAGGCCGAGCGGATGCGCAAGGGGACCGCCAACTACGTCACCAAGTGGCAGCGCTTTCAGGCCGAGATGGTCGAGAGCGGCTGAAACGACAGCTCAACCGCGCGGCCGCAGCCAGGCCGCCTTCTGCATGAGGGCCCGAAGCTCGCGGCGCGCCTTGAAGGCGAAAAAGGCGAGACCCAGGCCGAGCTGAGTCGCGGCCGCGAGCTCGATCGGCAGCCCCGCCGACCAGAAGGCCAGCAGAAAGAGCGCTGCCAGCACGAGCGCCAGCACGAAGCGGTAGAAATGCAACGGCAGGCCCCAGGCCGCCTCGACCGCTGTCTTGGTGTCGCGATAGGCGATATAGGGCAGCCATTGGGCGGTGAGATGCGCAGCGATCAGCGCCAGGGCCGCTAGCGGCAGCGGCAGCAGGAGGGCGAGGCCGCCGAGCTTGAACGCCTGGAGGAGCAGATAAAGCGGCACCCGGGTCGCCTTGTCGACGTGGTTGTAGAGAAACGCCATGCCGCGCAGGCTCACGAGCAAGAGCGCCCAAAGCGCCGCACCGGCGACCAGCCCCGGGCCGACATCGGCAGGGGCCAGCTCGAGCAGGCCCACCCCGAAGAGCCCGAGACCGAGCCCGGTGAGCCAGGCCAGGGGCTCGCTGAAGCGATGCGGCTTCTCGTGATAGGCGTGGCTCAGCCTTGGATCGGCCTCGCGCATGGCGGCCACCCGGTCGTTCTCGACATAGAGGATCTCGTAGATCACCCAGAACGACGCGTGCAGCACGACGATCGCCAGCAACGCGGCGATCGAGGCGCTGGCCCAGAGATAGACCAGGAGCACCAGGATCAGCTCGTCGAAAAGCACCGCGCGCTTGAGGTGACCCTGCCGCGGCCGCTTGATCCGCTCCATGTAGTAGAACGGCAGATAGGCGTCCTGGTGCGCGGGCTCGAAACGGGCCTCCGGCCATTTGCGGTGCAAGGGATTTCGCACCGCGGCCAAAAGCTCGCCGTCCTCGTCATTGTCGGTGACGACCGTAGCCGCCCTCAGCCGGTCGCCGCCGAGGGCGGCCTCGACCACCGCCCGCTTGCCCCGCCGCCGCCAGGCGAAGCCCGAGAGCAACGGCGAGGCCAAAAGCGCCGGCCGCTCGGCCTCGGGCAAGGCGTCGACCAGCGGCGCCACGATCGGACGAAAACCGTTGGTGACGATCCACACCCCACCCGCCGGTGCCCGGCCGACCAGCGGGGCGAGCGCCGGATTGCGCCACTTCGGCCCGAGCGCTGTCGCCACCCGGCGCCACTGGCGGAGCGACCACGGGAAGAGGACGACGATGGTGAGCACCCTGAGCCAGTCGCGCCAGACATGGTCCTGCTCCGGCCCCGGCAGCAGCCGCCAGGGCCGGACCAGATCGAGGGCCGCGAGCACGAGGGCCGCGGGCCAGGCCGGCCGCACACTGTCCAGGAACGCTTCGGTCGAATTGCGCAGCCAGTAGGTCTCGTCGAAATCAAGGAGCAGGGGAGCCTCGGGATCGATCCTCGCCAGTGCCGTCGCCGCCTGCCCCACCGATCCTTCCGCCACCGTGCCCGCCCCCTGATCGTCGCCGTCGTTCGACATCCTCTAGCGAAGCCCGGGCGAAATGACCAAGCCCGTGGCCTGCGGGGGCTGGACGAGCGGGGAGGGGCCCGCCATGCTCGACTTCAGTTGTGACCCGTCCGCCTTTTGCGAGGTTCGCCACCCGTGTACGCGATGGACCGCCCCTCTGCTGTGGCGCCGCTCGGCTGGCAGCGGCTGATCCGCGAGGTGGTCGCCATCGGCTGGCTCTGCATCGCGAGTGCAGCCGTCTACGTGCTGCTCGTCCAGGGCGACTCGCGCGCCCTCTCGCCCGGGCAGGAGGCGGTGCTCCGCCTCTTCGTCCTGCCGAGCCTGCCGCTCGCCGCCGCCCTCTTCCTGCTGCGCTGGCGCGAGATCAGCGAGACGCTGCTCCGGCTGCCCTTCCTCTCGCTCCTGATCCTTGCGATCTGGGCCTCGGTGACCTGGTCCCTGGAGCCGGGCCTGAGCCTGCGCCGGGCCCTCTCGGTCACCGCCTACACGATCATCGCCATCTGGCTGGCGCTCGCCTTCGAGCCTGCTGCGCTGTTGCGCCGCCTCGCCTGGCTCGCACTCGTCATCCTTCTGCTCTCGGTCGCCTTTTCCGTGGCACTGCCCGGGCTCGCCTTCATGGAGCTCGAGGGCCAGACGCTGCTGCGCGGCGTCTTCTCGCACAAGAACGTGATGGGCCAGCATCTGGGGTTCTCCGCCATCCTCTTCGCCACGACCGGGCACTTCCGCCTGATCCCCCGCTGGGCCGCCGGGCTCGGCCTCTCGTTGTGCCTGATCCTCACGATACCGACGGGCTCGGCCACCGCCTTCCTGATCCTGCTGACCCTCGCCGTCACCTGGCTCGCCGCCCGCGTGCTGCTCCTGCCACCGCGGCTCGCCGTCGCCGTCCTCTGCATCGGCCTTGCCGCCGGCATCTTCCTGGTCCTTGCCGCCAGCCTCGGGGCCGAGCAGCTGCTCGGCGCCTTCGGCCGCGATCTCTCGCTGACCGGGCGGGTGCCGCTCTGGCACTTCGTCTGGTGGCAGATCAAGGAAGCCCTCTGGCTCGGCCACGGCTACGCGGTGTTCTTCGACATCCCCTGGGTGCAGAACTACGCCAGGGAAATCCTGCGCTGGGGCGTGCCCAACGCCCACAACGGCTATCTCGAGCTCTGGCTCGGGATCGGCATCGCGGGGCCGGTGCTGGCGAGCCTCTTTCTGGTGGCCGGGATCTGGCGGGGCGTCGTCCTCTTCCGTCTCGAGCCCTCGCCGGCCGCCTTGTTCGCCATCTACTATCTGCCGATCTACCTCATCCGCAACATCGTCGAATCCGACCTCGTCACCCCCAACCAGCTCTCCTGGGTGCTCGCCGTGATCGCCGCGACCATGACCCTGCGCCCGAGCGAGACGCACCCCGAAATGGCCTCGCCCCATGCGCACTGACCCCCGCTGCCGCCTGCTGCCCGCGGCCCTTGGGGCCTTTTGTATCCTGTTGACCGCCACCACGGCCACGGCGCTCGATCTGGAGGCTGCGGTCGCCGAGGGCCGTGTGGTCCGGGTCGAGCCCGACGGACCCGTCTCGACCCTGGCGGAGGCGGTGCAGCGGGCTCGCGCCGATGCCGAAATCGACACCGTCCTCCTCGCCGATGGCGCCTATTTCCTCAGCCAACCGATCCGCCTCGGCCCCGAGGACGCGGGGCTGACCATCGCCGCAGCACCCGGCGCCACGCCGGTCCTGCACGGCGGCATCGATCTCCGGGGTGCCGCATGGCTGCAGGGCGAAGCCGGCACCTATACGCTCGATCTCGCGGGCGCCGGCCTGTCGCGCGGCGTCCTCGACCTGCATGTCGCAGGCGAACGGCAAACCCCCGCCCGCCAGCCGAACGCCACAGCCGGCGCCCTCACCAGCGGCTGGCTCTTCGCCGATGCCACGACCAGCGGGCACGAAACGCTGCACTTTCGCCCCGGCGACGTGCCCGAGGGCTTGGCACCGGCCGATCTTCGGGTCTGGGTCACCGACGACAAGCAGTGGACGAGCAACGTCGCCCGCGTGGCCGCGATCGACCACCGGGCCCGCACCCTGACCCTCGAGGACAACGTGCCCTGGCACCAGCTCGGCCCCGGCAGCCGCTACCATCTCGTCGGCAGCCGGTCGCTGCTCGACGCCCCGGGCGAGTGGGCCTTCGAGACGGCAGCAGCGACCCTGCATTATCGCCCCCTCGACCCGGCGGTGCTCGAGAACGGCACCCCGATCGTTGCTGCCACCACCGACAGCCTGATCGAGATCCAGGGGACGCGTGACGTCACCATCGCCGGCCTCGAGCTGTGCTGCGCCTCGCCGCACGGCAGCGACCGCGGCCACGACTACCTGCAGATCGGCGGCGGGGCGATCCGGGTGGTCGATGCGAGCGGCATTCAGCTCCTGGGCAACCGCATCGCCAATGTCGGGGTCGGCATCAGCCTGCTCGACGTCGAGGCGAGCCGCGTCGCCGGCAATGTGATCGAGCATGTCGCCGGCAACGGCATCTTCGTCGGCATGCCCTGGGGCGGGCGCGGCAGCCGCGACGTCACGGTCGAGGACAACACCATCCGCGACGCGGGCCACACCTTCATCGAGACGTCCGGGATCCAGTTCATCGGCACGAGCGGCAGCCGCTTCGCCCACAACCGGATCGAGGACACGGCGCAATTCGGCATCAACGGGGCGCAGGTCCGCGACAGCGGCGAGGATGCGATCCACGCGAACGTGATCGAGCACAACACCATCCGCCGGGTGAACCTCCGCTCGGCCGACGGCGGCGGCATCAAGCTCTATGCCCGCCACCCGGGCAACGCCAGGGACAACGTCATCCGCCACAACTGGATCGACCAGGCGACGCATCTGATGAGCCGGCCCGACGGCCGGTTCTTCGCCCCCGACGACTGGGATCCGCGCCGCTGGCCGCAGCCGATCTCGGCCGGGCTCTATCTCGACTGGAACATCGAGGATACGCTGATCGAGGGCAATCTCGTCACCGCAAGCTATGGCGGCATCCTCTTGGTCAACAGCGATCGGACCCTGGTCCGGGGCAATGTCGTGGCCGGTGGCTACGCCGCCGGCTTCGCCGCGATCGACCAGCCGGCCGAGGGCCGCTCGCCGATGGACGGCAACCGCTTCGAGCGCAATGTCGTGCTCCGCGATCACCCCAATGCCGCGGCGGTCCAGCTCTACGATCCGACCGGCGGACCGCCGCCGGCGCGCTTCTCGGGCAATGTCTACTGGGGTGACGCGGTCACGGGCGACGCCTTCATGATCCACGGCCGCGGCCGGCTCGCCGATCTCGACGGCGATGTCTCGGCCTGGACCAGCAAGGGCGATGCGGCAATCGGCGAGGTCGTGGCCGACCCAGGCTTCGTCGATCCGGCGGCACGCGATTTTCGCCTCTCCCAGACGACGGCCGGCGCCACGACCGATACCGGCATCATCGCGCTGCATCCGGATATGCTCGAGCGGGCCCGCCGCAAATGACCCGTACTATCGTCTAAAGCTAATATTATGGTGTCATTATTCCACCACTCTGCATGGCGCATGTCGGCCTGCCGGCTATTTTGCCCGGCCGGGGCTTGCGTGCCGGAACGCATCGCGTAGAGTTCATGCTAGAGGGGATCGTGGGCGCGGGCAGCGATCGGGCCGGGCAGCATCTCGGACGATGACAACCGGCTGAGCGGCCCCGATCGGTCGGCCGACCGCGACCAGGTATGACGCTAGGGAAGGGCCCGAGTTGGTGCAGCAGCCAGGCAGTGGTGGGATGGTGCCCGCACGGCAAGGGGGCATGCCGGCCGATTGGTCCGATCCGTCCATGGGGTTGCCGCGGCCGCAGCGCCGGCCGGCAGCCGATGCCGCCATCGATCTCGGCTGGCTCTGGCGTGCCGTCTGGCGCAACTGGTGGGTGGTCGCCCTTTGCGTGCTGCTCGGTTGCGGGCTGGCGCTCGCGGCGCTCAACGCCATGACCCGCGTCTATACGGCGGTGACCGAGGTCATTGTCGAGCGCGACGAGACCGAGTTCGGCAATCTGCGCGAGGGCCTCGATTTCGGGCCGCGCGGCATCAGCCCGGCCGAGATGGAGACCCATCTTCGCCTGCTCGGCTCCGACAACATCGCGCGCAGCGTGATCGAGCGACTCGAACTGGAGCCCGCGGCGCCGCAGGAGGGCCTGCTGCACGAGCTGGCGACCCTGGCGGGCAACCTCGCCGACGCGCTCAGCCTGCGCGTCGAGGCGATCGCCGGCGACCTCTTCGGCAATGCCGAAGGCGGTGCGGCCGCGGGCGGTGGGGATGCCACCCATGATGCCGCGTCAGCCAATCAGCCGTCCGATACCGAAGCGATGATGGGGGAGTTCCGCCGCCGGCTCTCGATCCGCCGCGACCCCCTGGCGCACGTGATCTCCATCGCCTATCGCGACGACTCGCCGTTCTTGGCGGCCACGGTCAGCAACGAGATCGCCGCCGTCTTCCTCGACGAGCTGGTCGGCTCGCAGCGCGCCGTGCTCAACCAGACAGCCGACTATCTGCGCGAGCGGGTCGCGGCCGTGGGGGCCGAGCTCGACGCCGTCGAGCGCGCCGCCAACAAGTACCAGACCGAGGAGGCCCTGCTCCGGGTGCAGGGCAGCTCGGGCACCGAGCTCCGCTATATCGAGCTTTCCCGCGAGCTCTCGACCGCCGAGGCGGACCTCGCCCGGGCAGCGGCGCGCGCGAGCCAGCTGCAGAGCGGCATCGATGCCTTGAGCGAGGCCGCCACCTCGCCCGTGATCACCGAGCTGCGCACCCAGGAGGCCGAGCTCAATCGCAAGGTCGCAGAGCTCTCGACCCTCTTCGGCGATCGCCATCCGACCATGATCAACGCCCGGGCCGAGCTCGACGACATCCGGGCGAGCCTGGATCGGGAACGGCAGCGGCTGATCAACCAGGTCAGGACCGAGCGCCAGGTGGCACAGACCCGGGTCGACGATCTCAAGGCCCAGCTCGGCGAGCTCGAGGGGGTCCTGGGGCAGAACACCTCGGCCCAGGTCGAGCTCAATCAGTTCGAGAGCCGCTCGGAGACCACCCGGCGAACCTATGAGGACCTGCTCGCCCGCTTCCAGCGTGCCACCGAGCAGCAGCATCTCCTGCGCTCGCCGGCCCGCATCGTCACCCCGGCCCGGCCGCCGAGCCGCCCGGACAGCCGCCAGGGCCTCTTGATCCTGGGCTTCACCGCCATGGGCTCGCTGGCCGGCGGGATCGGCCTCGCCATCGCCCGCGAGGCGGCACGGCGCCAGTTCGAGACCGGCGACGAGCTCGAGGCCCAAACCGGCATCCCGGTCTACGGTGTGCTGCCGCTCGTGCACCAGCGCTCGATCATGCGCAGCAGCAAGGATCGCGAGCTCGCGGCCGTGATCTACGCCGAAGCGGTGCAGCGCATCGCCATGCGTCTGTTCCCGCCGTCGGGCCTGCCGCGCGGCCGGTCGTCGATCATCACCATCACCTCGGCCGTGCCCGACGAGGGCAAGAGCCTGGTCTCGGTCAGCCTCGCCAGCCACCTCGCCCGGCTCGGTGCCTCGGTCCTGCTGGTCGATGCCGATCTCAGGAAGCGCTCGGTGATCGAGTATTTCGCCGAGCGAACCACGGCACCCGCGGCCGATCTCTGTGATCTTCTGACCCGGCCGAGCCTCCGGCTGGAGAATGCGGTGATGCGCGACCGCGAGACCGGCCTCGATATCCTGCCGGTCCGGCGCGAGGTCGAGAACACCATCCGGCTCTTGGGCTCGCCTGCGATGAACGAGGTCCTGGTCGAGGCCCGCCGCCGCTATGACGTGGTGATCATCGACACGCCACCGGTGCTCGCGGTCAACGACCAGGCCGTGGTCTCGGGCCTTGCCGACACGCTGCTCTTCGTGGTGCGCGCCGGCGGCACCCGGCGCCGGGCGGTGACGACGGCCCTGCGCGAGATCCGCAGCATCGGCCTGCCGCTCAAGGGGCTGATCCTCAACCGCGTGGACATCGCGAAATACAGCCGCCTCGCCCCCGACGAGTACTTGAGCTACTACCAAAACACCGGGCGGTATTACGGCCATTGAGCGCCGCCCCCACTTCCGTGGCGGCGGTGCCGGTCAGCGGCGGTCCCGCCACATCGCCCGAAGCAGCGCACAAACCTGCCGGACGACGTGAAGCCGCAGGACCACGAGAAGCGCCAGCGCCAGGCCGAAGGCGAAACCGGCCTGCGCCAGGATGGCCGAGGCGAGGCTCGTGAAGGCACCTGCCGCCCTGAGCTGCGAGGTGAGGGCGACCACACCCAGCATGACGGCGAGGTCGAGGCCGAGGGCCACGGTCTCGCGCACGAGTGAGAGGTCGAGCGCCCGCTTCGCCCGCTGGAAGATGACGAGCCAGCCCACGGCAAAGGAGAGCCCGCGGGCGACCGCGGCACCGGTGGGGCCGAGCGGCGACAAGAGACCGAGGGCCAAGAGCGACACGGCACTCTCGGCGGCAAAGGCGTAGAGCGTGGTCTCCGAGCGGCCGATCACGTTCATCGCGACCTGGGCCAAGAGCCGGCGCAGGACGAAGACCGCACCCAGGAGCATCCAGACGACGAGCCCGGGCACGGCCTCCCAGCCCTCGCCGAAGAGCAGGCGGATCAGCGGATCGGCCGCGGCCGCCACGGCCGCGAGCCCGGGCAGGGCCACGAGCATCAGGATGTCACGGTTGAGCGTGGCGACCCGCGCCAATTCCGCTTTGGCGTCGCGCAGGGCCGCCATGTGGGCGAGGGCGACGTGGTAGATCAGCTGCGAGACGACGACATTGACCGTCTCGACCAGCCGGCTGGCGACCGCCCACTGCCCGGCGGCGGCGATGCCGTAGAGCCAGCCGACCAGGGTCAGAAAGAGCCGGTCGGTGAGCTGCACGACGAGGCCGGTGAGCGCAATGTTGCGCGAGAAGCCCACCACGGGGCGCAGCACCGGCCAGTCGAGCAGGAGCGCCGGCAGCCCGCGGCGCTTGACGGTGAGGCTCGAGAGCAAAAGGCCGGTCGTCGCCAGCTGCTGGCCGACCACGCTCCACACTCCGAAGCCCGTGGCCGCCATGGCGAGCCCGAGGGCGAGGCCGATGGAGCGGGTCACCAGCTGATGCCGGCCGATGGTCGGAAAATCGCGGGCGCGGCGGCGCTCGGCGAGCAAAGGCGCGGCCAGTGCCCCGAACAGCACCATCGGCAGGAAGGCGAGGAGGACGGTGACGAGACGGGGCTCCTCGAGCAGCCGGGCGAGCGGCAGGGCCAAAAGCGCCAAGCCGAGACTCGCGGCGATGCCGGCCAGAAGCGAGAAGGTGAAGGCCGAGGCGAGCTGCCGCTCGTCATAGTCCGGGCTGCGCACCAGGCCGTCGTGCACCAGGCTCGAGATCAAGACGATGACGACCAGCGTGAGGCCGAGGCCGATCGAGGCGAGGCCGAAGGCATCGGGGCCGATCAATCGGGCGATGACGATGACCGAGGCGAGGCCGATCACCAGCGTGCCGAGCGTCTCGAGACCCGACCACAGGAGCGAACGGAGCGGTGATGCGGGATCGGGCAAGACGTGCCTTCGAGGAGGAGGACGCAAGAGCGGACGGCACTACCGCCGGCGCTCTAGGCCGCCCGGCGCCGGTGCGCAAGCCGGAGCAGCACCTCAGGGTCGCCATCGCCATGCCCGGCGGCTTCGAGTTCGGCGGCATCGGGCGGATGATGCTCTATGCGACCAGCAACTGGGCCACCAGCAACTGGGCGACCAGCAACTGGCCGGCCGAGGCAGCGCCCGACTGGTGGACGCTCGATCCCCGTGGCACCGGCCGGGCGATCTGGTCGCCGGTGATGACCGGTCGCGCCGTCCTCGAGCTCGCCCGGCGCCGGCCGGATGTCCTGCATCTCAATGTCGCCGGGCGCGGCAGCACGCTGCGCAAGCTGGTGCTCGCCGAAGCGGCGGCGCGGCTGCGGATCCCGACCATCGTCCATCTCCACGACTACGACTATGCCCGCGACCTCGCCTTGCGTCCGGCATGGCTGCGCCGCCGCATCGGCGCCATGTTCCGCCGTGCGGCCCGGGTGATCGTGCTCGGCCAGCGCGACCGGGCCACGGTCGAGCACGAACTCGGCGTGCCGGCGGAGCGGGTGACCGTGCTGCACAACGCCGTGCCGGACCCGGGTCCGCCACCGGCACGCCTGCATCGCAAAGGGCCGGTCCAGCTCGTCTTTCTCGGCCATCTCGACGACCGCAAGGGCGTGCCCGAACTGCTCGAAGCCCTGGCCCGGCCCGCCTTGCGCGCGCGCGACTGGCGCCTCGTCATGGCCGGCGGTGGCGAGATCGCCCGGTTCGCGCAAGAGGTCCAGACGAGCGGGCTCGCCGAGCGGGTCACCTTCACCGGCTGGCTGCCGCACGAGCGGGTCTATGCACTCTGCCGCGAGGCGGACGTCTTCGTCCTGCCGTCGCACGCCGAGGGCCAGGCGATGTCGCTGCTCGAGGCCATGGCGCACGGCCTTGCGATCGTCACCACGCCCGTGGGTGCCCATCTCGAAGCGATCGAGCCCGACCGGGAAGCCCTGGTCGTGCCACCCGGCGACGTCGCCGCCCTCGCCACCGCCCTCGCCCGACTGATCGACAATTCGGCGATGCGTGACCTGCTGGGCACGGCCGCGCGCCAGAAGTACTGTGGCAACTTCAACGCAGTGCAATATTCAAGAACACTGTTGGGAATTTATGGTCTCTTCTAAAGCGAAAAGAACTGAACGGGAAGTACAAAAAGTTGATGAATTAATAACTTGCATGGTTCTACCTCAGGCTTAAGATGAAGGAGGGTAGGGAGTTAGCGCGCCTTTCTGAAGTCGAGTCGTAAAGCAAAGCCAAGGGACAGGCTTTCGCTTTGCGGCCAAGAAAGAGCGCGGCGCAAAGGGGCGGAAGCGTCGATGTCGAGCCAAAGCCAATGACGGCGAAGCTGTCGCCAGTATCGGTCGCCAGGCAGCGTGCGCCGCTGCTGCCGGTGCGCGCTGACCACCTCGGCTGCCCTGCTGTCGCCCGGCACGACCGCCGCCCGGGCGCTGTCGGTGCTCGGCGACGCCTGGCGTCGGCTTCTGCCACATGGTTGCCAACGTGCAACAGTCTCGGCGGCCGCCTTCCGAGGCAGCTGGCGGAGGCTGCGATCCCATGAGCAAAATCGCCCTGATCACCGGCATCACCGGCCAGGACGGCGCCTATCTCGCCGAGCTCTTGTTGCAAAAAGGCTACACCGTCCACGGCCTGAAACGCCGGTCGTCCTCCTTCAACACCGCACGCATCGACCACCTCTACGAGGACCCGCACGAAGCGGACCGTCGCCTCGTCCTGCACTACGGCGATCTCACCGATGCCACCAACCTGATCCGCGTCGTCCAGGACGTCCAGCCCGACGAGATCTACAACCTCGCCGCGCAAAGTCATGTCAAAGTAAGTTTCGAAACACCCGAATATACGGCCAATGCCGATGCGCTCGGGACTTTGCGCCTGCTCGAGGCGATCCGCATCCTGAAGCTGGAGACGAAGACCCGCTTCTACCAGGCCTCGACCTCCGAACTCTATGGCAAGGCAGCGGCACCGCAGAACGAGACGACACCGTTCCTGCCGCAGTCGCCCTACGCCACGGCCAAGCTCTACGCCTATTGGATGACCCGGAACTACCGCGACGCCTACGGCATCCATGCCTCGAACGGCATCCTCTTCAACCACGAGAGCCCGCTGCGCGGCGAGACCTTCGTCACCCGCAAGATCACCCGGGCCGTGGCCGCGATCGAGCTCGGCCTGCAGGACCGGCTCTGGATCGGCAATCTCGACGCGCTTCGCGACTGGGGCCACGCCCGGGACTATGTCGAGGGGATGTGGCGGATCGTCCAGGCGAGCGAGCCGGACGACTGGGTGCTGGCCACCGGCGAAGCGCACAGCGTCCGCGACTTCATCACCCGCGCCTTCGCCGAAACCGGCAAGACCATAACCTGGCAGGGCGAGGGCGAGGCCGAGACCGGCATCGACCAGGCCACAGGCCGTACCCTCGTTGCCGTCGATCCCCGCTACTTCCGCCCGCTCGAGGTCGACCACCTCCGTGGCGATGCGACCAAGGCCAGGGAGCGCCTTGGCTGGCAGCCGAAAACCCGCTTTGCCGACCTCGTCCGCGAGATGGTCCAGGCCGATCTCGCCAGCCTCTGCCGCGAGCGCGCGTCGGGTCGGGTCATCTACGAGGCGGCGGAATGAGCACGCCTCAAGTAGGGCGACGCCCGATAGGCCCCCGGGGAATGACCCGACGGGCTCAAGTAGCGCGACGCACGGTAGCCCCCATGAGAACGGCGAAGCCGGCTCAAGTAGTGCGACGCACGATAGCCCCCTTGAAAAATGGGGTCATCTATGAGGCCGCGGAATGACGCCGCCGTTCGACCTTCGCGGCCGCAAGGTCTTCGTCGCCGGCCACAACGGCATGGTCGGCCGGGCCCTGGTCCGCCGCCTCGAGCGTGAGCCGGTCACAGTGCTCACCGCAGCGCGGCAGGAACTCGACCTCACCGACCCCACAGCCGTCGACAGCTGGATCGCCGCCAACCGCCCCGAGGTCGTGATCATCGCCGCCGCCAAGGTCGGCGGCATCCTCGCCAACCAGACCTGGCCGGTCGACTTCCTCGAACAGAACCTGCTGATCCAGACCAACCTGTTGCGCAGCTGCCACCGCCACGACGTCGAGCGCCTGCTCTTCCTCGGCTCGTCGTGCATCTACCCGCGCGACTGCCCGCAGCCGATCAGGGAGGAGTACCTCCTGACCGGCCCCTTGGAGCCCACCAACGACGCCTACGCGCTCGCCAAGATCGCCGGCCTCCGTCTCGTCCGCGCCTACCGCGAGCAATACGGCCGGCCCTGGATCGCGGCCATGCCGACCAACCTCTACGGCCCCTTCGACAACTTCGACCCCGAAACCAGCCACGTCCTGCCGGCCCTGATCCGCCGCTTTGCGGAGGCGGCCGACGCGGGGGCTCCCACCATCACCGTCTGGGGCACCGGCAGGCCGCGCCGCGAGTTCCTGCACGTCGACGACCTCGCCGACGCCTGCCGCCACTTGCTCTGCCACTACGACGACGCCACGGCAATCAATGTCGGCACCGGCCAGGACCTGACCATCGTCGAGCTCGCACAGCGCATCGCCCGGATCACCGGCTACCAGGGCGAGCTCGTCTTCGACCCGAACAAGCCCGACGGCACGCCCAGAAAGCTCCTCGACATCAGCCGCCTCGCCGCCACCGGCTGGCAGCCGCGCATCGATCTCGAGGCCGGGCTCGCCGGCACCTTGGCCTGGTATCGCGGCAACGCGGCCGCCCTTTCCGACGGGGGTCGCCATGCCGCCTGATTCGTGCCTCGCCGCCCCGCACGCGCCAGCCCCGCAGCCGCCATCCCCGCATCTGAGAGTGCTCGCATGACGCACCTGACCCGCGACGGCGAACCCGCCATCCTGCTCCCCGAGCCCGAGCGCTTCCGCGTGCTGGGGGTGCCGGTCAGCGCCATCGACATGCCCCAGGCCCTGGCCCACATCGACCTGCTGACCCGGCAAAAGCGCAGCCCGCATGCGGCTTACATCTGCGTGCGCGACGTCAACGGGGTGATGGAAAGCCAGCGCGACCGGCAGCTCCTGGCGATCCACGAGAAGGCGGCGCTGGTCACCCCGGACGGCATGCCCATGGTCTGGCTCGGCAGGCGCGCCGGCTTCGACCATATCGAGCGGGTCTACGGCCCCGATCTGATGCTCGCGGTCTGCGCGGTCTCCGAGGAGCGCGGCCATCGCCACTTCCTCTATGGCGGCGGCGAGGGTGTCGCGGACCTCTTGCGCCGCCGGCTCGAGGCCAGGTTCGAGGGCCTCGCGATCGTCGGCACCCACACCCCGCCGTTCCGTTCCCTGACCCCGGCCGAACGGCAGGCGGCCGCTGCCGAGATCGAGGCGAGTGGGGCCGATATCGTCTGGGTCGGCCTCGGCTCGCCCAAGCAGGAGCACTGGATGGCCGAGATGGCGCCGCTGTTGCCCGGCAAGGTGCTGATCGGCGTCGGTGCCGCCTTCGACTTCCATGCCGGGCTCAAGCGCCAGGCGCCGCGCTGGATCCAGCGGAGCGGCATGGAATGGGCGTTCCGCCTCGCCACCGAGCCGCGTCGGCTGTGGCGCCGCTACCTCTTCAACAACACCCGGTTCGTCGCCATGCTGCTCGCCGAATCGGTGCGCGCCGTCTGCCACCGGCGCCGGGTCAGCAGCTCGGCTGCGAGCGGCTCGGCCGGGTGATCCCTCAACTAAGAGGATAATTCAGCGGACAGCTTATAGCTTTACACGTAAGAGCGCCTCGTCTATCTACTCTGGGTAGAAATGTTGAACCCCATTTCCCCCGAGGTGCCCAATGACCGACGTCCTCCCGCCCCGAGCCAATCGCGAGCCGCTCGATCCAGCGCTCGTCAACGGCACCGATCCGCGCATGCTCACCATCGGCGAGGCCGGGGACGCGCGCATCACCCTGTTCGACGAGCTCGCGGGCTTCCGAAACACGCTCGGCGTCTACCAGATCGCCGCGGACGGCAGCTTCGCGAACCCGCGCATCGTCTTCGCCGACAGCAAGGGCACGCCGCTCGGCAGCAGCGTCGAGCTGAGCACGCTCTACGGCACCGACGGCTTCGCGGCGAGCACCACCTTCGGCCTGTTTCTTTTGGCCAATGGCGCCAACAAGAACCCGGCCGACCTTCTGGCCAGCGACAGCCTCGCCTTCATCGACAAGAGCGACGGGAGCACAGGCGGCAGCTTCAGCCCAGCCGAGAAGCTGCAGCTGCTCGATCAGGCGACCGGCACCCTGCTCCAGGGCACGATCTACCACAGCACCGATCCCGACCCCGACAGCCGGACGACCAACCCGCTCAACCCCGACGGCCAGCAGCGCACCATCTCGGCCTGGGGGGAGGGCGACGGCGAGGCCTTCATCGCCTTCGAGGATCTGCGCGACTTCGACTTCAACGACCTCGTGGTCAAGGTCGAGACGGCACTGGAGCAAGAGCCCGACTTGCCGGAACTGCCCGAGCTCCCGGGCGTCGGCGAGCCCGATCCGGCGCCCGAGCCCGACACCGCCCGCATCGTCCGCTTCGACGGCATCGGCGCCGGCGACCGCGCGGGCCACGGCCTTGCCATCATCGGTGACGTCAACGGCGACGGCCTCGCCGATCTCGTCATCGGCGCCCCCCACGCCGACGTCGTGGGCGCCGACGGCGAACTCCGCGAGGAAGCCGGGGCCGTCTACCTCTTCTTCGGCACCGAGGCCGACATCCCGCCCGTGGTCCCGGTCGAGACCTTCGACGGCAGCAACGGGGTCGCCATCCTGGGGGCCACCGCCGGCGGCAAGTTCGGCTGGGCGGTGTCCACCGCCGGCGATGTCGACGGCGACGGCCTCGCCGATCTCGTCGTCGGAGCACCCGGCACGGTGCAGGCGGGGATCGGTGCCACCGGTGCCGCCTTCATCCTGCACGGCGCCGACCTCGAGGGGGCTGCCGTCATCGACCTCGCCGATCCCACCGCTGCGGCAAGGCTGCGCCCGACCACGCTCTGGGGCGAGACCGACGGCGACGAGGCCGGCATCAGCGTCTCCGGCGGTGGCGACTTCAACGGCGACGGCCTCGCCGACGTGCTCGTCGGTGCCCGCCTGGGCGAAGCCGAATATGCCAGCTACAATGGCGGGCTCAGCTACCTCGTCCGCGGTGCCGCCGGCGGTCTCGACAGCGAAGTGGCCCTGGGCGACCTCAATGGTACCGACGGTTTCCGCATCGAGGGCCGGGCGATGTTCGACCAGTCGGGCCGCTCGGTGGCGATGCTCGGCGACATCAACGGCAACGGCTTCGCCGACATCGCGATCAGTGCCCAGGACGCGAGCCCGAACGGCCTGGCCAAGGCGGGCGAGATCTATGTCGTCTTCGGTGGCGCCGAGGCGTTCGACCCCAACCTCGATCCGGCGACCCTCGATGGCACCAGCGGCTTCATCATCGAAGGCGCCTTCGCCAACGGCTTTGCCGGCTTCGGCCTGAGCTCGGCCGGCGACGTCAACGGCGATGGCCTCGACGACATCATCATCGGCGCCTATTCGGCCCCCCGGCCGGACCTCGGCCCCGATGGCGCGGCCTATGTCGTCTACGGCACCGATGCCGGTTTCCCCGCCCGCCTCAGCCTGGCCGACCTCGACGGCAGCAACGGCTTCACCATGCAGGGCCCGGCCAACGGCGACGGCTTCGGCCGCTCGGTCGCCGGCATCGGCGACGTCAACGGCGACGGCATCGACGATGTCGCCGTGGGTGCCCGCTATGCCGATCGCGACCGGGCCGAGGGTGGTGGCGAGACCTATGTGATCTTCGGCCGGTCCGACTTCGGCGAGGTGCTCGATCTGGCGACCCTCATCGACGACGACGGCGGCATGCTCGGCGGCTGGCGCACCGACGGCGCGCTCGGCTTCGCGCTCGCCGGCGGCGGCGACGTCGACGGCGACGGCACCGACGACTTCCTGGTCGGCGAACCCTTCGACATCGCCGAAGCGCAGAACCCGGACGGCATGGCGGGCTCCGCCTACCTCGTCTTCGGCGAGCCGGCCTTGGGGCCGAAGCTGCCCGAACTCGACCAGATGATCGCCGCGGAGACGCCGGTCGCCTAGGTCCGGGCAGGCATGAAAAGATGTGGGGGAACTGAGTTCCCCCACGCCCCCTCCGGCTTTTGGCGTCGGGCGTGGCAAAAAGGGCTCCAGGAGTCGTTTTCGCTCATGGAGACATGGGGCATTCTGTTTGGGACGTTGCCCGGGCATGGAGAAGTCAAGGTTCTTCCCCCGTCCGTCGTTCGATTGGCGGCATCACCTGTCGGCAGCCGGCGATGGCCTGATCGAGGCGGCTGCGACCTGCGAGCAGCGGGCGGTCGACTGGCTCACCGATCGTCAGGACGTGATCAAGGCGCAGGCGCCGACAGCCGCCGAAGTCGAAGCGTTGCTGGCCAAGATGGCGGCGCAGTTCTCTTGGACAGCGGCCCCGCAATCGACCGCGCTTGAGCACCTGGAAGCCACCCTGACGGGTACGATCGCCGCGATCCGGCAGGAGTCGAATCGCCAGACCCGTCTTCTCTTGAAGGTCGCCATCGGCAAGGCCAGCAGCGCCTTTACCGTTGCTGGTATTCCCGCCTTGATTGCCGCATTCGGTACGGCCTCGACCGGGACGCCGATCGTGATGCTGGCTGGGGCTGCCCAGACCACAGCCCAGCTCTATTGGCTCGGTTCACTCGTCGGGCTCGGAACGGCCGCCGGTGGGATCATCCTGACCACCACTGGCTTCGGGGTCGCCTTACTCGCTGCAATTTTTGGCATACGTTGGCTTCTTGGCGCCTCTCGACACGAGATCAGCCTGCAAGAACACGAGAAGGCTATCCTCCTGGCGAGCCTCAACGTGATCGCAGCGCTTCGCCACCAGATCAAAAGCGGTGAGGAGGTCCGGCCCGAGGAAATGCGGCTCGTGGCGGAGCAAGCTCTGGTGCCACTGGTCAATCAGATCAACCAGCACTGGGACCGGAGGTCCCTGCAGGCGAATGGGAGAACCGAATGCCGCGCGTTCACCGAGACCCTGGCGGTCGTCCACCGGCGCAAGCTGGATCGCTGCAGGATCGAGCTGGGTCGGATCGCCATGGCGGCGCTGGCAGCGGACAAGAGCCGCTAGCGCGCAGTGCCGTGGTCGTCATCGCTGTCACGCTGCAGCGCCTGATCGACGACGCGACCCGATTCTGGTCGATCGAGGAGCAGTTGGTCCTGGATGCGCTACGACGCTCCGCGGGCCATCTGGCCGACGCTAGTGTCGAGGATTTGGCGTGCTACGTGCGCGAAATGAGCCCCGATCAGCTGCGCGGCGTCGCCTCAAACGTCAAGGGCACCTACCATGAGATGCTGGTCGTTCACGCGGCGAACAGCAATGGCGATGGCATCGAGGCGCGGCTGTTCGAGGCGACCAACCATCCTGGCGCCGATGTCGAGTTCATCGTTGATGGTGAGGTCATCCGCGAGGTCCAGTTGAAGGCGATTGCATCGCCGAACGCCATCTACGAGCATCTCGCGCGTTATCCGGAGGTCGAACTCGTCACCACGAGGGAGATCGCCAGTCGATTCCCGAACATCGAGTGTTCCGGCTTCACCAATGCTGCTCTCGGCCGGCGTGTTGGCGGCGTCATTGAAGAGTTGCCCGGTGATAGCTTGGCCCGGGAGATTTCCGAAGGCGCGGCGACTTCGGCCCTTGTCTCTGCCGCCATCAGCGCCGCCAAAGTGCTGCGTGGTCAAAGACCGAGCAGGCAGCTGGTCGCGTCGACCGCCCGGGACGCAACACTCGGCGCGTCGGCGGCTGCGGCGTTGGACGCGATATTGGACGGGCTGCTTTGACGTTGCAAAGCCCGATGGCGGCGTTGCTGTTCGGCAGCCGTAGCCGCTACCGCTCCGGCGAGCCGTCCCTCGGCCCCGAACTCGACCAGATGATCGCTGCCGAGACGCCGGTCGCCTAGCTGGTCGCTGGCAGCGGCAGGATCTCGACTCCGGTCTCGGCGGCGATCTGGACGAGCCGCGGGACGTCCGGCGCTGCCCCGGCGGGCGGGAACGCCCAGCTGCCGCGGGGCAGGGGCTCGCCCACGCGGCTGAAGAAGGCCTCGTGGATCTTGCCCGGAGCGTTGATGATCAAGAGCCGCCCGGGTGCCGATCCCACATTGCTGAAGGCGTGCACGGCACCATCCGGGATCTTGACGAAAGCGCCCGGACCCACCCGCCGCTGCTCGCCGTCGATCGTGAACGCGAACGTGCCGTCGAGGACGAAGAATCCCTCGTCCTCGCCGGCATGGCGGTTGGGCGGTGCCCCCGCACCCGGCGCCACCAGACCCTCGCAAAGGCAATAGCCGCCGGTCTCGGCATGGGTCGCGTGAAAGCGCACGACGACGCCGAAGAGATGATAGGTGTCGGTTTCGAGCATCGGAAAACCCCTCTCCCCCTGACGCAGGTCCATTCCGCCGTTGTCATGAGACATCCGTATCACTATGAGACAGGCATCTCAAGAAGTTTCTGAGACGACCGTCTCACAACGTAAAGGGGTGCCGGATGCGCGACGCGGCAGTGGGCAGGACAGCACAGAAGGGCAGGACGCGCGCCGCCCTGCTCGAGGCGGCCCGGTCGCTGATGGACCAGGGTGACGTCGTGAGCGTCACCGCGGCCGCCGATGCGGCCGGCATCTCGCGGGCCACCGCCTACCGCTATTTCTCGGACCCGCAGACTTTGACCATCGAGGCGATGCTCGATGCCCGGATGAAGCCGATCGACGAGATCCTGGGCGATGCCACCGATCCCAGGGAGCGCGTCCAGCGCGTGCGGCGCTTCCTGCTCGACCTGACGCGCGATGCCGAGGCCCAGTTCCGCCAGTACATCGCCCGGACCATGGAGCTCTGGCTGGCACGTGGCGGCAACGACAGCCTGGCCCTGCGCGCCGGCCGCCGCCTCGCGATGTATCGCACGGCGCTGGCACCCGCTGCCGACCGGCTCGGCCCAGAGCGCCTGGAGCAGCTCGTCGTCATGCTGGCGGCCACCTCCGGCGTGGAGAGCTTCTTGGGCCTCAAGGACGTCTGCGGCCTCGACGATGCGGCGGCCGAGACCACCGCCGAGGCGATCACCGATGCTGTCCTCGACCGTTTTCTGCCAGCAGCGGGCTAGGCCGCCCGCAGCCGCACCACCGGCCGCTCGCTGATCGGCAGGTGGATCAGGGCGGCGACGAGCCCCAGGCCCACGCCGGACCACCAGACGGCCGTGTAGCTGCCGAACGTATCGAACGCCCAGCCGCCGAGCCAGACGCCGAGAAACGCCCCCAGCTGGTGGCTGAGGAAGACGATGCCGAAAAGCGTCGCCATGTAGCGCGGGCCGAACATCACGGCGACCAGACCCGAGGTGAGGGGGACGGTGGAGAGCCAGAGGAGGCCCATGAACGCGGCGAAGACCAGGGTCGAGGTCGCGGTGATCGGGATCGTCACATAGACCGCGATGACGACCGCCCGGGCCACGTAGATCAGCGCCAGGAGGTTTTTCTTCGAGCGCCGGCCACCGAGCACGCCCGCCGAATACGAGCCCACGATGTTGAAAAGACCGACGAGGGCGATCGCATAGGCCCCGATCCGCGCCTCGATTCCGGCATCGACGATATAGGCCGGCAGATGTGTCTGGATGAACGCCACGTGATAGCCGCAGACGAAAAAGCCCGCGACCAGGAGGAGGTAGCTGCGATGCCCCATCGCTTCCTTGAGCGCCTGGCCGAGCGTCTGGGCGGCGATGCCGGCACCCTTGGTCTGGTCGGCAAAGGGCAGGCTCAGGGGCAGGACGGCCAGCACCAGAAAACCGATCAGCACGAGCGCGGTCATCCAGCCGTAGAGGTCGATGAAGGCCTGGCC
>DAIRDJ010000063.1:0-22835 GCA_036796215.1 Geminicoccaceae bacterium
GCTCAGACTGGCGAGTTTTCAAACGGCACTTCTGGGGAGTTTACGCTCGGCACTCGCAGCGGCGAAGGCCGGGTCGTTGGACAGCTTGAACTGCCGGAATCGGTGCGGTGCCAGGCCATGCTCCTGCCAGATCCGATGCACCATGGCCGTGGAGACGCCGCTCCTTTCGGCCATCGCCCGCACCGTCCAGTGCGTCGCATCGGCCGACGGCGACTCGTCCAGGGTCAGCCGCACAACCAGCGCCACCTTCTCGTCGGCAAGCTTCGGGATGCGCGACGGCCGCGTCTTGTCGCGCAACAGGCCATCCACCCCCGCCTCGATGTAGCGCTGCTGCCAGCGCCAGACCGAGGGTTTGGACAACCCCGTCCGCCGCATGATCTCGGCCGTGCCGAGCCGCTCGCCGGTCAGCAGCACGACCTGCGCCCGCCAGACGTGCTTTTGCGGGCTGTTGCGGTCGGCGACGATCGCTGCCAATCGCGCACGATCCGCCGAGGAGACGAAAAGTCCAAGGTTCCCTCGCATCGGAAAGAGGTAGCACAGCTCAAGAATGAAGGGAATCTTATGTTGCTAACGAACCACTAGCGGGTTGGCTTGCACAATGGCGACCTCTCCCCGGCGCTTCAGCGGCGCCGATCGGTGAGGCCGAGCTCCGCCCAGAGCCAGGTGAAGTCGTAGTCGGCCAGCTGCTCCGGGCAGCTCTGGTTCTCGAGGGACTTCAGCCACTCCACCACCTTGTTCCGGCCCTCCGGGGTCGTCACGAGGTCGCGCGGCGAGCAGTTGCCGAGAATGCCTACGGGCTCGTCGATGGCCTGGCGGTAGTGCCGGGTCATCGCTTCGTGGATGATCTGCCGCTCCTCCTCGGGCGGCAGCCGCACCGGCTGCGGTGCCGGCCTCGAGCTCTCGCCCTGCTGCATCAGTTGCGCGACCGATTGCCGCTCGATCGTGGACTCGCCTAGCTTGCCCGCCAGCAGACCTTCGACCAGCGCCCGGCCCCGCTCCATGTGGCCGGCGGAGTTGACGAGCAGCGTCACCATGCGCCCGTCGAGTTCGACCGTGCCCAGCAGTGAGACGCCCTGGCTGTCGGTGGTCTGCAGCTGAAGGCCCTTTGTGGGTTTGCTGGGGCGTTGCACCGGCTCCGCGTCAATCCAGTTCCAGACGTCGTCATCGGCCTGCTCCAGCATCGGGGCGGCGTCCAACGCCTCGCGGACGCCGGCCAGCCGGCAGCCCTTGACGAGCGGCCAGGTGGCCGTGACGAGCTCGAAAGGCTCGCCCTCGGCGTTCACGATCTCCGGCAGCTTCGGGTTCAACACGTGATCGAGCGCATCGGCGAGCCAGAAGTGAGTGAAGACGAAGCCCGCACTGCGCAGCACCTCGTCCTGGTGGCCGACCTCATGGGCCAGCGCCTCGATGCCCTCCACACCGAGCTCGCGGCCCATCTCGGCGATCTCCTTGAGCGCGCGCTCTTCCAGTTTGTCCAGTATTTCCAGAAGCTTGGCCGTGGTCTCATGGCGGTAGCGGAGCAGCAAGCCGGTGAAGGTCGGCTCGCCCTTGACCAACACCAGCCGGGTGGCGATCCGGTCCCAGTCTTGGATATTGCGGCTGCCGGAGTGCTCCTCGACCGCCACGGGCTCGCCGCCGCGGATCAGGTCGCGCACCGAAAAACCATGGCCGCGGACGATGTCGCTGACCTCGTAGAGGCTGGGTACCGAGTCCCGCAATGCCGCCATGTAGGCGCGGGTGCGGGCACTCTCCTTCCAGCCGCGGCGCTTCAGGTAGTCATCGGTAACGTTGCGCCCGTCCTCGAGCCTGCGGCCGAGGAAGTCCTCGAAGGCGCAGCCCCAGAGCGACCGGAACTGGCCCTCGCCCAGGATATCGATGATGCCGGCGATGCTGATGCCGGCCTCGGCACAGGCATCGCCCAGGTGCTGCTCGATCACCTCGCCGAACGGCTCCTGCCACTGGTCACGCTCGACCCAGCGGATCAGCCCGTCGATTTTTGCCCCCCGTGCCATTAGAGCGTTCTCCCGAGGTCGGCTCCGAGCGTCTTCGTCCACTCCACGTAAGCGTGGATGTCGAACTTGCGCTTCAGCCCATTGGCGTTCATGTAGCGCAGCTTGCCGAAGACCGGCCGTTCGGTCCAGGCGCGGTCGTGCAGGCCGAAGAGCCAGCCGACATTGGCAAACGATGCCGGGTCGCGGCCGTCGAGGAACCAGCGATTGTTGAGGCGGAGCGTGGTGGCGAAGGCGTCCTCGTGGCTCTTCGACCATTCGATGATCTTCTTGCCCCAGTACATGCGCATGTAGTTGTGCATGTAGCCGGAGACGCGCATCTCGCGCATCGCGGCGTTCCAGTAGGCGTCGTGGGTCTCGCCGGCCTCGAGCTCTGCTTCGCTGTAGAGGTGCTCGCGCGTGTCGCCCGTGTGCTCGGCCATGGTCTTTCTTGCCCATTCGGGCAGCATCGAGAACTGGTCGTAGTCGTCGGTGAAGGCCACGAAGTTCATCGCGAGCTCGCGGCGGACGATGAGCTCCTCGAGAAACGAGGCACGATCCTCTTGCCCGACGCCCTTGGCCCCTTTCGCGGCGAGGGCGAGGTCGAGCGGCGAAATCTGGCCGAAATGAAGATAGGGGCTGAGCTCGGAGCATTGCCGGGCGACGGGTTCGTTGCGGCCGTCGGCGTAGCCGTCCAGCTTCTCCTCGATGAACCGCTCGAGGCGTCGGCGGGCCTCGCTGGCACCGCCCTTGAACCGCTCGACCCTGCCGACGGCGGCGACGAGCTTGAGCCTCTCGAGCGTGCCGTCGACGTCGGCGGGGTCCAGATCGCTTTCGAGCTCGAGGTCCAGCGACGGGTGCTCCAGCCGACGGGGCTCGAGCCCGACGAGGAAGTCGTCCAGCTGCCGCTCGATCTTGGGCCTTATGGTCCGGGCGCCAAACTCGGCCTTGCCGCTCGCGACCTCGACCGGGACCACGACATCGCTTTCGACCTGGATGACGCGGCAGCCGGCCTGTTCCGCCACCGTCTGGCGCCAGGCCACCTGGTGCCGCAGGTAGCCTCGGTCGCAGACGACCACCGCCGCATCCTCGGCCAGGTCGAGCGCCACCTGCTCCGGACTGCCATGGCGGATGACGAAGCGGATGCGACGCTCGCCGAGATCGCGCGCGACCTCGGCGAGGCCTTGCAGCATGAAGGCGTAATGGCGGAGTTTGGCCTCGGGGTAGTCGTCCATGAGCCCGAAGGCCACGATCAGCGGCAGCCGCCGTTCGTTCGCGAGCTCGATCGCGTATTCCAGCGCATGGTTGGTCCTGACCCGCTGGGCCTGCTGCATCCAATAGAGGACATAGCGGGCGATCGACCGCGCGCCCGCGTAGTTCAGGTTTTTGATGCGCTCGCTGTGCAGCATGGCGAGTGGTGAACTAGGCTAGCCACAGCTTGGTGGCCATGGCAAGCGTTGACGCATCGACAGATAGGCGGAACAGCTCGCTCCGCTGGTCACCCTCAGCGCGAAAACCTGGAACGATTCCATCGGCTGTTACCGGCAGATTGGGAACGTTTGTTGGGCGAGAAGCGTCAGTAGTCGAAACCCATCGGAGGAACCTCATGCTCATTAATCTCGACCTGCGTGGCGTCCGCGCCCTGGCCTTAGTGGTCGTGCTCGGTCTTGGCAGCATCGGCCTTGCGGCCTGCGACGAGCCCGGGCCGGCGGAGGAGGCTGGCAGCGACGCGGGCGCTGCCGTCGACGAGGCGGTCGAGGAGGCCGGCGAGGCGGTCGAGGAAGCTGGCGAGGCGGTCGAGGAGGCCGGCGAGGACGTGGAGCAATCCGGCAACTGAACCTCGTTTCGCGGCATCGACGCTGCGAGCGGCGGCGGCCTTCCGCTCAGCCCTCTCTAGGGGTGGACGACGCGGACGGGATCACCCGCCCTTGCCGAGTTCGGCGCGTAGCTGGAACTTCTGGATTTTGCCGGTGGCCGTCTTGGGGATCTCGCGGAAGACGTAGCGCTTGGGCACCTTGAAGCTGGCCAGCCGCTCGCGGCAGAAGGCCTCGAGCTCGGGATCCGGGGGAGGCGGCTTGCCGGGCTTGAGCTCGATGCAAGCGCACGGGATCTCGCCCCATTTCTCGTCCGGCAAGGCCACGACGGCGGCCAGGAGCACGGCCGGGTGCTGGTGCAGGATACCCTCGACCTCGAGCGAGGAGATGTTCTCGCCGCCCGAGATGATCACGTCCTTGGCCCGGTCCTTGATCTGGATGAAGCCGTCGGGGTGGCGCACGGCGAGATCACCGGTGTTCAGCCGATCGCCGCGAAAGGCCGTCGCTGTCGCGGCCTCGTCCTTGAGGTAGCCCGCCATCAGGGTGTTCGAGCGGATGACGATCTCACCCATTGTGACCCCGTCCCAGGGGACGGGGTTGCCTTCGGCGTCGATGACATCGGCCAGCGCGTTGAGCGGATGACGGACACCCTGGCGGGCGAGGAGTCGTGCCTTTTCGGCGGCATCCGGCGCACCCCAATCGTCGCGCTCGCCGCAGCCGGTGGCGGGGCCGTAGGATTCGGTGAGCCCATAGAGATGGACGAGCTCGATCCCCATCGCCGCCAGCCCCTCGATCAGGGCCGTGGTCGGGGCGGCACCACCGGTTGCCACCCGCACGGGCCGTTCGGCTTTCGGCCTAGGCTCGTGCGGATGGTTGAGCAGCATGTAGAGGATGACGGGGGCGCAGGCGAAATGCGTCACCCCTTCGGTCGCCAGGGCATCGAGGATGAGCGCCGGGTCGGGCCGGTCGAGGCAGACATGGGTGCCGCCCATGGATGTCACCGCCCAGGGATGGCACCAGCCGTTGCAGTGGAACATCGGCAGGGTCCAGAGATAGACCGTGCGCTCGTCGAAGCCGAGCTGCAGCGCGTTGCCGATGGCGTTCAGGTAGGCGCCGCGATGGGTGTAGACCACACCCTTCGGGTGGCCGGTGGTGCCCGAGGTGTAGTTGAGGCAGAGCGCCTGCCACTCGTCCGACACGGCATCGACGGTGATCGGCAGGGGCTGGACGCCGGCGGTGAAGGCCGGATCGTCAAGGGCCACGACCGGGAGTTTGCCAGCGGCTTCCCGGGCGAGCGGGACGAGCCCCAGGTCGGCCAGGACCAGCCTGGCCTCGCCGTGCTGAAGGATGTAGGCGACGGTCGCAGGATCGAGCCGGGTGTTGATGGCATTCAAGACGGCACCCAGGAGCGGTACGGCATAGTGCAGCGCCAGCATTTCCGGTCGGTTCATGGCGATCACCGAGACCACGTCCCCGGGCCCGATCCCGGCGCGGCGGAGGGCTGCCGCCTGCCTGCCGACGAGGCTCCCGAGCTCGCCATAGGTCAGCCGCCGCTCGCCGTGCACGACGGCGAGCTTCCGGGGATAGACCTCGACCGCTCGCGCGAGGAAATCGACCGGGGTGAGCGGCACGAAGTTGGCTGGCCTGGGTGCGAGATAGCCGTCGCACTGCATCACCGTCCCCCTAGCGGTGCAGATAGCGGGCGGTGGCGGTAAGCCGGCCCTTGGCGGCCTTGATCTCGCTGCGTGCCACGGTGCGCAGGTGGACCTCGTCCGGGCCATCGATGAACCGTAGGGCCCGGCCCCAGGTCCAGAGATTGGCCAAGGGCGTGTCATCGGTGAGGCCCATGGCCCCGAAGACCTGGATCGCGCGATCCAGGACCTCGGTCTGCAGGCGCGAGACCACGAGCTTGATGCCGGAAACCTCGGTGCGGGCCGCCTTGTTGCCGTGCCGGTCCATGAGCCAGGCGGTTCTCAGCACGTAGAGCCGGGCCTGGTCGATCTCCATCCGCGAGAGGGCGATCCAGTCCTGGATATTGGCGAAATCGGCGAGGTGGCGGCCGAACGCCTCTCGCTCCAAGGCGCGCGCGGTCATCAGCTCGAGGGCGAGCTCGCATTGGCCGATCGAGCGCATGCAGTGATGGACGCGGCCAGGCCCGAGCCTGGCCTGGGCGAGGGCGAAGCCCTGGCCTTCCTCGCCGAGGAGACAGCTGGCCGGCACTCGAACATCGGTGAAGCGGAGCTCGCAATGCCCCTCGGGTGCGAGATGCTGCATGATCGGCAGGTTGCGGACGATCTCGACACCGGGCGTATCCATGGGCACGATCACCATCGAGTGCCGCGCGTGGCGATCGGCCTCGGGTCGTGCGTCCGCGAGGCCGAGCAGGATGACGAAGCGGCAGTTGGGGTGCATGGCACCCGTGGTGAACCACTTGCGGCCGTTGATGACGTAGTGGTCGCCGTTGCGCTTGATGGTCGTCTGCAGGTTGGTGGGGTCCGATGATGCCACATCCGGCTCGGTGATCCCGACGCAGGAGCGGATCTCACCCAGGAGCAGCGGGTTCAGCCAGCGCTCGCGCTGCTCCGGCGTGGCAAAAAGGTGGAGGATCTCCATGTTGCCGGTATCGGGGGCCGAGCAGTTGAAGACCTCGGCCGACCAGGGGATGCGTCCCATGATCTCGGCCAAGGGTGCGTAGTCGAGATTGGCGAGCCGAGTGCCCGGCTCGTCCTCCTTGAGCCCCGGCAGAAACAGGTTCCACAAGCCCGCCTGGAACGCCCGGGCCTTCAAGGGATCGAGGATCTCCATTGGCATCCGGCCCGCCGCCGCTGCCTGGCGGAAGGCCGGATCGGCTGGCAGGACGTGGGCATCCATGAAGGCTTCGAGCTCTTCCCTGAGCGCTTCGACCTTGGCCGTGTAGGCGAAATCCATGGGCTCTCTCCGCTCCTCAGCCGTGCGGCCGGCCGTCCACCACCTCGATCGCGCGGGCGGCGAAGCGGGCGGCGAGCTTGCCCACCTCGGCAGCATCCTCGGCCGCCGCGTTGCCGGCGAGTGCTCGGGCGGCGATGCCCTCGAAAATGACGGCGAAGCGGAAGAGTGCCAAGGCATGATGGAAGGGCTCGAGCCTGAGGTCGTGGCCGCAGTGGCGGTAGTAGGTCGCGGCGAAAGCGTTCTCGTCCGGAATGCCGAGACCGTCGAGATCGAGCCCGAGCAGGCCGCCGAACTCGTCCGGGCTCGAATGCCAGGCCATGCAGCTGTGTGCCAGATCGGCCAACGGGTGGCCGAGGGTCGAGAGCTCCCAGTCGAGCACGCCGATGACCCTGGGCTCGGTCGGGTGCAGCATCAGGTTGCCGAGGCGGAAATCGCCGTGGACGATGGTGGCCCGGTCGTCATCCGGCACATGCTCGGGAAGCCAGGTGATCAGCCGCTCGATATCGGGGAGATCCTTGGTCCTGGAGAGCTGCCACTGCCGTGTCCAGCGGGCGATCTGCCGGGCGAAATAACCGCCGGGCCGGCCGTAGCCCTCGAGCCCGACGGCCGCCCAGTCGACGGCATGGAGCCTGGCCAGGGTCTCGGCTATCGAGCGGTAGACGGCCGCCCGCTCGCCTGGCGTCATGCCGGGCAGCGCATTGTCGTGGACGACGCGGCCCTCCAGCCGCTCCATGACGTAGAAGGGCGTGCCGACGATCTCCTCGTCGTCGTGGTAGAGGAGCGTTTTCGGCACCGGCACGTCGGTTGCGGCAAGCGCCGTCAGCACCCGGTATTCGCGATCCACCGCATGGGCGGACGGCAGCACCTCGCCCGTCGGCTTCTTTCGGAGCACGAGCCGGCGATCGTCGTAGGTCACGAAATAGGTCGGATTGGACTGGCCGCCGGCGATGCGTTCGAGCTGCAAGGCACCCTTGACGCCCAGCCGCCCGCGCAGGAAGGCATCGAGCCCAGCCGGCGCGAAATCCGCAGCCGGAAGATCGGCGGCGGTAACGCTCATCCGAGATCGCTCGCGCTCATTGGCTCGCCAGTAGCATCGATTCGCCCGGCGAGCCAGCCTGGCGCCGAGCGACAGGCTCAGCCTGCGGCACCGTCCTCGACCGCCAGCATGATCTTGCCGATATGCTGGCTCTCCTCCATCAGCGCATGCGCCTTTGCGGCCTCGGCCAGGGGCAGCACCTTGCTGATCACGGGCCGCACCGAGCCGTGCTCGAGGAGCGGCCAGACCTCGGCCGTGAGCGCTTCGGCGATCGCCGTCTTTTGCGCCACCGTGCGGGGCCGGAGTGTCGAGCCCGTGAACGTCAGTCGCTTGATCATCAAGGGGGTGAAGTCGACCTCGGCCTTGGCCCCGCCGAGGAACGCGATCTGCACCAGCCGGCCCTCGGTCTTGAGCACCTTGAAGTTGCGCTGGATGTAGCTGCCGCCGACCATGCAGAGGATCAGGTCGACGCCGTCCGGGGTCAGCTCCTTCACCCGCTGGACGAAGTCCTCGGTCTTGTAGTCGATGGCGTGATCGGCGCCGAGCTCCTTGCAGGCGATCGCCTTCTCGGCCGAGCCCACGGTCACGATGACATGGGCCTGTTTCACCTTGGCGAGCTGGATCGCGGTCGTGCCGATGCCGCTCGAGCCGCCGTGGATCAGAATGGTCTCGGCGGCCTCGAGGCCGCCGCGCTCGAAGACGTTGGTCCAGACCGTGAAGAAGGTCTCGGGCACGGCTGCCGCCTCGACCATCGAGAACCCCTTGGGCACGGGCAGGCAGAGCGGCGCCGCAGCAACGCAGTATTCGGCATAGCCACCGGAGTGGACGAGGGCGCAGACCGGCTGGCCGATTCGGTCCGCGGCGACGCCCTCTCCGAGCTTGACGATGGTGCCGGCGATCTCGAGACCGAGCACGCTCGAGGCACCTGGCGGTGGCGGGTAGTTGCCGCTGCGCTGCAGGACATCCGGCCGGTTCACGCCGGCCGCTGCCACCTTGACCAGGACCTCGCCCGGTCCGGGCTCGGGCACCGCCATGCGCGACGGGCGCAGGACGTCGGGCCCGCCGGCGCCGGCACTCTCGATGAACATCATGTCGCCCGGCAGCACCGTGTTGCCCGCCATGGTCGGTCCCCTCCCATCAGCAATCCGGCCGCATACCTGCCAGATCAGGGTGGCGAGAGGCAAGTCGACGGGGCACCGACAGCCCCTGGCCCGGTGTCGATCGGCGTCCCCTTTTCACTCGCGGATGGGCCAACAAGCCAAGGATGGCCTAGCCGATGCGCTGCGGACGGTCTATCAGAGGCGTCACGGGGGATACGATTGCCTTGTCGAGGGTTTGGGACATGAAGTGGCTGAAGGCGTGGCTCGCTGTCCTGATGCTTGCCGCGGGCGGCACCGCCGCCGCCCAGCCCGGGGTGCTCGGGCTCGGCACGATGGCGGCGGGCACGCTGAGCTATGGAACGGGTTCGGTGATCGCCGAAATGATGACCGGCGAACTGAAGCTCGAGACCCGGGTGCAGCCACATTCCGGCGAATCGACGCTGCTTGGGCTCTTGGCCGCGGGTGAGCTCGACTTCGCCATCGCCAATGCGCTCGAGGCGGCCGAAGCCTTCACGGGGGAGGGGGCCTTCGCCGGCCGGCCGCAGAGCGAGCTCAGGATCGCAGCCGTCCTCTATCCGCTGCGCGTCGGGCTCTTCGTCCGTGCCGAGAGCGACATCCGGACAATCGGTGATCTCGAGGGCAAGCGCGTCACCGCCGGTTTTTCGGCAAGCTCGGCGATCGCGACCCTCTTGGAAGCAGCACTCGCCGGCGGTGGGCTCACCATCGACGACATCGTGGCGGTCCCCGTGCCCAATGTCGTCGCCGGTGCCGAGCAGTTCGCGGACGGCCGGAGCGACGCCTTCTTCTTCGCCATCGGTGCCGCCAAGGTCACCGAGATCGATGCGACGACAGCACTCCGCCTGCTGCCGCTCCAAGGGGACGCGGCAGCCGAGGCGCGGGTCGAGGCCGTTGCCAGCGAAGCCTATATCGAGGAGTTCACGCCGGCACCGGGAATGGCTGGCCTGGACGGGCGGACACCCGTCCTCGCCTTCGACAACCTTTTGGTCACCAGCGCTGCCACGCCGTCCGAGGTGGTGCAGGTGGTCGTGACGGGCCTTGCCGGTCACCGGGAAACGCTCACCGCGAGCTTCCCGCCCTTTCGCGGCCTCGACCCCGAGGGTTTGACGAAGCCAGGCCTGCGTACGCCGTTCCACCCGGCCGCCCTCGAGGCAGTCGCCGATTGACGGCAGTGCTGGTGGCCGAGCGGCTCGAGGCCGGGATCGATCTCGCCCGCCGCGGCTTGCAGGTTGCGATGCTGGCGAGCCTCGTCGCCTGGATCCTGGATCTGGCAGGCCGGCTCGGGCTCTTGCTCTATACCGAGCAATACCTCGCTTTTGCCGCTGGGCTCGCCATCACGCTGGCAATCATTGAACCCGCGACCGTGCCCCGCCTCGCCGTTCTGAATCACGTATTCGCGAGCGTCGTCCTCGGTGCGTTTCTCTGGGTGGCGGTTGCCTATCCGAGCCTCGAACGCACGCTGGTTGCGGCCCCGTGGCACGCGGTAGGCCTCGGCGTCGTCATGATCCTCGGCGTCCTGGAGGCGGTGCGCCGACGCACCGGCCACTTCTTGCCGGTGCTCATATTGGTCCTCATTGGCATCGCGCTCTGGCTCGGCCCTGAGCTGCCGACCGCGCTCGCCACCCGGCAGGTGAGCCCCGAGCGACTCGCGGTCTATCTCGCCTTCGACACCAATGCGCTGCTCTCCCGCCTGCTCCACGTGGCGGCGGTCACGATCGCCCCCTTCATCCTGTTCGGGGCGCTGCTGAACGGCTTCGGTGCAGGAATCGCCTTGACGCAGCGCTTGGCCCGGTTCGTCGGTCAGGCACCGGGGGGACCGGCCAAGGTCTCGGTCCTGGGCTCGGCCGGCTTCGGCCTCGTCTCCGGCAGTGCGGTGGCCAACGTGACCACCGTGGGCAGTGTGTCGATCCCGATGATGACCCGGGCCGGCTACCCACGCCACCACGCGGCCGCGATCGAGTCCGTGTCGTCGACCGGTGGTCAGCTCCTGCCGCCGATGATGGGGGCGGTGGCCTTCCTTATGGCCGAGTTCCTGGAGATCCCCTACCGCGAGGTCGCACTGGCCGCGATCGCGCCGGGCTTGCTCTTCTATGCGGCACTCTATTGCGCGATCGACTTCGAGGCACGGCGGCAACCGATGACGGCCCCGGTCGACGCGGCTATGCCGTCGACCGGGGCCGGTGCGGCGCAGCCCTGGCGCTATGTGATCGCTGTTGCCGTCCTCGTCCATCTGCTCTTCATCGAGGGCCGCTCGCCGCAACAGGCGGGCCTTTGGGCGACCCTAGCGCTGATCGCCTGCCATCTCGCCTGGCCGCTAGATGGCGTGCTGGAGCGCTTGCGCGACGCCGGTCGGCAGCTCCTGGCGGCGACGGCCACCATCGCCGACATCGTGATCCTGGCGGCGGCGGCCGCCCTGGTGATCGGCATCCTCAACCTGACCGGCCTCGCCTTCGCGCTGACCCTGCAGATGCTGGAGCTCAGCTTCGGCCTGCTCGTCCCGCTGCTCGGACTCGTGGCCGGCTTGTGCATCATCCTCGGCCTCGGCATGCCGACCGTGGGCGTTTACGTCCTGCTCTCGACACTGGCGGCACCCGCCTTGATCACACTCGGCACGGCGCCGATCGCGGCCCATCTCTATCTGCTCTATTTCGGCATGCTCTCGATGATCACCCCACCCATCGCGATCGCGAGCTTTGCCGCGGCCGCGGTGGCGCGGGCGGATCCCTGGCCCACCGCATTCAAGGCCATGCGCCTGTCGGCGGCGATCTACGTCATCCCGTTCGCCTTCGTGACCCAGCCGGAGCTGCTGTTGACCGGCGACGTTTGGCAATGGGGGATCGCCTTCGCCCGCTGTCTTCTGGCTGTGGCACTCGTCACGGCCGCCACGGTTGGTGCCGTCGGACGGCCACTCGGCTGGCCGGCCCGGCTCTTGGCCCTGGGCCTCGCTGTTGCGAACCTGGCAGGGCTGGATCAGGGCCTGCCGCACGCCCTGTTGCTTGCCGCGTTCATCACTGGGGCGCTGCTGCTCCTCCACGCCGGTCGCCAGTCGACGGTGGTGGCCCGCCCCGTTCTTTGAGCACCACGGCTCTCGACAGCGCTTGCCGCCTCACGCTAGAAGCGTCGCCCGGCAGGGCGAGCCGCAGCTCCCGCGGCTGGCCAGCGGAAGGGCAGGGGACCGCAATGAACGACCGTACGACGGCGGCCGGCGCTGCACCGGCGCGGCCGCCACAGATTGCCGTTTGGGCTTCGGCCGCCCGGCTGCGTACACTGCCGGCCTCGGTTGCCCCGGTGCTGATCGGCGTGGTTCTCGCCTTTGCCGACGGCGTCGGCCACGTCGCCGCGGCCGTGGCGGCACTCGTCGGTGCCATGCTGATCCAGATCGGCACCAACTACGCCAACGACTATTTCGACTTCGTCAAGCGTGCCGACACCGCCGAGCGCCTTGGCCCAAGGCGTGCCGTGCAGTCCGGGCTCGTGTCGCCTGACGCGATGCGCCGGGCGACGATCCTCGTGTTCGGCCTCGCAATTCTGGTCGGTATTTATCTCGCCTGGCGTGGCGGCTGGCCCATTCTCGTTGTCGGCATCGCTTCGATCCTGTGCGGCGTGTTCTACACGGGTGGCCCGTTCCCGCTCGGCTATCGCGGCCTCGGCGATGTCTTCGTGCTGCTCTTCTTCGGACCCGTTGCGGTTGCCGGCACCTACTGGGTGCAGGCGCTGGAGCTCGGCTGGTTGCCGATCCTGGCGGGGCTCGGCCCCGGCCTGATCTCGACCGCAATTCTCGCTGTGAACAATCTGCGCGACCGCGAGACCGACGCCAAGGCTGGCAAGCGGACGCTGGCTGTCAGGCTCGGCGTGCGTTTCACCCGCATCGAGTATACGGCCTGCGTCGTCGCGGCCTGTCTGTTGCCCCTGGGCCTTTTCGTTTTCGGTATCGCTGGCCCGATCATTCTGCTGCCACTCTTGACCCTCATCGTGGCGCTACCCGTCAACCGGACCGTGTGGAGCGAGACGGACGGGGTGGCGTTGAACGGGGCGCTTGCCGATACCGGCAAGCTTTTGATGCTCTATGCCGTGCTCTTCAGCATCGGCTGGGTCCTTTCGGCTGCCTGAAGCGCTTCGGCACGGCGGCAGATCTCGGCCGTGAGCCGGCGAAACAGCACGATGTGCGCCGGCTGCATCGCCCGCCAATAGAGCAATCCTGCAAGCCCATCGGGCTCCCAATAGGCGGTGACGGTAAGCCGGGTGACCCTGGGCTTGGCACGGATGGAAAACTCGAGCACCCCGTCGCCCGGTGCCTTCATCTTGAAGATCAGGGCGAGAAGCTCCGGCGGGTCGGCGATCAGCACCTCCCAGCTGTCGACCCGGTCACCCGGGCGAAGCTCGCGCCCCTCGGGCCGGCCGCGCCGCATCCCGGGCCCACCCACCAGCGCATCCATCCACTCGCGCATCGTCCAGAGCGCGTTCATCGCGTAGTAGCGGTTCTCGCCGCCGATCCCGGTTACCACCTGCCAGATCGCGGCAGCCGGTGCCCTGGTGATATGGGCACCTCCGGCCTTGAAGCTGAAGGCGTGGTAGGCGAGAAGATCGGTCGACATGAAAAGCAGCTTTCGCTGGCCTCGGATTGCCTGAGCATAGCCACAAAATTCGGCACCGAAACCCCGGGGGTTGGGGCTGCGACGGTTGTTGCCGATTGACAGAGTGGCGTTGCCTTGCTGTCACCGAGCGCCGAACCGCTAGGACCCGAGGAGTTTGATGAGGATCGCCGTTACCGGGGCCACGGGCTTCATCGGCAGCCGGCTGGTCGAGCTGCTCGTCGCCGAGGGGCACAGCGTGATCGTGTTCAGCCGCAGCGCCAGCCGGGCTCGGTCCGTCTTCCCGAGCGCGCGTTTTCCCGGCGTCGAGATCGTGACCTGGGACCCGCTCCGGCTCGGCGAGTGGGTGGCTGCCTTGGAGGGTGTCGACGGGGTCGTGCATCTCGCCGGGGCACCCATTGCCGGTCGCTGGACGCCCGAGTTCAAGCACGCCATCCGGGATAGTCGCGAGGTCGGCACCCGCCGACTGGTCGAGGCCCTGAGCGAAGTGAAGCATCGCCCGGCGGTGCTCGTGAGCTCCTCCGCCTGCCGCTATTACGGCATCAGCGAGACGGCCAGCTTCGACGAAACGAGCCCGCCCGGCGATGGCGACGATTTCTTGAGCAACACCTGCATCATCTGGGAGGGCGAGGCGGACAAGGCGGCCGAGCTCGGCATCCGCACGGTCGTTCTCCGCCACGGCTTCGCGCTGGCCATGACCCCGCGCTTTCGCAAGACCCTGCTGACCTTCCGCCGGTTCGCCGGGGGCCGGGTGGGCTCCGGCCGACAGTGGATTTCGTGGATCCATCTCGACGATACTGCCCGCCTGATCCGCAGGGCCCTGACCGACCCGACGATGCGCGGACCCTACAATGCAACCGCCCCGCGGCCCGTCCGGATGGCGGATTTCAGCCGGCATCTGGGTGCTGTGGTCGGTGGCCGGCTGAGCCTGCCGGTCCCGGCTTTCCTGATCGAGCAGATCTTCGGCGATGGTGCGACCGTCATCCTCGATGGCCAGCGCGTCCTCTCCAAGCGTCTCGCCGAAACAGGCTTCACGTTCCAGCACACCGACCTTCGCGAGGCCCTGGCCTCGATCCTTTGAGGACCCTTGACTTGATGTGGATCAACACGCTTGGCAGCGTTAAGCCGTATGTCTCGACTATATTCCAGCGATCGCAGGGAGCGCTGGGCAGAGGGTGGGGCTTTGCCGGTTCATCGGCTGAAGAAGGGGCTGGATCTGCCGCTCGCCGGCAGTCCCGAGCAGGTGATCGATCCGGCGGGGGCCGCGAGCGCGACTGTGGCCGTGCTGGGTGCCGACTGGATCGGCCTCAAGCCCACGCTTCGGGTCGAGGAGGGGCAAGAGGTCCGTTGCGGCGAGCTGCTGTTCGAGGACCGCGCCATCCCGGGTGTCCGCCACACGGCCCCGGCCTCGGGCAGGATCGTCGCCATCAATCGTGGAGCGAGGCGGGCGTTCGTCTCGCTGGTCATCGCCGTCGAGGCGCTCGATAAGGACCAGCCCTTTACGCATTTCGAGGGTCTGCCGCCCGACCGGCTCGATGCCGGGAAGGTGCGGGCTTTGCTGCTCGAGTCGGGCATGTGGACGGCGTTGCGGACACGGCCCTTTTCGCGCGTGCCATCGCCCGAGATCAGCCCCGAGGCGCTTTTCGTGACAGCCATCGACAGCAGGCCGCATGCGCCTTCGGTCGATGTGGTGCTCGCCGGGCGCCTCGCGGATTTCACCACCGGTCTTGCCTGCCTCGCCAAGCTGACGGCGGGGCGGACCTATCTTTGCTGTGCCGAGGAGAGCGTGGCTGCGGTCGATCATCCAGGGATCACGCTCGCCCGGTTCGCGGGCCCGCATCCGGCGGGCAATGTCGGCACCCATATCCACATCCTCCATCCGGCCGATCTCGATCGCACCGTCTGGCATATCGCCTATCAGGACGTCCTCGCGGTCGGCCGGCTGTTCGCCGAAGGCACGCTCGAGGTCGAACGGGTGGTGGCGCTGGCCGGGCCCGGCGTCCGGCGGCCGCGGCTGCTGCGCACGCGGCTCGGGGCAGCGACCGACGCGCTGGTCGCGGGCGAGCTCGAGGCCGGGGAGCACCGGGTGATCTCGGGCTCGGTGCTTGACGGGCGGACGGCGATGGGCCCGGTCACCGGCTATCTTGGCCGCTTCCACCAGCAGGTCTCGGCCGTTCCCGAGCCCGCTGAGCGCGAGCTCTTCGGCTGGATCAGGCCGGGTGGCGACAAGTTCTCGATTTGGCGGGTGGTGCAGAGCGCGTTTCAGAAGCCCGTGGCGCTTCGTCTCACCACCTCGACCCATGGCGGAAAACGCGCCATGGTGCCGATCGGCTCCTTCGAGCGGGTGATGCCCTTGGACCTGATGCCGACTTTTCTCTTGCGCGCCCTTTTGATGGGCGACATCGAGCGGGCGGTCGAGCTCGGCTGCGTCGAGCTCGACGAGGAGGATCTCGCACTCTGCACCTTCGTGTGCCCGGGCAAGGCGGAGTACGGGCCGCTCTTGCGCCGGGCCCTCGAGCGGATCGAGAAGGATATCGCCTGATGCGGCTGCTGCGCCAGCTCCTCGATCGTGCCGGCGAGCCGTTCGACAAGGGCGGCAGGCTCGAGCGCTTTTATCCCCTCTACGAGGCCGTCGACACTTTTTTTTACGCACCTGGCGACACGACCAAGACAGGTGCCCATGTCCGCGACGCCATGGACCTCAAGCGGATGATGATCCTCGTCGTCCTCTCGCTCGTCCCCTGCGTGCTGATGGCCCTCTACAATACCGGGCTGCAGGCCAACCTCGTGATCGATCCGGCCCGCACGGACCTGCTCGTGGGCTGGCGGCACGCGCTCTTGCAGGGGCTCAGCATCGGCTACGATCCGTCCAGCATTCTCGCCAACATGGCGCACGGTACGCTCTATTTCGTGCCACTCTACGTCGTCACCATGGTGGTCGGGCTCACCCTCGAGGTGCTGTTTGCCGTGGTGCGCGGCATCGAGGTCAACGAAGGCTTCTTCGTCACCGGCCTGCTCTACCCCTTGATCCTGCCCCCCGACCTGCCGCTCTGGATGGCGGCTCTCGGTATCGCCTTCGGCGTGGTGATCGCCAAGGAAGTGTTCGGCGGCACCGGCATGAACTTCATCAACCCGGCACTCGCCGCCCGCGCATTCGTCTTTTTCGCCTATCCGGCGGACATGTCAGGTGATGCGGTCTGGTTCGCCGTGCCGGTCGAGGCCACGGTCGACGGCTGGACCGCCCCCACCCCGCTCGCCGAAATGCGGCTCGGCTACGGGCCGATTGAGAGCCAGGGGCTTTCGTGGTGGGACGCGTTCTTTGGCTTCATCCCGGGCAGTTTGGGCGAGACCTCGGCGCTGGCCTGCCTGATCGGTGCAGTCGTCATCATCGTGACGGGCGTGGGCTCCTGGCGGACCATGGCGGCGGTGGTGGTCGGCACCATCGGCATGGCCAGCCTCTTCAATCTCATCGGCTCCGAGACGAGTTACTGGTACGCCATGCCGTTCTGGTGGCACATGGTGCTGGGCAGCTGGGCGTTCGCCACCGTCTTCATGGTCACCGACCCCGTTACCTCGCCTTTCACCGACGCCGGCAAATGGATCTACGGCATTATCATCGGCGCCATGATCGTGCTGATCCGCGTGGTCAACCCGTCCTATCCGGAAGCGGTGATGCTGGTGATCCTCTTCATGAACGTCATGGCACCGATGATCGACCACGTCTTCGTCCGCGCCAACATCAACCGCCGGCGGGCCCGCCGTGGCTGAGGCGGCGCGCACGCGCAACGTCAATGCCCCGGCCTACACGGTGCGCTTTGCGCTCATGGTCTGCCTCGGCTGTGCCGCCGTGGTCGCTGTCGCCGCCGTCCTGCTGGAATCCCGTCAGGCGGCCAATGCCCGGCTCTACATGGAAAAGAACGTGCTGATCGCGGCCGGTCTTGCGGAGCCGGGCGACGCTCTGTCGATCGCCGAGGTCGATGCACTCTTCGAGCGCTATATCGAGACCCGCCTCGTCGACCTGGAGACGGGTGAGCTGGTGCCCGACGATGCGGTCGATGGGCGGGCCTACGACCAGCGGGCGGCGCGCAACGACCCGGCCATCAGCCGGCTGGCACCGGCCAACAATGCCGGCATCCACCGCCTGCCCAAGCGCGCCGTGGTCTATCTCGTTCGCCCCGAAGACGCGGTCGAGCAACTCGTGCTCGCGGTCGAGGGGCTGGGCATGTGGGGGACGATGTATGGATTCGTCTCCCTCGATCCGGACGCGAATACGGTCGGCGGCCTCACCTATTACGAGCATCGCGAGACCCCGGGCCTGGGTGCGGAGGTCGGCAGCCCGATCTGGCAGCGGGTCTGGGAGGGCCGGCAGATCTATGACGACCAGTGGCGGGCCCAGATCACCGTGATCAAAGGTTTGGCGGGCGACCCCGAGGACGACCCGCTCCGGGTCGACGGGCTCTCGGGTGCCACGGTCACCAGCAACGCGGTGACCCACCTGATGCAATTCTGGCTTGGACCGCACGGCTACGGACCCTTTCTCGATCGGTTCCGCAACGGGGAGGCAGACACTTGAGCACGGTCATCGGCATCGGGCCTCCGGCGCCTGTCATCTTCGGTGCCAAAGAGCGGGCGATCCTCACCGATCCGCTCGTCGCCAACAACCCGATCACCGTACAGATGCTGGGCGTCTGCTCGGCCTTGGCGATTACCACGGGCGTCGACAACGCGCTCGTCATGAGTGTCGGCGTCATCCTCGTCGCCATAGTCGCGAGCCTCGCCGTCAGCCTGATTCGCGACCGAACGCCGACGGCGATCCGGATCATCGTCCAGCTCGCGATCATCGCCTCGCTCGTCACCGTTTTCGATCAGGTCTTGAAGGCCACCTTCTACGAGATCTCCTTGGAGCTCTCGGTCTTCGTCGGCCTGATCATCACCAACTGCATGGTGCTCGGCCGGGCCGAGGGCTTTGCGATGCAGAACCCGCCCTATCCCGCCGTGCTCGACGCCCTGGGCAATGCCCTGGGCTATGCGCTGATCCTGATCATCGTCGCCGCCAGCCGCGAGCTCCTGGGTGCCGGCAAGCTGCTCGGCTATGAAATCCTGCCGCTCACCCGGGACGGCGGCTGGTTCGAGCCCAACGGGCTGATGCTGCTGCCGCCCTCGGCCCTGTTCGTCATCGGCCTCTTGATCTGGGCGATGCGCACCTGGTGGCCGGAGCTCAAGGAGAAGGATTGATGGAGCATTTCATCAATCTCCTGGTCCGGGCGATCTTTCTCGAGAACCTGGCGCTCGCCTACTTTCTCGGCATGTGCTCCTATCTCGCCTGCTCGAAGAAGATGGAGACCGCTTTCGGTCTCGGGCTCGCCGTCGTCTTCGTCCAGACGCTCACGGTGCCGTTGAACAATATCCTGATGCGCGGCCTCCTCGACGAGGGGGCACTCGCCTGGCTCGGCCCCGCCTTCGCCGAGATCGACCTCAGCTTTCTCTCCTTCATCCTCTTCATCGCGGTCATCGCCGCTGCCGTGCAGATCGTCGAGATGGCGATCGATCGCTTCATGCCGACCCTCTACAACTCCTTGGGCGTGTTCCTGCCGCTGATCGCCGTCAACTGTGTCATTCTCGGCGGCTCGCTGTTCATGCAGGAGCGCGACTACACCTCCACCGAGAGCGTCGTGTTCGGCTTCGGCTCGGGCTTCGGTTTTGCCATCGCCATCGTGGCCCTGGCCGCCATTCGCGAGAAGCTGAGCTATTCGAACGTGCCGGAGGGGCTGAAGGGGCTCGGCATCACCTTCATCGTCGTGGGCCTCATGTCGATGGCCTTCATGGTATTCTCGGGGATCCAGCTCTGATGCTCGCCGTCCCGACCGCGATCTTGGTTTTCACCGCCGTCGTCCTCGGCCTCGTGCTGATCCTGATGGCCGCCCGCCGCCAGCTGGTTGCCACCGGCGACGTCGCCATCGTCGTCAACGACGACAACACCTCCCCGCTCCAGGTGCGGGCCGGCGGGACCTTGCTCGGAGCGCTCACCGACAGCCGCATCCTCATCCCGTCGGCCTGCGGCGGCAAAGGCTCCTGCGGGGTGTGCGACGTGGTCGTCCGCGAAGGGGGCGGGGCGCTGATGCCGACCGAAACACCCTTCATCCCGCCCGGCAAGGCCAAGCGCGGCCACCGGCTCGCCTGTCAGGTCAAGGTCAAGGGCGACATGCGGATCGAGCTGTCGCCCGAGATCTTCAACGCCAAGGAATGGGACTGCCGGGTCATCAGCAATCGTACGGTCTCGAGCTTCATCAAGGAATTGAAGCTGGCGCTGCCCGAGGGTGTGACGGTGCCGTTTCGCGCGGGCGGCTATATGCAGCTGCGCTGCCCGGCGCACGAGCTCTCGTTCAAGGATTTCGACATCGCGCCCGAGCACCGCGCCGACTGGGACAGGTTCGACCTTTGGCGGTTTCGTTCGGTGGTTCCAGAGCCCGTCGAGCGCGCCTACTCGCTCGCCAGCTATCCGCTCGAGAAGGACCTCCTGTTTACCATCCGCATCGCCTTCCCGCCCGGCTACCGCGACGACATCCCGCCCGGCATCGTCAGCTCCTGGCTGTTCAACCTCAAGGACGGCGACCCGGTCACCGCCACTGGCCCCTTTGGCGAATTCTATGCCAAGGAGACCGAAAACGAGATGTGCTTCATCGCCGCCGGTGCCGGCATGGCACCGATGCGCTCGCACATCCTCGACCAGCTGCTCAGGCGCAAGTCCACGCGCAAGATGAGCTTCTGGTACTCGGCCCGCAACCTCTCCGAAGCCTTCTATATCGATGAGTTCGGCCGACTCGCGGCCGAGCATCCCAACTTCAGCTGGCACCTGGTCCTCTCCGAGCCCAGGCCCGAGGACAACTGGACCGGACCCGTGGGCCTCGTCCGCCAGCAGGCGCTCAAAAAGCTCTACCTCGACCATCACCCGGCACCCGAGGATATCGAGTACTACCTCTGCGGCCCTGCCGTCATGAACAACACGATGACCGCCATGCTGCTCGATCTGGGTGTCGACCGGGAGAACATCATGTTCGACGATTTCGGGTTTTGAGGCGATGACGGAAACCGTCGCCGAAGCCATTGCCAAAAAGCCCGACCAGGGCCGCCTCGTCACCGTCCCCGCCGGGGCCCTCGTCCGCGACGCCGTCGAGACGCTGGTCGCAGAACGCCTGGGTGCGGTGCTGATCGAGAACGAGGACGGCCTCATCGACGGCATCTTCACCGAGCGCGACCTGCTGATCCGCGTCGTCCACGCCCGCCGCGACCCGGAGACCACCCCGATCTCGCTGGTCATGACCCGCGACGTGCGCTTTGTCACCCCCGGCACCACGATCGAGGCGGCGCTGGCCCTGATGCACGTCAACCGCTTTCGCCACCTCCTGGTCATGGAGGGGCCGCGCATCCTCGGCCTTGTCTCGCTCCGCGACATGGCGGCGCACTTGTTGCAGCATGGCGAAGGCCGGTTCGAGGCGGAGATCCGCCGCAGGGCTGAAACCAGCACCACGGGGGAGCCGCACTGATGGACGCTTTATTGACACCATTCAGCAAGCTTGTGTCCCGTCGACGGCTGCTCGGCGGCATCGGGGCTGTTGCCGGCATCACGGTCGCCGGCCTCGCCCTGCGTCCGTCGGGCGAGCATGTGCCCGGGCTCTACGTGCTCGAGGGGCGGACCATGGGCACGCGCTATACGGTCAAGATCGCTGGTCGTGTGCTCTCGGACGCCCGGCTCGAGACGCTTTATGCCGATGTCGACGCGGCGTTCGTGGCGGTGGACGAAGGGATGTCGGTCTATCGGCCGACCTCCGAGCTCAGCCGCTTCAATGCGCGTCCGGCGGGCCGCATCGAGGTGTCGCCGGCACTTTTCGAAGTGCTGACGGCGGCCCGTGAGGTGGCACTCTTGTCGAATGGTGCGTTCGATCCCACCGTGGCCCCGCTGGTCGAGGCCTGGGGCTTCGGCCCGGACGGGCCGAAGGGCCTGCCGTCGGCGGCGACCTTGGCCGAGGGGCGTCGGGCGATCGGCCAGGCGGGGCTGGTGCTCGATGTCGAGAAGCGGATCGTGCTGAAGCCGGAAGATCGGGTGGCGCTCGATTTCGGCGGGATCGCCAAAGGCAAGGGGGTCGACGCCGCAGCGGCGGCGCTCGAGGCCGCTGGAATAGCGAATTTCATGGTCGAGGCCGGCGGCGAGATCGTGACCCGTGGGCAGAACGCAGCGGGTCGCACCTGGGCCATCGGTATCGAGGAGCCGGACTCCCGATCCCGTCGAGCACGTCTGGTCGTGCCCTTGAGCGGCGAGGCGATCGCCACCTCGGGCGACTATCGGCTTTATGTCGAGCACGCGGGCGAGCGCTACAGTCACGCCATCGACCCGCGGACCGCGCATCCGATCGGCCCAGGTCTGGCCTCGGTGAGCGTCATTGCGGCGGATGCGATGCGTGCCGACGCGCTTTCCACCGCACTTCTCGTGCTCGGTCTCGACCAAGGTAAGGCCCTGGCCGAGCGAACCGGCCTCGCTGCCATGTTCATCAGCCGCAATCCTGCGGGTGAACTCACCGACCATGCGAGCCGTGCGTTCGTTGCCCGGCACGGCGCGGTTACGGCCTAGGCCGGCGTCGCCCTGTGGCGAGCAACCTGGTCCCGGTCTTTGTCGCCGTGCTCGTGGCGTTTGTCGCGGCCGTGGCGCTGATGGCGATCGGCGTCGTCATGAAGCGGCCCTGTTTGCGCGGCTCTTGCGGCGGCCCGAGCCTTTCCTGCGCGGCTTGCCCCAATCGCCAGGGTGCCGATGCGGCATCGTCGATGCACGAATAATTTGTCATAATCTTTCTTACCCGATTTTCCAACTGATGTCATGTGACGCTTGGCCCACCTCTGCGGTGTCGCCTATGGTTGCGACAAAGTACCTGGGAGCCGAAGCCGTGCCCGACGGGCCACCGCTGATACCCTGCCCGTTCGTCTACGCCGACGGGCGCTGCTGCACGGGGCACATCGTGCGGATCGAAACCTAGAAGGCCGACCTCGCCTGGGAGCGCGACGACGGCGGCAGGTGGCACTTCGATTTTCGCACTCGGACCCATCTCCATCTCTTCTGCTCGGAAAAAGGCAATCACGCGGGGTGCAAGCGGCAGGATCCGCGGGCGATGAAACACTGGTTCGACCAGTTGCCGGCCGAGGTCCAAGACCTGCTCCTCGGACTGCCGACTCCCAAAGAGTAGCACCAACCCCACTAATTTCTGACCGCTTCGGCCCAATGCATCGAGCAGAGGGATTTGATCCTGCCGGTATCGGCCCCAGTGCAGCAATGGGACACAGATTCCCGGTAACACAAGAGCTGTTGGTTA
>DAIRDJ010000064.1:0-22788 GCA_036796215.1 Geminicoccaceae bacterium
CTGAAGCGGTTCGTCTGAAGACGAAGGTTTGAACCCTGGGTTGGGACAATCAATGCCACCACAACCCAAAGACCGCGAGCGTTCGGATACCATCACGCCACGGGCTGTCGGAGCAGCGTTGGGTGCATCCGGTGAGGACGTTGATCGGCTGCAGAAGTATCTCAGCAGATATGGTTATTTCGACAGCGGGGTGCATGCGCAGTTCGGCATGCGACCTGCCGGGGCTGAGCCGCAGCCGCTGAAGGCCGGCGAGTTCGATCAACGGACCGAGAACGCGTTGCGCAAGTTTCAGTCCTTCAACGGGTTGCCGGTGACCGGACAGCTGGATCAGCGCACATTGGAGCAGATGCAGCGCAAGCGGTGCGGCTTTCCCGATCTCGGCGAGTACGTGTTACAGGGAAACAAGTGGTCGACGACGAACCTGCGCTACGGGTTCGTCGAGTTCACTTCGGATCTCACCCAGCCGCAAATACGCAACGCGATCGCGACCGCCTTCGGCTACTGGTCGGCGGTGACGCCATTGACTTTCTCCGAAATCGCCAACTCGGCCAATCCGGAAATCCGGATTCGCTTCACCACCGGCGATCACGGTGATGGCGCGCCGTTCGACGGCGCCGGCGGGGTTCTCGCCCATGCTTTCTATCCGCCACCCAATGGTGGCGACCTGGCCGGCGACGCGCATTTCGACGATGCGGAGAACTGGTCCGTCAACCTGCCACCGTCGGGCGTCGATCTGGTCACGGTGGCGGCGCACGAGTTCGGGCATTCGCTCGGACTTGCCCATTCGGCCGTCAACGATGCCTTAATGTTTCCCTTTTATGGCGGTCCGCATCGCTTCCTTCATCAAGACGACATCGACGGCATCCAGGCACTCTATGGCGCCGAGCAATGGTTCGCGGCCAAGCTCATTCAACAGTGCTTCGCCACCTACCATTCGAAGAACGCCTGGGCCTTCGTGCAGGATGTCGGATGGCGGAAGATCCAGGCGCAGAACGCGTCGGGCGTGACCAACATGTTCAACGCCGCCTGCGAGGCTCGAGTCAAGGGAATCAGGACTACGGTGCTGGTGAAGGATAACCACATCGAGCAACTTTACGTCTAGGAGAACGACGATGGCGACGCATAGCAACAAATCGATCACGCGGATCTTTGTGACTTTCCATTCGCAGAACTGCCATGCCTTCTTGGACGGCGTGGGGTGGCGGAAGGTGAAGACCGGCAATGCCGATGGGTGCACGAACGTGCACGTTGCGCTGACTGCGGCACGCGCCAATGGCAGGCTCGTGACCGCGATCACCGACGCCGCCGATGCGCTGGTCGAGCAAGTTTATCTCTGACGGCAGACCGTTGGCGTAGCTAAGTGAGGAGAAGAGTGATGGCGGCAGCCCCGGGACAGTTCGCCGAGGCGCCGGGTCCGATGAGCTTGGGCGGGCTCGGCGGAACTGGTGATTTTGGTGACGACGCCCCACGGCCGGTCGGATTGGAGGCGATTGGGGCTGGTGCGAGCGGTCCTGCCGCGCCGGCGCCAGCGCTCGAGCTGCTTGGTGCCATGGCGGCAGCGCCCGGGCCGCTTGCCCTGGGCTTGCTTGAGGGCGCGAGCGGGAGCGGCGAAATGTCGGCGCCGGAGCCGATGCTCGGCGCTGAAACCGCCGACGTGGCGGCCGACGAGGCCGTTGCGCCCTGGCCGCGTGACGATATGGCCGGCGCCGCGCTCGGCACGGTTGCGCAGGACGATCCGTCGCCGCACGAGCAGAGGGACGGCGACCCGGCGTTGATGGGGCAGTTCCCGGAGCCAATGGCGATCGAGCAGCTTGTGCGGCTCGAGGATCGGCGCTAGCGCTACTGCCCTGGAGCTTGTCCGAGGCGTCTCCTGACGTCGCATTGGCTCGTGGACGTGGACGTGGACGAGCGCCGCCGACCAAGCCACCGTCAGCGGTCCGCCGGTGCGCATGGCAACGCCGTGCATCTGCTGACTGTCACGCTCATGAAACCAGGAAACGTGCTCGGGCAGGTGCCAAGATGACAGGGGGCGGCAACGACCACGCCCGGCGTCGCTGTCGAGATATCGAAACACCGGGCATGATGGCGGAGGGCAATGCATGGTTGCCGGGAGCACTGCGATTCTTCGGGCATTGCAGGAACAACTTCTTTTGGCTGCGCTGACTAGCTCGCCCTTGCCGGGCCAGTCAAACCCGCTGCATTTTCCCGATCTCAACTATGTGCATGAACAGCCGGACAAGGTCGTCTGCAGTGAAAACCTGATCGGTGAGGTGCGGATCGACACGCCGATCGTGATCCTGTCAACGGAGGAGATCACCGAGCGGGCGAAGGCCTTCGAGCGCTTCGCCTTCCTGCGTTTCCGCCCGGCGGAGCAAATGGACGGCAAGGTCAGATTGACGCTGGAACTCCATATGGCTTTCGACGACGTGGAGCCGTTGCCGCTCGGTGCGGTCACGGTGGTCTTTGGCGAGGTGCCCGGGGTGGGCTGGCAGGCAGTCGAGCCGCCGGCGGCGCTCGGCTATTGAGACGAACTCGCTGTCGTCGAAATTTTGCGGCATTCGAAACGCCGCTTCCGAGAGCGCTGGCTTTGCTGCCTACCCCTTGACCGCACCCATCGAGACGCCGCGCACCAAAAACTTCTGCAGCATGGCGACGGCAATGAAGATGGGGATGGTGCCGAGGGTGCTCATGGCGGCGATCTTGGCCCAGAAGTTGGATTGGCCGCCGAAGTAGTGGGTGACCTGGACCGGGAAGGTGATCGCGTTGTTGCGGGTGAGGACGAGGGCGAAGATGAAGTCGTTCCAGGCGAAGACGAAGGTGAAGACGGCCGTGGCGAAGAGGCCGCCCTTCACCACCGGCAGGACGATCAGCCAGAAGGTCTGGAACCGTGAGCAGCCATCGACCAGGGCGGATTCCTCGAGCTCGATCGGCACGTCCTGGATGTAGCCGCGCATCATCCAGATGACGTAGGGCAGGTTGAAGGCGGTGTAGAGGAGGATGAGGCCGAAGCGGCTGTCGACCCAGCCGAGCTTGACGTAGAGGAGGAAGATCGGGAAGACGATGACGATGGGTGGAATCATCCGGTTGGAGATGACCCAGGTGGCGAAGTTGTCGCCACCGGTTCTGAACCGGGCGATCGAGTAGGCGCACATCGTCCCCAGCACCATGGCGATGACGGTGCTGATCGAGGCGACGATCAGGCTGTTGGCGATGGCCCGGACATCGCCGTCCTTGAACAGCACCGCGTAGTTGGCGAACTGGATTTGCGCTGGCCACCAGACCGGTGGGGAGGCGAAGATCTCGTCCGGTGTCTTGAACGAGATCATCACCAGCCAGTAGATCGGGAAGAGGAAGAAGGCGAGCGCTGCGAAAACCAGAGCGTAGCGAAGCGCCAGGATGAGGGCACTCCGTCTCATCGGGCGATCTCGACGCGCTTGAGGGCCTGCACGACCACGATCGACAGGATCACGATGACGACGACGGCCAAGGCTGCGGCAAAGCTCGTATCGAACTGCTGGAAGGCGAGCACATAGGCGTAGATCGAGACGGTCTCGGTCATCGTCCCCGGCCCGCCGCGGGTGAGCGCCCAGACGACGTCGAAGAGGCGGAAGAGGTCCAAGGCCCTGATCAGGCAGGCGATGATGATCACGGGCTTGATGATGGGCAGGGTGATGTACCAGAAGGTCTGCCAGAAGCCGGCACCGTCGAGCTCGGCCGCCTCCTGCAGCGACTGGTCGACATTCGAGAGGCCGGCCAGGAGCAGGAGGAACATGAAGGGCGTCCACTGCCAGACCTCGGCGATCAGGATCGCCGGGTAGACGAAGGCCGGGTTGACGGTCCAGAGGATGGTGACGGGCTCGCCGGCGAACCAGGAGACGATCTGGTTGATCGGCCCGAAGCGGTTGTCGAAGAGGAGCCGCCAGGTGGCGCCGGCGATGATCGGCGAGGTGACGACCGGCAGGATCATCAAGGCGATGAAGATCTGCTTGCCGGGCAGGCGGTCGAGGAAGAGCAGCGCCAGGAGCAGGCCGAGGACGAGCTGGATCGGCAGGGCAACGACCAGGAAGATCAGCGTGTGCAGGATGGAGAGCCAGAACCGGCCGTCGCCGATCAACCGCTCGTAGTGGCGGAGGCCCTGAAAGCTCGGGTCCTCGGCGAACATGTCGAAGTTCTGGAAGCTGACGATCGCCGTGTAGATCAGCGGGAACAGGCCGATCAACAGGATGACGAAGACGGCGGGCCCGATCATGCCGTACTTGAAGCGGCGGCTGACGAAGGCCTGGCCGGTTGTGTTGGTCATGCGCGGCTCATGAAGTAATGTGGGGGAAATGATTTCCCCCACGCCCCCTCGGGACTTGGCACCGGTGCCTGGGGCAAGCACCGGTGCCAAGTAACGGTGGGGCGCGGGGAGGCGCTGCCTCCCCGCATACTTGCATCAATTCGGATAGGCGTTGGGCTTGGCGGCCCACTCGTTGTAGGCTTCGCGCTGGGCGTCGACGCCGATGCGCTCGGTGACGGCATCCCATTGGGCGGCCACGTCGTTCAGCACGGCCTGGATGTCCTCGCCGGCCCAGACCCGGGACACGCCCTGGCGCAGCGCCTCCTCGTAGCGGTCGGTCTGGATCAGCGAGAGGTCGAGCAGGCCCGTCTCGGCGCCATCCTGCAGCGTCTGCAGATACTCGGGCGCCTGCGGCCAGAGGGCCTTGTAGTCCTCGCTGGCGAAGTGGTTGTCGCGGAACGGGTCGCGCAGCGCGTAGGGCAGCTGCACGCGCTCAAGGCTGACCTCGGGCGAGTTCAGCCACTGGATGAAGAGGTAGGCCAGCTCCTTGTTCTCCGAGCTCGCCGAGACGGCGAGCGAGAAGCCGGCGGCGAGCTGGGGATGGCCGCCCGGCGTCAGGGCGTAGCCGACATTGCCGGCGATGGTCGAGCGCGGCACCCAGGAGAGGGCTTCCTCTTCGCTGCCGTAGCCGGCCGCCCAGCGGCCGTAGGGCGGCCAGGAGATGGTCATCGCGGTGTCGCCCTGCAGGAAGGCCGCGAGGTTCTCGACGAAGCCCCAGGTCTCGACCCCGGCCGGCATGCAGGTGTTCTCCTCTTTCATCTCCTCGAAGACCCGGACCCCGATCTCGTCGTTGATTCGTGCGGCCATGGTCTCGGGATCGAAGAACTGCCCGCCTTCGACGCGGAACCGCTCCTGGAAGAGGAATTGGGTGTAGCCGGGCTCGCGGAAGGAGCCGGCGCCGTAGGGGGCACCGCCGGTGTGCTCGGTGATGAAGCAGGCGACGTCGCGATACTCTTCCCAGGTGGTCGGCGGCACCGGCAGGTCGTAGCCCTTGGCCTCGGCGAAGGCGGCCTGGATCTCGGGATCGCCCAGGACGTCGGTGCGGTAATAGAAGACAAAGACGTCGCCGTCGTCGGGCAGGCCGTAGATGGTGTCACCGACGGTCATCTGGTTGTCACGATAGACCGCCCCGATGGTCTCGAGATCGGCCCGATAGCCGTACTTGTCGACGAAGGCGTCGAGCGGCTCGAGGGCCCCGGCGCGGGCGAGATCCGGCATCCAGGAGGGGATGACGTTCAAGGCGTCATAGGCGCCGGTGCCGGCGCGGTGCTCCTGCAGGATCTTGGTGAACATCTCGGTAACGGGCACCTCGATGACGTTGACCGACACACCGGTCAGCTCTTCCCATTTGGGGCCGGAGAAGTTCAAGGGGTCGAGCGACTGGAGGCCCGCCTCCCAGACGATGGTGATCTGCTGGCCGGCATATTGCTTGGCCGCCTCGACCGCGGTCTCGGCTGCCGATTGCGCCAGGGCCGGCAGGCCGGCGCCGAGCACGGCGGTACTTGCCGCCGCTGCCAGAATGGTCTTCAGCTTCATTGCCTATGCTCCCCTGATGGACCGGCTGTCTTCAGCCGGCAAAGGTCTTGCCATAGGCAGCGAGCTTCTGCTGCCAGCCGGCATGGTCGGTGATCTCGCGATTGACGATGCCCCGCGGCACCCGGCCCTGCATGACCTCGAGCACGGCAGCCACGTCGGCCGCACCGATCCCGGCGAAGCACTCGTCGGTCCAGCAGAGCGCGTGCGGGGCGAGCAGCACGTTGTCGAGCTGGGTGATCGGCTCGCCGGGCGGGGTGGGCTCGAGCTCGAAGACGTCGAGCCCGGCGCCGGCGATGCGGCCTGCCTTCAGCGCATCGTGGAGTGCCTTCTGGTCGACCACGGGGCCGCGCGCGGTGTTGATGAGGTAGGCCGTGGGCTTCATGAGTGCCAGGCGCTCGGCGTTGACGATGTGGCGCGTCTCCTCGTTCAAGGGGCAGCTGATCGAGAGGAAGTCGCTTTCCTTGAAGAGGGTTTCGAGATCGACCAGTTCGACGCCCAGGGTCGCGGCCACGGTCGGATCGGCATAGGGGTCGAAGGCGATAAAGCGCATGTCTAGCGGTCGGGCGATCCTGAAGACCTCGGCCCCGATATTGCCGATGCCGAGCTGGCCCAGGGTCTTGCCGACCAGCCCCACGCCCATATGCTGCGAGCGTTCGGCCCAGCCCTCGGGGCCGCGGCGCACCAGGCTGTCCTTCTCCTTGAGCTTGCCGGCAAGCGCCAGGATGAAGGTGAGGATGGCGACGGCCACCGGGCGGCGCACCCCGTCGGGGGTGGTGACCAAGGCGATGTCGTTCCTGGTGCAGGTCGCAACGTCCACCGTGTCGAAACCGACGCCGAAGCGGGCGACGACGGCGAGCCTGCCGCTGTTCGGGATGCTCATGGCACCGAAACGCGGAACGAGCAGGATCAGCGCATCGACATCCTCGAGCGCTGCAGCCGGAATGGCGCCATCGACGGGGTCGACATAGCGCAGGTTGACGCTCGGATTGTCGAGGAGCGGGCCGAGATCGAACGACGGGTAGGCCGGGCTGCCGTCCGGCAGTCGGAAATCACCGCTCAAGGCCACTTCGAAGGTCGTCACGTCCGCTCCCCCTACTTCTTTTTCGATTGCTTGGCCGATTTGTCCTTGCCACTCTTCTTGGCGGGTTTTGCGGCACTCGCAAAGCCCGATCTGATGCCGTCGATGCCTTGGCGTATGGCCGTCTGATAGAGCCAGACGTCGCCGTGGTAGATGATCAGGTCCCAGCCTTCGTCGGCAAGGGCGATGCCCGAATCGATATCGGCGACCATTCGGCCGAGGCCCTTCTTGTGCTTCTGGCCGGCCTCGAGAACCTTGGCGAGGGCCGCCTTGAAGTCCGGATGGTCGAACTGGCCCGGGATGCCCATGCTGGCGGAAAGATCGAGGTGGCCGACCCAGAGCGCGTCGACGCCCTCGATGGCGGCGATGGCGTCGACATTGGCGATGCCATCCACTGTCTCGATCAGGCAGATCAGGCGGTTGCGCTGGTTCGCGGCGGCCAGTGCCGCATCGACCGGGCCCATCTTGTAGCGGTCGTTGGCAAGGGCCGGGGCGAGGCCGCGCTTGCCGAGCGGTGTGTATTTCATCTTGTCGAGGACGGCCCTGGCCTGGTCGGCCGAGCCGACCATCGGGATGACGATGCCCTCGGCACCGCAATCCACCGCCCGGGCCACGTGGTCGTAGCTGTCGGAGGGGACCCGGACCATCGACGGCAGGCCGGCTGCCTCGAAGTAGCGCAGGGTGCGCTGCAGGGTCTCATAGGAGTTGCCGCTGTGCTCCATGTCGAAGAAGACGTACTCGGCCCCCGCTTCCTTCAGAATATAGCCGATCCCGGGGGTGGCGAACTCGCCCACGTAGTGGCCGAGCTTGAGGCCTTTCTTGTCGAGCACGTCGCCGATATGGGCACTCACTGGCCGGCTCCCTTGGGCGGGCTGCAGATCTCGCGGACACTCTCCTTGATCGCGTCGGGCTCGAGGACACGCAGCCAGTCGTCCTTCAGGAGCTTGGGCTTGGCCCGATTGATGGCGTAGATGGCGCCGTCCGAGAACTGGCCCGGGAAGTCCTCGAAGAGGATGCCCATTTCGATGCCGAGGTGGCCCAGCATGAAGTCCATGGCGGCCTCCCTGGGCACGCCCTTTTCAACCGCCCGGTCGGTTGCCTCTTTGAGTGCTGTGACCAGCGTCGCCCCGATCGTCTCGGAGAGCCCGGGCTCGAGGATCGCCATGGCCTCGACTGTCACCCGGTGGGCACGGGTGACGGGCTTGTAGATCGTCTTCGCTACGTCCTCGCAGAGCGCGTAATGCTCCTCCGGCCCCTGCATCAGGGCGCAGACGATGGCCTGGCGCGCCTTCACGCCGCCGAAATAGTCCTTTTGCGCATCCTCGGTCGGCTCGTAGCGGAAGATCGAGGGATGGCAGGGGTGGGTGACGAAGTAGGTGATATCGGCGCGTTCCGGCAGCTCGCCCGCCCAGGGGGCTGCGGCATCGAGCATGATGACGGCACAGCCGGGCTTCAACTGGTCAACGAAGGTGTGGGCGATCTTGCCGATGAGCGCGTCGGGCACCGCCATCAGCACGACGTCGGCGTCGGCCAAGGCAGTCGCCTGGTCGACGCACTCCGCACCGGTGGCATCCTTCAGGCGCTGCCGACCCGCCTCGCTCACCTCGACATGGGCCACCTCGTAGGGCGAGCCCTGAAGGTTGGTCGTGAGCCTGACCCCCATCTTCCCGCCCGCACCCAGCAATGCCACCTTGGTCATGGTTGTTGCTCCTCGGTATGGGGCCGACCGCGCTCGATCAGCCCGAAGAAATCGACTGGTCCCATCTGGCCGCCCTTGAGTGCCACCTCGAGCCCGTCGAGGCGGGGATCGCCGCTCGAGGCCCGGCTGATCGCACAGGCCGGGCCGAGCTCGACCTCGGCCTCGAGCGCGGTAATCTCGAGACCGGCCAAGGCATGGCCCGAAGTGTCGCCGCCGGCGATCGCCACCCGGCGGATGTCGGCTGTGGTGACCAGGGCCTTGAGGATCGCACCGAGCCCGTGGCCGAGCCGGGCATTGACGGTCTCGGCATCCGCGCTTGCGGCCGCGATGGCGTCCGCCAAACCCTGCACGGACGGGTCGTCCGGGCCGTCCGCCGTGAAGACCAGCGGGCACATGCCGGCCTGGAGCACGATGCGCGCCTCCTCGATCGCGGCATCGAGGGCGTAGCGCCAACAGGTTTCGTCGACGGCCGCCACGGCATCGAGGCGGATCGCGGCAAAGCCGTTCTCGCACGCCCAGGCGATCTGCCGGGCGGTCACCGGCGAGCAGGAGCCGGAGACGGCCGCAATGCGGCGGTGCTCGGCAGTGCGCCGCGGCGGGGCGTCGCCGAGGAGCCCTGCCGCGCGCCAGTGGGCGACGAGCGCGTATTCCACGCCCTGGCTGCCGACGCAGAAGAGCCGCTCGCCACGCTGCTCCCAGATGAGGCGGCCGGCGGCAGCCAGGCTCGCTTCGTCGAGGACGTCGAGGGCGATGATCTCGGCACCGTCGGCGAGCTCACGGCCTAGCGCCGCGTTGCCCTGGCCCCGGGTGAGGGCGAGGTAGTCGACGAGGCCGATCCTGCGGCTGGTCTGCAGGGCCAGATGCCGGCGGACGTCCGCCTCGTGCATCGGCGTCACCGGATGCCGGCTCATGGTCGGGTGGCGGTCGAGGCGATAGCCCTGGCCGTCCACCGTGGCGAAGAGATTGCCGAAGAGCTGGTAGCGGTTGATCGCCGGGGCGGCGACCAGCAGCGGATGCCAGGCACCGCCGAGGATCGGGGCTGCAAGGTCGATCGCCTTGCCGATCGAGCCCACATGCGGGGCGGAATCGAAGGTCGAGCAGACCTTGTAGTGGGTGATCGGTGCACCGAGCTCCGCCAGGCCCGTAAAGAGCCTCGGCAGCTCGCGCTGCATCCAGGCCGGGCTCTTGGCGCGCGCGATCCCGGCAATGCCGATGGCGCGGCAATGGGCGAAGCGGGCGAGCTCGTCCGCGGTCGGCAGGCCGGTGAAGAGGACGGTCGGCAGACCGTTGAAGGCCAGCACCTCCATGACCGCCGAGGAGCCGGTGAAGTCGTCGCCGTAGAAGGCGACAAGGCGACCGTCGGGGAGAACGCTCATGGCCCGTAGACCGCAAGGGCGGCGCGAAGCTCGGCGAAGCGCTCGGCGAAGTCCTCGAGCGTCGCACCGGCAACCGCCGCCTCCCAGGCCTGGCGCAAGCTCCTGACCCCGGCGGCGATGCCGTCCGGATGGCCCATGATCCCGCCGCCGGCAGCGAAGATCAGGTTGGTCGTGCCGATGGCGCGAAAGGTGTCGACGGCCTGGGCTGCCGACTGGCCCGAGCTGAAGACCGGCATCGCGATGCAGGGCTTGGCCTCCCACATCGGCGTGAGCAGGCTGCGGGCCGCCTCGATCACGCTGGCGTCGGGCTCGCAGAACTTGTTGCGCAGGCCGTTGACATGCATGTGGTCGGCCCCGGCGAGCCGCCAGAGCTTCGCCCAGGCGGGATAGGACCAGCCCAGGAGCGGGTGGCGGGAGAGGTAGCCCCAGCCGTTGCGGTGGGCGTGGATCGGCAGCTGCGAATGGCGGCGGAGCTCGAGCATGCCGACGAGGCCGACCGAGTTGAGGCTCGCCATAATGCAGGTGCCGCCGAGCTCGCGGACGAGGTCGTGGCGGCGACGCATCTGGTCGAGCTCGCCCGTTAGGTTGAACGCAACCATCACCTTGCGGCCGAGCCGGTCGGCGTGGCGGTCGATCACGGCCATCACCGCACGTGCGCGCTCCTCGAACGGGCAGTGCGGGCCGTCGGCCTGCAGCTCGTCGTCCTTGATGAAGTCGATGCCGCCCTCGCAGAGGGCTTCGACCATCTCGGCCGTGGCCTCGGGCGACAGGCCGACCGAGGGCTTGATGATGGTGCCGATCAGCGGCCCCTTGTCGACGCCGGTGAGATGTCGCGTGCCAGCGATGCCGAAGGCGGGGCCGGGATAGGCATGAGCGAAGGCCTCCGGCAGGTCGATGTCGAGGATCTTGAGGCCCGAGAACTGCTGGAGCTCGAAGAGGTTGCCGGTGACGGTGGCGACCAGGTTGGGCAGGGAAGGCCCCAGATTTTCGATCGGCCAGGAAAGCTCGGCGAGCGCACGGCGGTAGACCGGTCCGGCCTTGGCCCCGGGCAGGCTCGGCTCGGTTACCTCCTCGATCACCTCCAGGCTCTCGATCCGAGCCCCGTAGCGCTCCTTGAGCTCGGGCGTCTCGCCGGGGAGTGCTATGAACGTGCCGGACGACTGCTCGCCCGCCATGACCTCGACGGCGCGTCGGGGGTCGTCCGCCGTCTCGATCAGGTAGCGGGCGCGGATGCGCCCCCCGGGGTTTTCGGCGCTCATGCTTCGGGCACCGTTGGTTGGCCCGAGGCGGCCGAGGCGTAGGCCGCCTCGACCAGCGCAAAGGTCCTGAGGTTGTCGCGGCCCGAGGTCTGGAACTCGTTGCCGGAGCACAGGCAGTCGATGAAGTGGGCCTGGGTGTTGAGCACCGATTCCTGGACGAGCGCCCATTGCGGGTCGGCCCAGCTCGGCACATTGGGCGCCACTTCGCAGACCTCGGCCTTGCCGTCCATGTGCAATTCCAGGCGAAAATCGCGCTTCAGGTGCAGCGTGCCGGCCGTGCCCTCGACCTCGATCAGGGTCTCGGGGAAGGGGTCCGGGTCGATCCGGTTGGTGTAGGTGCAGGTGACGGCCGAGACGGCGCCCGAGCTGTGGCCGAGCGACATCGTCGCCTGGGCCTCGCCACGGGCTCCGGCCATGGTCTTTTGCGTTCGGGCGTAGATGTCCCGGACGTCGCCCAGCAGGAAGCGGGCGACATCCAGCACGTGGATGCCGAGGTCGAGGATGATGAAACGCTCGACCTTGGCAAGGTAGGGCTGGCCCGCCACCACGTCGTAGCCGGTGCGCCAGGCGATATGCGCGAAGAAGGGCTCGCCGATGGCGACCATGGCCTGTTTGAGCTCGATCAGGGGTGTCTGGAAGCGGAAGTTCTCGTGCACCATGATGCGGATGCCGGCGGCCTCGGCGGTGGCGAGGATGCGCTTCACGCCGGCGATGTCGGGGGCGAAGGGCTTTTGGCAGATGACGTGGGCGCCGGCCTTGGCCGCCTTCTCGACCAGGGCTTCATGCGTCTCCATGGTGGTTGCGATGTCGACGAAGTCGAGCCGCTGGTCGGCGAACATCATGTCGACGTCGTTGTAGGGCTTGGCGCCGGTGAGGTCGGCGGCGCCCCGGGCTTTCGCCGGGTCTAGATCGCAGACGGCAACAAGATCGACACCCTGAACGTCGCCCCAGGCTTTGAGGTGGTTCTGGGCGAAGAAGCCGCAGCCGATGACCGCGCCTCTCAAAGCGCCCTCCCCGTCTCGGCCGACTCGTACGCCTTGAAGACGAGGTCCAGCGTCTTGAGGTTGTCCGTACCCGAAGTGTCCGGCTCGCGGCCGGTCTTCAGGCAGTCGACCCAGTGGCGCTGGATGTTGACGACACTCTCCTGGATGTTGTGCCAGGGCCTGGCCCCGAAGGAGGGCAGGTCCGGCTCGACATCGGCCTCGCGGTGCCAGCCGGGGCCCGAGACGCGAAGCCGGTAGACCTGGAAAAGCTCGACCGTGCCCGTGGTCCCCTCGATCCGCACGAGCGTTTCGGGAAAGGGGTCGGGCTCGAGCTGGGTCGCGAACGAGAAGTCGACGAGGCTGACCGCTCCGTTCGCGTGGTCGAGCACGATGGTGACGCAATCCTCGCCCGCGACCTCGGGGTTGATCCGCTGGCTGCGGCAATGCAGGCGGCTGGCCTCGCCCAGAAAATAGCGGGCGACATCCAAGAGGTGGATGCCGAGGTCCTGGATCGCGAGGCGGGGCTCGGTCTTCAGATAGGGCTGGTTGGTGTAGATGTCGTAGGCGTGGCGGAACTGGATGCGGGCGTAGGTGGGATCGCCGATCTCGCCCGCGTCCAGCACGTCCTTGACCGCCATCAGCGGTGACTGCCAGCGGAAGTTCTCGTGCACCATCAAGGGCACGCCGGCCTTGGCGCAAGCCTCGATCATGGCCTCGGCATCGGCCCGCTCGAGGGCGAAGGGCTTCTGGCAGATGACCGGCAGACCGTGGCTTGCAGCGAGCTCGACCAGCGGCCGGTGGCTCTCGACCGTGGTGATGATGTCGACGAAATCCAGCGCCTCGGTCGCCAGCATCCGGGCCGCGTCGGTATAGCTCTTCGCCCCGTCCCATTTTGCCTTGGCCGGGTCACGATCGCAGACGGCCGTGATCTTGACGCCGTCGAGCAACTGCCAGGCCGCCAGATGGTTGGCCGCGAAGAAGCCGCAGCCGATGACGCCGCCTTTCAGCATGGGACGGATGTCTCTTCGCTCATTCGTGCCTCCCCCGAACCTTATCTTGTCATTAGACCACCTCCGCCTGCCCAGCAAGTCGAGAGGCGATCTTGCACCGAGCCTCGATCTCCAGCGCCGTCCGCCGGAGCCCGCTAGCCCGCGCGCCAGCCAGGCTCGCAGGTCATCGCCATGGCGAAGCGCCAGCCGTCGTCGGTCAGGCGCATGACGTAGTGGCCGTCGAGGGTCTCGAGCACGGACCCGTCACCCTTGAGGCGGCGGACATCGAGCGCATCGACGACGGCGAGACCGTCACCGCAGGCGAGTGCGTGCACGGGACCGATGGTCGTATGGCTGAAGCCGGCAGCGTCGAGCTCGGCAAACACCTGCTCGAGCAGCGTCAGGGCAGCCATGCGGTCGGGCAGGGCGACCGCGCCCTTGTGCGTGATGACCATCGCGGGCTCGGCGAAGCAGGCGACCCCACGAGATCACGACCGTTCCAGCAGCGCAGATAGCGATGGAACAGCGCCTCGGCCTCGATTTTAATGGGCGTCATGGCCGGCTTCCTTTCACTCGATCAAAGTGGCAGATCGCAGTCGGGAGGTCCTGCCGTCAACTCTCCTCGACGCGGATCGTCCGGCGGTTCATGGCGTCGAGGATGCGGGTTCGCTGGCTGTCGACGAGGACGGCGATGAAGATGATGGAAGCGGTGACGAGCGGGTAGATGTAGGGGTTGGCGTTGGTCATCACGAGGCCGTTCTCGACGGTCTGGATGAGGATGGCGCCGAAGACGGTGCCGAGCACCGTGCCGCGACCGCCGAACAGGCTGGTGCCGCCGAGGACGGCAGCAGCGATGACCGGGAACTCCTTCTGGAAGCCGAAGGTCGAGGAGGCGGCGGCGACCTGGGCGATCGAGACCAGGCCACCCAGTGCCGCACAGAGCCCGGCGATGCAGTAGACGGCGAAGAGGACCAAGGGGACGTTGATGCCGGCCTTCTGGGCGGCCACCGGATCCTGGCCCACCGCATAGACTTGGCGGCCGAACGGGGTCTCGCGCAGCACGAGCCAGGCGGCGAGGAAGACGCCGGCGAACATCCAGATCGCCCAGGGCACGCCGAAATAGCTCGTCCGGCCGAGGCTCATCACGGCATCGGACGCGAACACCATGCGGGTGTCGGTCATGAACAGGGCCAAGCCACGCAGGATGAAGAGCATGGCCAGCGTGATGATGAAGGGGTGCAGGCCTCTCAGCTGGACGACGAAGAAGCCGTTGACGGCACCGAGCCCGACGCCGAGGACGGCGATCAGCGCGAACGACACCACGATCGGCACGTCGCCCAGATAGAGGTTCAAGATCGCCACAGCCACATACATCACCGCACCCACCGAAAGGTCGATGCCGGCGGTGAGCAGCACGAAGGTCATGCCGATCGCCATGATCGCGATGTGCGAGCTCTGCGTCACGATGTTGGTGAAGTTGGCGACGGTCAGGAACCGGTCGGAGAGGCTGCCGAAGATCACCAGCACGACCGCGAAGGCGATGAGCGGCGCGTTCTGCAGGACCAGGAGGGTGAGCCGGCGGCGGCCGGTGTCGGCAGCCATTAGAGCATGGCCTCGAAGCTGCCGGCCATCGCCGTCTCCAGGATCCGCTCGCTGTCGAACGCTTGGCGGTCATGCGATCCAGTGATCTCGCCCCGGTGCATGACGATGATCCGGTCGCACATGCCGATCAGCTCCTCCATCTCGGACGAGATGAAGAGGACGGCGGTGCCCTCGGCGACGAGCTGGTTGATGATCTTGTAGACCTCGAACTTGGCACCGACGTCGATGCCGCGGGTCGGCTCGTCGAGGATGAAGACCTTGGGCTCACGCAACAGCCATTTGGCGATCACCACCTTCTGCTGGTTGCCGCCGGAGAGGTTCTTGACCAGCGTGCCGCGATAGTCGGTCGTGTTGATCTGCACCCGCCGGCTGACCGCGGCCACGTCCGCATCGAGCCGCCCCTTGCCGATCCAGCCGAGGAACGAGGCGGCATAGCCTCTGAGCGAGGGCAATGCCGCATTGTCGACGATCGAGGCCTCCATCATCAGCCCCTCGCCGCGCCGGTCCTCGGTCAGAAAGGCCAGGCCGCGGGCCATGCAGTGCTCGGGCGTGACCGCGTCGAGGGGCTGGCCATCGACGACGATCTCGCCCGCGGCGTAAGCGTCGAGGCCGAAGAGGATGCGGGCGAGCTCGGAGCGGCCGGCCCCCATCAACCCGGCGACACCCAAGACCTCGCCCTTGTGCAGGGTGAAGTCGATATCCTTGATCACGCCGGGCTGGGTGAGGCCGCGGACCTCGAGCGCCGGGACGCTGGTGGGCGCGGTGTCGCGCGCCGGGAACAGGTTTTCGATCTTGCGGCCGACCATCATCCGGATGAGCGAATCGACGCTCTGCTGATCGCGCGGGCCACCACCGACCAGATGGCCGTCGCGCAAGACCTGGACCGTGTCGCAGATCCGGAGCACGTCGCCCAGGATGTGGCTGATGTAGATCAACGCGATGCCTTGTGCCTTGAGCCGCTCCATGATGGCAAAAAGCTTCTCGGTCTCGCGCCGGGTCAAGGAAGTGGTCGGCTCGTCGAAGATGATGATTCGGGCATCGAAGCTCAGCGACTTGGCGATCTCGACCAGCTGGCGCTCGCCCTGGCTGAGCTTCGAGACCGGCGTCGAGGGCGGGTAGCGGACGTCGACCATCTCGAGCAGCTCGGTCGTCCGCCGGCTGATCGTGCCGCGGTCGATCAGCGGCAGCCGGCCGAAGCGGCGCGGGAAGCCGGTGATGAAGAGGTTCTCTTCGATGCTCAGGTTCTCGAAGAGGTTGAGTTCCTGGTGGATGAAGGCGAGACCTGCCGCCTGCGCATCGCGCGGGCCGGCCGGGCGATAGGGCTGGCCGGCCAGCATGATGGTCCCTTCATCCGGCCGGTGGATGCCGCCCAGGATGTTCATCGTGGTCGACTTGCCCGAGCCGTTCTCGCCGACCAGGCCCAGCACCTCGCCCGCATGGAGAGTGAAGCCCACGCCGTGCAGCACCTTGACGCCGAAGAAGCTCTTGGAGAGCCCCTCGATGCGCAGGATCTCGTCGGCTGCCATTGCTCAACCCCTGAGCAGGATGCGCTGGCGCAACGCGTCGATGACGGCGGCAAAAAGGATGACCGCACCCTTCACCGCGAACACCACGAAGAGCGACATGCCGAGCAGCTTCAGGCTCGTGTCGATGACGACGAGGAACAGCACGCCGCCCACGGTCCAGACGATCTTGCCCTTGCCGCCGGCGAGGCTGGTGCCGCCGATCACGACGGCCGCGATGATGTCGAGGAGGATGCGCTGGCCCAGGACCGGCGTGCCGGTCTCGAGTCGGCCGGTATAGAGGATGGACGCGATGGCGGCGCAGACGCCGGAGATGACGAAGGCCCAGAGGATCGCGGTCCGCACCGGCACGCCGGAAACCTCGGCGGCCCTCCGGTTGATGCCGATGGCGTAGAGCCAGCGGCCGAAGACGGTGTGCGCGAGCAGCAGGTGGGCGGAGATGCCGACTGTGAGCGCCACCCAGAAGGCGTTGGGGATGCCGGAGATGCTGCCCTGGCCGATGACGACGAAGCTCCTGGGCAGGCCCGCGATGCTGCTCGTGGCACTGTGGCCGGTCGTGTACCAGATGGCGGCCCCGGAGAGGAACATGAGGCCGCTGAGCGTGACGATGATCGGCGGCATGCCGAGCTTGGTGCAGCACCAACCGTTGAACCAGCCGACGAGGCCGCCGACCAGGAGGAAGGTGAGGATGCCGGCGGCGACGGCGAGGGCCGAGCCTGCGAGGTAGCCGCCGTCCGATGTCATCACCGAGGCGCCGACGACGCTGGCAAAGGCGATGACGCTGGTGACCGAGAGGTCGATCCCGGCGACGATCAGCACGAAGGTCTGACCAATGGCGACCACCAGCAGCGGCAGCATGTCGGTGAGCATGTTGTAGAGCGAGGTCCAGGACGCGATCTCCGGCACGATCGGCCAGACTGCGAGGAAGTAGACGAGCGTCAGGTAGAAGACGAGGTATTCCGAGAGGATCAGCCGTTCGAGCCAAGCGGGCGTGCCGGGCTTGGCAGCGGCCGGCACGGGTTTGGCCTCGGTCGTCCTCAGCATGCAGCCGCCTCCACGCGTCGGATCATCGTTTCGGTCAGTCTCTCGGGAAAGGAGATGTGGGGAGGATGATCCTCCCCACGCCCCACCGATACTTTGCGGCGTGGCTTGTGCCGGGCACTGGCGCCAAGTCCCGAGGGGGCGCGGGGGAAATCATTTCCCCCGCATCTCTTCTCAACCCTGCTGCTGCTGCCAGACGATGTAGCCCCACATCTCGTCGCGGACCTCTTCGAGGTTCGTCTGGGTGATGACGAAGCCGGGGTCGAGCAGGAGCTTGTCGGGCTGGTTGCCGGCCCAGAGCTCGTCGAAGGCGTCGAACGCCATGTCGACCTCGAGGAAGAGGTTCTGCACCCCGCAGGCATCGAGATAGCCGTCGATCAGCCGCTGATAGGCGCCCTCGTCGCCGTCGAACCCGGCGAAGAGCACATGGCCCTCCTCGCCGCGCTTGTGCCACTTGTTGGCGATCTTGAGCGCTTGTTCGATCTGCGGGTGGAGGAAGTCCGAGGAGGTGACGAGGAAGTTGATGTCGGGGTTGGCCTGCAGGGCATTGGTCAGCCCGGCGAAGGCCTTGTCGGCGTTCCATTCGGTTGAGACGCGGGCCACCACCTCGACGAGGTCGGGGTGCTGGTCGACGATGTCGAAGAAGCCGTCGCGGCGCTGGATGGCGTTGATGTCGCCGAGATCGCCGATCAGGATGCAGGCCTTGTAGGTGCCGCCCATGGTCTTGGCCTCGTCGACCAGGAACTGGACGGTGTCGGCCATGATCTTGCGGTTGTCGGCCTGGATGGCGACCGAATAGGCGTCGCTCTCGGCCGGCGGGCGGTTGAAGTGGACCATCGGGATGCCCGCCTCGTTGGCGGCGCGGATGGCCGGGATCACCGCATTGGCGTCGGTCTGGATGATCAGGATGCCGTCGACCTCGCGCTCGATCATCGCGCGCACCTGCTCGAACTGGCGGTTGTCGTCGAAGTCCGAGATGGCCTCGAGTGTCTCCCAGCCGCGGGACGCGGCCTCCTCGCGCATGATCTCGATGCCCGAGACCCAGAAGGGCGAGACCAGGCTGTCGAACAACAGCGCCACGGTCTTGCCTTCCTGCGCCTTGACCATGATCGGCAGGCCGGCAGCGCCGGCCGCCAGGAGGGCGCCGACGGTGAACGAACGGCGGGAAACCCGCGGGGCCAGCTTGGACCCGGACAGCTTCGACATTTGTCGCCTCCCATGGCGTTCCGGCGACCAGCGCGCCGGTTGATGCTGAAGATATGCGCTCATTATACCAATTGCTCGACGGCTTCAAGAGACGCACGGTGCTCGATTGCGACGTCGCGCTGGCTGCCGCCGATCACGCCATGGCGAACGCCGTCGCATGGGCACCGAGCTCAAGCGTCGGCCCGAGTGCGTCATCCTCGCCATCGAGCCACGCCGGGTCGGCGGCGGCGGTGACGCTCGTGGTGTCCAGGAGCCGGCCGCGGAGCGGGGCGGCGAGGGCGATGCGGATCGGCTCGGCCGTCAGATTGGCGAGGATCAAATGATCCCGGCCGTCGGTCGACCAGGCGAGGCCGGCAAGGCCTTCGTGCGACAGCTCGAGGGGGCGGCTCGCAGCGCCGCCGCTGCGGCAGAGGGCGACCATGACATGGAAGACGGGCCGCACCTGGCCGTTCTCGCCGAGCACACCCGATGGCCCGGCCAGGTGGTTGAGCGCCAGGGTCGAGACTCCGCCGGCCTGGGCCACCGCCGCTGCGTAGCCGACGGTCCAGGCGGCGGCGAAGAGGCCCCGCTGGCGCGGGTCGTCCGCGGCCATGGCGATGCGCTCGGCCTTGGGGTTGGCGGCGGTGGCCGCACCATAGGGGTTGTGGCGCATGGCGATGCCCGAGGGCCCGAGATGCAGGCTCTTGCCCGGCGCCATGGCGGCCATGCTCTTGATGACGGCCGGCAGCGCCTCGTGGGTCTCCATCACCGAGCGGTCGTCCGCGGCGTGGACGATGGGCGAGGTCGTGCAGGAGATGGCGTCGATCGTGGCGACCGGTGGGCGCTTGCGGTTGAGCTCGGTGAAGTAGCTGGCCATCCCGCCGACCACCATGGCATCGGGGAAAGCGCGGCAGACCTGGTTGTAGATGTGGCCGAGATCCGGGACGTTGGGCCAGGGGCCGACGGGTTGGATGCTCTTGAGGTAGGGCCTCGGGCAGGCGAGGACGCGGGCGGGGGCGAGGCCCGCGGTCTTGCAGTCGGCGGCCGCTGCGTCGAGCACTTCGGCAGGCGGCCGGCCTTCCGGCAGGATCAGCTCGAGCTGCACCTCGGCGCCGAGCGTCCCGGCGAGTGACGCATAGTCCTTCAAGGCCTGGTCGACGTCGGCGGCGTCGGCCTCGACATAGGCGGTGATGAAGGCGGGCCGGAGTCTGGCCAGCGTGTCGGCGGCGGCACCGGCAGCGCTGCGGTAGGCCGGCAGCAGCCCGAGGCCGATCGCCGGCAGGCGGCCGGTCGTGCCGTCTCCGAAGCGGAGTGTGGCGAGCGCGCCCGCCGTGCCGCCGGTCGCTGGCGCACTGCCGTCGAAGGTCAGCGTGATCCGCTGGCTGACCTTGGCACCTTCGGCGATCTCGTAGGGCCAGGGGTCGAGCAGCGAGCAGACATAGGTCTTGTACGAGGCATCGGTCCAGTTCCGCTGGTCCTCCATCTCGAAGATGGTCTCCGGATCGTGCGGGAAGGCGGCGTCCATCCGGCAGCTGACGAAGAGGCTGTCCGCCACCTCGTGCCTGAGCGCCCGGATGTCGAAGATCGGCTGGCCCGGGCTGATCAGCTCGGGGAAGGTGGTCTCCGACGTGCTGCCGTCCTTGTGGGTCACGGTGACGGGCTTGCCGGCCGTGTCCTTGATCGGGTGCAGGACGACGAAGCCCGTGCGGTTGGTCATGAAGGTCGAGAGCGCCTCGGCCTCGGCGGCAACGCTGAGCTCGCCCGCGGCACTGCCCTGGATGGTCAGGGTGTAGCGGTAGTGGATCTCGTCCTGGCGAACCTCGCCGTCGAGGACGGCGCGGAAGCTGTCCGGCTCCTCGTTGAGGGAGCGCAGCGTCAAGGCGGCGGGCGGCGTCCGCCAGCTCGAATCGCGGACCAGATAGTCGATGCCGCGAATGGCCTCGAAGCCGGAATGGCGGACGTAGCGGATCGCACCGTTCTCTAGTTCCAGGCTCAAGGGCCCAGCCGCGAGGTGCTTGATCTCCGGCCGCGGCTGGTCGGTGCCATAAAGTGCTTGCGCAGCCTCGCTCGTCATGCCGTTCCCTCCCTGCTCAGCGGCGGCGTTCGTATTGGCGGTAGAGCTCGTTGGCCCGGGCGATGTGGTCGTGCATGGCCGCTGCCGCCGCATTCTCGTCCTGGTTGGCGATCGCCTCGAAGATCCGCCGATGCTCGGCGATGGTCAGCTGCTCCGCCCCCTGCACGCGGACGAGATCGACATAGAAGCTGCTGAGCCAGTCGAACATCGCCTCGATCAGGGCGGGGAAGATCGGGTTGCCGGTCATCGCCGCGATCTCGCGGTGGAACTCCATGTCGCGCGGCAGGAACTCCTCCAACCGCCCGAGTGCCTCGACATGCGCCTCGAGGCGCTGGCGCAGGAGGGCGATGTTCTCAAGGGTCGCGTTGGCGGCGGCCCGCTTGGCGAGCCCCGTCTCGAGGAAGAGCCTGGCGTTCTTCAGATGGTCGAGCGTGCCGGGCTCGACGCTCAAGAGATGGCGGGCCGAGCTCGCGACCTGCTCGATCAGGGTGCCGGCGGTCGGCATCACCACCCGGGCGCGCTCGCCGTGGCTGATCGAGACGATGCCGTCGCGTTCCAGCGCCTGCAGCGCCTCGCGCACCGCCGGGCGGCCGACACCGTAGGTCGTCATCAGCTCGCGCTCGGACGGCAATTGGTCACCCGGCATGAATTCGCCGGAGCGGATCCGCTCGACCAGGCGGTCCAGCACCTCCTGAAAGAGCTTGCGACGTTGAATCGGCGCGATCGTGGTCATTGATGCCTTCCCTCTCGTCAGATCATGACATGAGTTGGCATCGCCTGCCAAGTGGCTGTTGGCCGGGTTAGCCAGGCGGCTGTCGGCCCGGCAGCGACCGGTCGTTCAGCCGGCGGCGGGCTGGCTGTCGGGGCGGCACACGCGGGCGGCCCAGACCCCCGCGAAGGGCAGCTGCAGGCGCTGGTTGGTGAGCCGGACCGATTCCGCATCCGGTGCTGCGTAGAGGCAGATCATGCGGCGGGGTCCTTGGCGAAGAACGTGCCGAGGAAGCGCGCATGGTGCTGGTCGAGGCACCAGCGGCCCTGGTCCGCCGGGGCCTGGACCGCGGCGAAGGCGACGGGCTCGGCGAAGCTGCGCTCGACCAGGACCAGCGAGCCCGTGTCGGTCGCGGCAGCACAGCGGGCGAGCCGGACGTGGGCGATCGTGCGCTCGGTCGGAAGATCCAGGAGATCGGCGAGGCGAAGCGCCGCCTCGGCCCGCTCGCGCGCCCGCTCGAGCCGGCCGCGGCCGAGGTCGAGGCAGGCCGCTTGGTTCAGCGCGAAGGCGAGCCGGTGCTTGGCGTCGGCAGCGGCAAGGGCCTCGAGGGCAGCTTCGAGTTCGGCCTCGGCCGCCGCCTCGCCCTCGGCCGAGCGGCAAAGGGCGTCGACCACCCGCGCGAAGGGCAGTTCGCTGCCGCAGCGGAACCGCTCGGCGAGGCTCTGCAGCTCGGCGGCGAGGAGCCGCGCCCGGGCACAGTTGCCACGGCGGATCTCGAGCTTGGTCAGATGCTCGAGCGCCATGAACTCGTTGCCTCGCTCGCCGTCCCGCCGGGCGGCGTCGCGTACCTGACCCTGAACATCCTGCTCTCCTTCGCCCAGTTCGAGCGCGAGGTGATCGGTGAGCGGATCCGGGACAAGTTAGCGGCGTCGCGCAAGCGCGGTATCTGGATGGGCGGCAACGTCCCGCTCGGCTACCGGGTGGAAAACCGCAAGCTCGTGGTGGTCGAGGACGAGGCGCGGCTGGTGCAGCGCATCTTCGAGCGCTTTGCCACCCTGGGCTCGGCGCTGGAGGTGGCCCGCGAGCTGAACAGGGCAGGGGAGGTGACCACGCGGCGGCCGCAGAACGGCCAGCTGTGCGGCGGCAAGTCCTGGAGCAAGGGAGCCATCTACAAGGTCCTGGCCAACCGGGTCTATCGCGGCGAGGCGATGCACAAGGGTGCAGCCTACCCGGGCGAGCACTCACCGATTGTCGATGGGGCGCTCTGGCGTCGTGCCCATGCCCGGATGGCGGCACCCGCCCGGAGCCGTGCCGCCACCACCCGGACCACCGTGCCGATGCTGCTCAAGGGCCTGATCTTTGGCCCCGACGGCCGACCCATGTCGCGGACCCATA
>DAIRDJ010000065.1:0-22153 GCA_036796215.1 Geminicoccaceae bacterium
ATCCGGGACCAAATACCGTGGCAAACCGCTTGACAGCCAAGACAGTCGCTCCCCGCGGGCCCCTCCGGTCTTTTGGGCCAGTGGCGCCCCAACGCCCGTGTTTCACACAGCCAAAAAAAAGCGGTGGGGCGCGGGGAGGATCATCCTCCCCGCACTTCTTTCTTTACCCACCCACTACTCACCCGCCGGGATCGCCGCCTCGATCCTCTCGATCATGTAGTCGAAGAACGGGTTGGAGGCCATGCGCAGCAGCGCATCGATGCTGACGACGAGGATGCCGCGTTCGCCGCGTGTCGCCATCGCACCCAGGCTGACGCCGAACTCGTCCGAAGGCTCGGGGCGCAGGCCGTAGAGGCTGTCGGTGACCGGGAACGGCACGGCGACGTGGGAGAGGGAGAAGACGTCGGGCGGGTAGAACAGGCCCAAGGGTGCCGTGGTCGTCTCGACGGTGCTGCCGGCCTCGCTGATCCGGGCCACGACCTCGAGGCGGTCGGGGTCGCTATTGGTGAGGATGGTGGTCGTGAAGGGCCTCGGGACCGGCGGCAGCAGGCGGGCGAGGACGGTCTCCGGGTCGGCGCGGAGCAGCGGGCCGAACTTGGTGCTGCGGTTGGCATCGAAGAGGACGATCTCGCTCCGGCCCGCGGGCAGGCGGGCGTGCAGCGTGTTGACGACGGCATGGGTGCTGACGGTGAAGTCGACCACCGACTGGAAGGTGAGGACCGGCGGCAGCTCGGTCAGCCGGCCGGCCTGTTCGTGGCGGCGGAGATCGGCCTGCAGCGCCATGGTGACCTGGTGCGACTGGCGCGCCCCGTTGACCGGAAAGGAGTTGTATTTGAAGGGGTTGAACTCCGGGATGATGGCGATCCAGGCGGCCTTGGCCCAGCGCGGGAAGACCGCGGGCCAGCCGGCGATGCCGGCAAAGCGGGCAAACGCGGTAATCCCGACCATCGGCGAGACCAGGACCAGCTGGTCGGCCTGGCGGAGGTCTTCGCGGTCGACCGCGTCCATGGCGTATTTCAGCGCCAGCGCCCCACCATTGGAGAAGCCCACGATGTGCAGGGGCTTGCCCGGCCCGCTGCGGCGCTCGGCCTCGCGCACGGCGAGCCGGGTGGCCGCTGTCCATTCCGGCCATTTGACCCGCAAGAGCCCGGCCGGAACGGTGCCGTGGCCGGGCAGGCGGATGGCGACGACACTGAAGCCTCGGGCCCGGTAGCGTTCGGCCACGTGGCGGAGGCTGTAGGGCGAATCGGTCAGGCCGTGGAGGAGGACGACCGCCCCCTCTGGCTCGCCTGCGGGGTCGAGCGTGTAGGAGCGGTTCCAGTCCCGCTCGAAACTGCCGGGATAGATCGGGCTGGCGCTGAAGTAGCGGTTGAAGGGGACTTGGTCGTCGGGCTCGAGCTTTTGCGACACCTCGGCGACGAGTTCCCCGAAGATGCCCGCCTCGTGGTCGAGATAGTCGGCCCAGCTCGCCCGGTCGAGCGCCTCGACCGGCAGCTCCTCGGGGATATAGGTGTGCCAGACTTCGAGCGGCGGGCCGCGCTGGGTGTCCCAGGCACGGACAGCCAAGAGGGTCAGGAGCACGACGAGGACCAGCGCCGCACCGCGCCGCGTCCACGTCCAGACCCGCCTCAGCGCCATCCGACGGGCCTGTCTGCCCCGGTCAGGCGCCGCTGCCGTAACGCTCGCGACGCCATTCCTCGAACAGCCGCTGCTCCTCGATCTGCCGGCGGACCTCTTCCTCCTGCAGCGCCTGCTGCCGCTCGAATTCCAGCTGGCGGCGCATCTGGGCGTCGGCCGCGGCCTCCTGCTCCTGGCGGCGGCGCTCCTCGGCACTGCGATCGAGGGTCATGTTGCCGGCGAGCCCGCCGACCCCGGCGCCGATCAGCATGCCGGTCGTGCTGTTGCCGAAGATGAGCCGGCCGGCACCGGCGCCGACAGCAGCACCACCCACCGTGCCGATGCCCGGCGAGGCGGTGTCGGGGCCGGTCTCGCAAGCCGTCAACAGGAGGGCGGCGGTCACCACCGTGGCCAGCGTCAGGCCGGTCTTGCGGTTGATGCGCTTGGTCATGGCCGGAGGTCTCCGAGTTCGCGCAGGGCGGATTCGAGCATCTCGTCGAAGGTGAGGAAACCGTCGCCGTCGGCGTCGGCAGCCTCGAAAGCGGCCATCTTGTAGGCCATCACCTCGTCGAAATGGAGGACCCCGTCGCCCGCCGCGTCGACCTTGGCAAACAACGCCGGATCGTGCGGGCCGAGATCCTCGGGGGTGAGATAGCCCTTGCCGTCCTGGTCGAGGGCGACGAAGGCGGCGATGGCGTCGCGGGCGAACTCGGCCTCGCTGACCAGGCCGTCCTTGTTGGTATCCGCCATCTCGAAGGCGAGCCGCTCGCGGAAGAAGGGCGGCAACTCCCCCTCGATGGCATCGAGCTGGGCCGTGGCCGGGTCGGCCAGGAGGATCAGGGCGGCAGCACCCAAAAGGCTGGTCCGGAGTCCCTTGCCTGTCGATCTCATGCGTCTCTTCCTGTTCGGGCGGGGCACGCTGGCACCCCGAGCGGCCCTCCTGGTAGCGCAGCGGCGCGCCCGGCGGAACAGCGAAAAAGCGTCACCCCCTGCCCCGCCTCAGACCCGCCGGTCGAGCGTCGCCTCGATCCGCTCCAGGAGATAGGGGAAGAACGGGTTCGAGCTCATTCGGGCGAGATCGTCGCTGGGGACCGCCAGCACGTTGCGCTCGCCGCGGGTGGCGATCGCACCCAGGCTGGTGCCGAATTCGTCGGGCGGGTCGGGCAGGAGGCCGTAGAGGCTGTCGGAGAGCGGGAACGGCAGGGCCACGTGGGAGAGCGAGTAGACGCCGTCCGGGAAGGCCAAGCCCAGATCCTGAACCGCGGCCGTGGTGCTGCCGGCGGCCGTGCGGCGCGCCTCGACCTCGCTCGACAGGGCGTCGCGATTGGTCACGATGGTGACGGCGAAGCCGCGCGGTGCCGGCGGCACGAGGCTCTCGGCCATGCGCGCCGCAGCCGGGCTGATGAGGTGGCCGAAATGGGTGCTGCGGTTGACGTCGAAGAGGACGAGCTCGCTCCGGCCCGCGGGCAGGCGGGCGTGCAGTGCGTGGATCACGGCATCCGTCAAAACGGTCGAATCGACAACCGATTGGAACGTCAGAACCGGCGGCAGGCCGGCGAGCCTCCCGGCCCTGGCAAGGCGGGTCAGCCGGCGCTGCAGATCCTTGGTCACTTTGTAGGACTGCCGCGCGGCGTTGACCGGCAGCGAGTTGTACTTGAAGGGGTTGAACTCGGGCACCCGCTTGATCCAAGCGGTCCTGGCCCAGCGCGGCACGATGGCGGGCCAGCCGGCGATCCCGGCGAACCGGGCGAAGGCAGTGATTCCGACCATGGGCGAGATCAGCACGAGTTGGTCCGGCCGGGTGAGGGTCGAATCCTCGAGTGCGAGCAGCGCCTGGTCGAGGGCGAGCGTGGCCCCGTTCGAGTAGCCGACGAGATGCAGCGGCAGGCCATTGCCGGTCCGCCGCTTGGCTTCCCGGATCGCGAGCCGGGTCGCCGCCGTCCAGTCGTGCCAGCCCACTCTGGTCAGGCTCGCCGGCACCGTGCCATGGCCCGGCAGGCGGATGCCGATGGCGAGATAGCCCCTGGCCCGGTAGGCCTCGCCGACATGCCTGAGGCTGTAGGGCGAATCGGTCAGGCCGTGGAGCAGGACGGCGGCACCGCGCGGCTCACCGTCCGGCGCCATGATGAACGAGCGGTTCCAGTCCTGCGCGAGGCTGCGCGGATGGACCGGGCTGCCCTTGAAGTAGCGGTTGATCGGCACCTGGTCCCGGGCCGGCAGGTGGCCGCTGATCTCCTCCTCGACCGCATCGAAAAGCGCCTGCTCGGCCAGGACATAGCCGGCCCAGTCCAAACGCTCGATCGCCGCGGCATCGAGGTCTCGCGGCAGATGCACATGCCAGGGCTCGAGCACCGTATCGCCGCCGGTCTGGACGATCCTGAGCGCCAAAAACGCCAAGAGCGCCACGCCCAGGATCAGCGCACCGGTCAAGAGCCCGTCGATCAGCATCGAAGTCATGGCGCATCGGTGCCAGCCACGTGCGCCGCTGGCAAGGGGCGGTCCCGCAGCGACCGAGTGCGCGACCGCGCGCTCGCTACCCGGCTAGAGCGACACCACCCAGATGGCAGCGATGCCCAGCGCGAAGCCCGTGGCCTGGAGAGGGGTGATGCGCTCGTCGAGGATCACCACGGCGAGCAGCACCGAGACGGCGGGACAAAGGGCCACGACCGCAGCCGCGACCCCCATGCTGCCCTGCACAGCCGCGGTGACGTAGCCGATGTGGCCGACCGTATCGAGCAACCCGGCGCTGGCCCCGAGCAGGCAGCCCGTCTGCAGCGCGCGGTTTCTGGCCCACCAGGCCACGACCGACCAGCCGCTGCCCTCGGTCGAGACATCGGACAGGGCAGCGAGCCGAACTGTTCGGCGGGGCACAACGAGCAGCAGCACGACGCTCACCGCGATCACGGCTGCAACGCTACGGGTGACCAGAAGAGCCCCTGTCGCCGTCTCGGTCGTCATCATGCCGAGACAGAGATCGGCCGTGCCATAGCCGAGCCCGCCCATCGTCCCGACTTTGACCGACCAACCGGCGGGCCCACCCGCCTCGGGCGACGACGGCTGCCAGGCGATCAACAGTGCCGCCGCGGCGCAGAGCCCGATGCCCAAGAGCTGCGACGGGCCGATCGCCCGCTCGAGGACGACGTCACCCAAGAGCGGGATGACGATCCCGACGAGGCCGCAGAGCGGGGCAACGATGCCGATCCGCCCGAACGCCAGCCCCTGGTAGAGCATGAGCAGACCGAAGGCATAGGCGACACCGCCGAAGAGGCTCGGATACCAATCGCCGCCGGTAGGCAGCGCCGCACCCTCGTGCTGGAATTGCTGGATCATGAACATCACGGCGACGGTCTGGGCGACCGCAACGGCACCGGCGGCCGAGAGCCGCAGCGCCGCACGCCCGCCGAGAAAGTCGCCCGTGCCATACGCCAAGGCGCCGATCAGGGCGGCCGAGAGAATACCGATCTCGAGGCCCGAAGTCTCGACGGACGGCAGCATGCGCGGGCTCTCAGCGCGGCGCCGGCGCGGACAGCGCCGCCGGGCCCCTGTCCTTCTGACCCTGCCGGCCGCTCCCCATGCGGCGCCCCCCCTGATTGGCCGATCCGCACGCGCGACAAGCAGAGTCTGGTAACCGATCCCGCACGCTTGATCGTTGCGCCAACCGCCACCAACACTCTATGACTGTGCGCCGATGCCGTCCACAGCGGCGGCCTTGCCGGGGTTGGAGACGGCGATGGAGGCTGCCATAACCATCGCCCGCTGGACGACGCTGCGGCACGGCGTCGGTTCCGGCCCTCGACACCCTGTTCGAGGCCGAGATGCAGTAGCCCACGCTTTCAGTCGACGTCCTCGGGCCGCCGCGCGGTGACCCGGAGGTCACGGATCAGGCCGTCGGCCAAGCGATAGATCCAACCGTGAATGGCGAGCTCCTGGCCCTTCTTCCAGGTGTCGCGGACGATCATCGTGTTGGCGACGTCCTGCACCCGGTCCGCGACGTTGAGCTCGGCCAGCCGATCGATCCGGGCGTCGTCGCCGGTCAGCGCCTCGATCTCGGCCCGGTGGTGGCGATAGGTGGCGCGCACCGGGGCCAGCCAATGATCGACGATGCCGTGTCGCTCATCCTTGATTGCCGCCTTGATGCCGCCGCAACCATGATGGCCGCAGACGATGATGTGCTTCACGCCCAGGGCCTTCACCGCGAAGGAGAGCACGGCGAGAAAGTTGAGGTCCGACGGCGGGGTCAGGTTGGCCACGTTGCGGTGGACGAAGAGCTGGCCCGGGGCCACGTCGACCACCTCGTTCGCCGGCACCCGACTGTCGGCGCAACCGACCCAGAGATACTCGGGGCGCTGCTCGAGGGCGAGGCTCGGCAGGAAGCCCGGATCGGTCCTGGACCAGCGCTCGGCCCAACGGCGATTGTTCTCGAGGAGTCGCTCGATCATGGCCTGTAGCCTTTCGAATGGCGGCGGTCAAAGGGTCAGCCCACGTCGATGCTAGCCCGAGTGCCGTGACTTCGAAACAGCAACGCCAACCGGCCGATGGTCACCATTGCCGCAGCCAGGCCGATCCAGCCGTCCTGCCACTTGACGTCGGATCGTGCCGACGGACCTTACGAGGGGTTGGCGAAACCGGGGGTTTGCGAGGATAACTGGTCGATGCAACTCTTTGTCGTAGCCGTGCTGCTGCTGGTCGGCGCACCACTCGCCATTCTCCTGGTCGCCCGCGCGGCGAGCCGCCTTTTTCCCGGCCGCGACCGATCGCACTGACCGGCCTTCAGGCTGCCGATGCGTCGTCGAGGCGAAGCTCGGCGATCCGCATCGCCGGATCGTCGGGATCGGTGCGGATGGTGAAGCCCAGTCGCTTGGCGAGGCGGAGCATGGCGCCGTTGGCCGCCGCGACGTAGCCGATGATCCGCTTGTAGCCGGCTTCGGCGGCGACCCGGATGGCGACCTCCAGCGCCTGCCGAGCAAGACCGCGCCCCTGCAACTCGGGCCGCATCGACACCGAAAACTCACCCGTCTCTCGATGCGGTTCGCCGGTAATCCGCGCCCCACCAAGGATCTCGCCCGCGAGCTCGCCCTTGCCCTCGAAGACGAGACAAATATCGAGCACCGGATCCGGCGAGCAGAACGCGGCAGCGGCCTCCTCGCTCAACCCTTGCGTCGCGTGCAGCATGCGAAACCAGCGCTCGCGCGGCGAGAGGGTATTGAAGCCACGGATCAGCGAGGGTGCGTCCGAGGGCGCGATCGGCCGCAAGAGATAGCGGTCGCCGTCTTTGGCCTCGAGGAAGACCCGGCGCTGCTCCAGCTGCTCGCGAAGGCTGCCCTTCGTCGCCATGGTCGACGGCCCCCCGGCCGGGTGCTGGTCAGGCCGCATCACGCCGCTTGAAAATGCCGTGTACCCACCACCAGAGATAGGCAGCGAACGCCAGAAGCAGCACCAGCACGGTGATCTTGAGCCAGGGAATCAGGGTTTGGTCGGGTCCCTCGGCCGGCTCGATCGACAAGGCGTTGGGAAAAGCCGAGAAAACCGGGAACCGCCAGCCGTAGTGCGTGACGATCATCCAGCGCGGTGCCGCCTCGCTCGAAGCCATGTTCTGCGCCTCGGCCGCGAGATTGGCCGTGTCGAACTTGAAATAGGGCGGCCAGCCCCAGCCCGTGTCCTCGTTGCGGTAGACCCGGGGTGTGCCGTCGGGTGTTACCGCATTGATGTAGCGGATATCGCGACTGACGGTGACATCCTCGCCGCGCTCATTGGTGGCCACCGTCTGCTGCCGGGCCACGTCGGTGCCGAGAACCCGCACGACGTCCCGCGACGGCAGGGTCCAGTGGGCCAGGAGCCCGAGCGCCAGGAGAAAGAGGACCAGGATCGACCAGATGACCTTCCGCATGCCGCGTTGTATCGACGAGCCGGCGCCCGGACACAAGCCCGACCGAGCAACGAATCGCGGTAAAACAAGTGCCGGCCTGGGGGATCGAGGCCGACACCCTGGTCATGCCGTGGGGGTGATCGTCACCGAGACCGGCCGGTGGTCGCTCGTTGTGACCTCCCGCGGCAGCAGGCTCGCCACCCGCTCGTGGACGTCGTGCTCGACCCGCCCCGCACCCGGCATCACCCGAAGTGGTACTGCGCTGCTGCCGGAAAAGCGCTGGGTGAAGAGAATGTGGTCGAGCAAGATGCGCGGGTCGCGCCTGGGATCGACCGCATCCTCGAAATAGACGCTCCAGCGCAGCCGGTCCTCGATGTCGAAGAGCGCATGGTTCAAGAACCGCCGGGCGAAGAAGACGTCGCCCTGCAGGTTGCCGATCAGATCGTGCAGCATGAACCAGATCTCGATCAGCTCCTTGCCCGGCCCATCGTTCACGTCGCCCAGGACGATGATCGCGGGCTCGGCCTCCTGGGCGAAGCGCCGCTCGATATAGGTGCGGACGTCGACCACCTCGGTGGTCAGCTTGGCCCGTGCCCGGACCGCCTCGACCATGAAGCCGGGGCTGGCGTCGATCGCGGCACGAATATCGTCGAAGCTGCCACTCGCCGGCTTCTGCCAGCGCTTTTTCGGATCACGCTGGTTGACGAACTTGCTCTTGAGATGGACGCCGATGATCTCGACCCGAGTACCCTGCCAGTCGAAGCAGGCGACCTGCGGGTGGCGATAATGTCCGTGGCCCACAAGCTCGTGCGGCAGTGGTCTGCCCGTCGCCTTGTCGAGGGCGGGCATCGACACCAGCCACCTGCCCTTTTTGGTCATCCCCCCGGTCTGGTCACGGGTGAAGGCCTGCCAGGTCTCGACCGGCAGGAGCGACACCGCTGCCGGAAACCCCTCCTTGACCAGGAACCAGAGCCACTGCTGACCCTTGGTGGCGTAGGCCTTGCCGGTCGGGTCGCCCCGCGCGATCAGCTGGTAACCCGGTGCGGCCTCGGCGAAATAGCGAAGGGCCCCATCCTCGCCGGCTGGGCCCTCGCAGACGAAGAGAATATCGGGGTCGATCTCGTCGATCTCGGCGGCGATCGCCGCCATCTTGGCCTGGGCCTCGGCCTGCATGGCGGCAACGCTCTGCCCGCGCCGTGGCGTCGCCGTGCCCTCGCGCTCGGCAAGGGTGGCATTGGCATGCTCGACGTTCCAGGTGGTGAGCTTGAAGGGTCGCATCGTCCCACCCTTGCGCGGAACGCCGCCGCCAGCCTCCGGCTCAGAAGTGGAAGTTGACAGTGACGCCGGCGAAGAACTGGTTCTCGTTGCCTTCGTCATCGACCACCGGGCTGTCGGCCGCGTCCTCGACCAGAAGCTTGTACTGGGCCGCGAAGGTGCTCGACCAGCTATCGGTGAAACGGTAGGTCAGCTGACCGCGCAGGCCCACGTCCTTGAAGCCCTCATCGGCGCCGAACTGGTCGAGCCCGCTGCGCGCCGCGTCGCTCGCATCGATGCCGAACTGCTCGGACATGTAGTCCTCGCTCGCCCAGGTGGTGAAGAGTTCCGCCCCCACGGAAAGCGGCGTGCCCGGCAGGGCGTTGAAGTAGCTGAGATAGGGCTGGACGATGCCACCATTGTCGTTGGCAACGTCGTACATGAGGTCGACCGCCAGGGTAAGGCCGAGCTCGGGCTCGGGGAAGAAGTCCCAGCCGATACCAGCACCCAGCAGCAGCGCTTCATCGGTCTTGCTCAGATCGTCGACCCGGTCGTTCTCGACGTCGTCGCGCTCACCCACGTAAAGGCCCGAGATCCCGGCACGGAACTGCGGATGAGGCACGAAATTCGAGCGCAATTGCGTCCCCCGGAGCGACACAAAGGTCGCCGGATCGTAGAGATTGTTGGCGCTGAGCACCCAGGACGGCACGGCCTCGTAATCCTCGGAGCCCTCGTAGTCGGGGGCGAGCCCGGCACCGAGACCGATCGTGAAATCGGCGGCCGCCACCGGCGACACCGCCGCCATCGTCGCAGCGGCGACAAAACCGGCCGCGACCGGAAAAAGACGAGCAGACATGTGCCCGATCTCCTGAAGTAAAGATGCCCCGCAGCACTATTAGCCGATCGGTCTGGATGCCCCTAGTGACAAGCCGGCCCCGCCCCGGTCATTTGCCGACTGCGTGGCACGGCTGCATCAGCCAGCAGGTCCCGTCCGACAAGCCGACCTGCGACCGCGACGAACCAACGCCTCGAGGCGTGTCGCCACCTTCCGATACCGAGGCCAGAGCCCTCGACCGATCGTAACCATTGGCGAAGCCGCAACGGGCGTGCGATTGAGCACACGTCGTTCACAGCTTCGCGCACGGACCTCGACCCATGCCGTTCGATCCGCCATCAATGCCGCAGCGTCATCGACCCGGTAGCCGTGCTTCGGCCGGGTTCGGTCTTATCACCGCCCTCCTCCTCACCCTCCAAACCGCGACCACCGCCATGGCCGAGCTCGCCACCATCCAGGGCACCGCCAGCTATCGCGAGCGAATGGCCCTGCCCGGGGGAGCCGTGCTCGAGGTCGAGCTGCTCGACATCTCCCACGCCGATGCCCCGTCCGAGTGCCTCGCCTCGCTCCGAATCAAGCCGCAAGGTCAAGTGCCGATCCCCTTCACCCTGCCCTACGATCCCTCGCTGATCGACGAGCGCTACACCTACGCCGTCACCGCCAAGCTCATCCACGAGGGTCGCATCCTCTTTCGCTCCGACAGTGTGCACCGGGTGCTGACCCGGGGTGCCGGCGACAGCGTCGAGATCATGATGATCCGTCTCCCGGGCGAGCGCGCCCAACCGAGCCTCGTGGGCCCCACCTGGGTCGCCGAGGACATCGACCAGCAGGGCGTGATCGACAACCTCCAGTCGCACGTCACCTTCACCCTTGACGGCCGCGTCCAGGGCTCGGGCGGCTGCAACGCCTTCACCGGCAGCTACACCCTGGAGGGCGACAGGCTCGCGATCGGCACCGCAGGCGGCCAGCTCGCCGCCACCCTCAAGGCCTGCCCCGAAGCCGTCATGCACCAGGAAGCACGGTTCACGGACGCCCTCGGCCGGGTCCAAAGCTGGCGCCTCGAGAGCGGCCTCCTCTTCCTCCTCGACGCCGAGGGCGCCCCCATCCTCCGCCTCTGGCGGCGCCAGCCATGAGCGTGACCGCAAGCATCGAGGGCGGCATCATCGACGACCGCTCGAGCCACGGCAGCCGGGCCAGCATCGGCACGAGCTGGGCGCTCTTGACCGACAGCGTGATGGGCGGCGTCTCGCGCGGCCGGCTCGAGGCCACCACCATCGAGGGCCGCCCGGCGCTCCGGATGAGCGGCCTGGTGCGCCTCGACAACGACGGCGGCTTCATCCAGATGGCGCTCGACCTGGCACCCGACGGCGGGCCGATCGATGCCAGCGCCTGGAGCGGCATCGAGCTGGACCTCCGCGGCAACGGCGAAGCCTACGGCCTGCATCTGCGCACCATGGCCGTCACCCGCCCCTGGCAGTCCTACCGGCAGACCTTCATCGTCCCGCGGCGCTGGACCACGCTACACCTGCCGTTCAAGGGCTTCACGCCGCACCGCCTCGACGCCCCGTTCGACCCGAAGCAGCTCCGTCGCCTGGGCCTGGTCGCCATCGGCCGCGCCTTCGAGGCGGATTTGGCACTGGGTGGGCTGCGGTTCTACGAGGACTGAGCGAAGAGAAAGAATCTGGGGAGGCAGCGCCTCCCCAGGCCCCTCCGTTATTTTGGTGAGGTGGCGGTACGGTGGGTCTTTATCCGAACCGGCCGCCCTGCTATGGTTCAGCCATAGCGTGAGGAGGTTGCCGTTGGAGACGCTCTGGGCGTTCCTCAGCGATCCGGACAACCAACAAACCCTGGCCTGGCTCGGCGGCGGCCTTGTCGTCGTCGCCGGCGGTCTTTGGGCTTTCATCAAGTTCTTCTTTGCACGCGCAGCGGGCAGCAGCACGCCACCCACCCCGACGATCAGCGCCGACCGCGGCGGCATCGCTGCCGGGCGCGACGTGAACCTCGCAGAGCCACCGCAAAAGCGGCGCCGGTGAGCATCCTCGGCAAGAGCGTCAAAGCCGACCGCGGTGGCATGGCCGCCGGCAGGGACCTCAATATCGGCCTGACGCCCGAAGAGGTCCAGGCGATGATCGCGGCTGCCCTCGCCCAGCAGCAGGACGATCGCGTCGCGGGCCTGGCCAGGCAGCTCGGCGCCACCGAAGGCATCGTGCAGCGCGTCCTCACGGTGCTCGCACCCCACGTCGAGCAACATGAACTGCAACCCGAAGCCCTGCCCGATCTGGTCCGTCGACTGACCGAGGAGCGGGTGACGGCCCTGCGTGAGCAGCGTCTCCTGGCCGAGGCCGAGACCGATCCGAGCCTCCGTACGTTCCGTCAACGCGTCGTCGCGGCCCAGACCGCCGGTGACGACGCCGAAGCCAACCGCGCTCTCGAAGCGATCCAAGCGTTCCACCGAGAACGCCGCCTCGCCCGGCAAGCCATGCAAACCCGCCTCGCCGCCGCTATCGAAAGCGACGCCCGCAGCGAAGCTGAAGCCCTCGCCCAACGTGCGCAGATCGCCCGAAGCCAGCTCCGCTACCGCGACGCCGCCACCCTCCTGGCCGAGGCCGCCGACCTGACAGCCTTCGACCCCGAGACGAGCTGGCGCCACCGCCTCGCCCAAGGCAACGTTCTGCAGGATCTCGGCCGCGAGTTCGGCGACAACGCCGCCCTCGCCGAGGCCATCGCCACCTACGAGACCGCCCTCTCCCTCGCCCCGCAGGGCACCCGCCCCGACGACTGGGCCATGACCCAGAACAATCTCGGCAATGCCCTTGCGACCCTCGGCGAGCGGGAGAGCGGCACCGCCACCCTCGAGCGCGCCGTCGAGGCCTACGAGGCAGCCCTCCTGGAATACACCCGCGAGCGCGTCCCGCTGGACTGGGCCATGACCCAGAACAATCTCGGCAATGCGCTTCGGAACCTCGGCGAGCGGGAGAGCGGCACCGCCACCCTCGAGCGCGCCGTCCAGGCCTTCGAGGCGGCGCTTCTGGAGTGGACCCGCGAGCGCATGCCGCTGGACTGGGCCACGACCCAGAACAGTCTCGGCGCTGCGCTTCAGACCGTCGGCGCGCGGGAGAGCGGCACCGCCACCCTCGAGCGCGCCGTCCAGGCCTTCGAGGCGGCCCTCCTGGAGTACACCCGCGAGCGCGTGCCGCTGGACTGGGCCATGACCCAGAACAATCTCGGCGCGGCGCTTCAGACCCTCGGCGCTCGGGAGAGCGGCACCGCCACCCTCGAGCGCGCCGTCCAGGCCTACGAGGCAGCCCTCCTGGAATGGACCCGCGAGCGCGTCCCGCTGAACTGGGCCGCGACCCAGAACAATCTCGGCACTGCGCTTGGGACCCTCGGCGAGCGGGAGAGCGGCACCGCCACCCTCGAGCGCGCCGTCAAGGCCTACGAGGCCGCGCTCGAGGAACGCACCCGCGAGCGCGTGCCGCTGGGCTGGGCCATGACCCAGAACAATCTCGGCGCTGCGCTTCAGACCGTCGGCGCGCGGGAGAGCGGCACCGCCACCCTCGAGCGCGCCGTCCAGGCCTTCGAGGCGGCCCTCCTGGAGCGCACGCGCGAGCGCGTGCCGCTGGACTGGGCCTACTCGCGGCACGGGCTGGCGCACGCTCTGGAAGCTCTGGCGGAGCGCGAGGGTGATGCCGAGCGGCTTCGCCAGGCGATCGCGGCGATGGAGGATGCGGCTTCGGTCTATGCGGACGGCGGCGTCAGCTATTGGCTACCGGTGGCGGAGGAGAGCTTGGCGCGGATGCGTGGCAAGCTCGCCACGATGGCGGCGAAGGAGTGACCGCGCGCCAACGACCACCCCCAAAATCCCGAGGGGGCGCGGGGGAAATCATTTCCCCCGCTCTTTTCTCGTCTCGCCTTTCGGCGCTGCAGCCCGGTCAGCCGCCGGTGACGCTCATGTGGCGGGCGACGGCGGGGCGGTTGTGGTGGCGGTCGATGATGAAGTCGTGGCCTTTCGGCTTCTTGTCGATGCCGGTGCGGATGGCGTCCAGGAGGGGGCCGTTGTCCTCGGAGGCGCGCAGGGGGGCGCGGAGGTCGATGGCGTCTTCCTGGCCGAGGCACATGTACATGGTGCCGGTGCAGGTGAGCCGGACGCGGTTGCAGGATTCGCAGAAATTGTGGGTCATGGGGGTGATGAATCCGAGCCGGCCGCCGGTCTCCTCGATGCGCACGTAGCGGGCGGGGCCGCCGGTGCGGAAGTCGAGGTCGGTCAGGGTCCAGCGCTGCTCGAGCCGGGCGCGGACGAGGGAGAGGGGGAGATACTGGTCGGTGCGGTCCTCGTCGATCTCGCCCAGGGGCATGGTCTCGATCAGGGTGAGGTCGAAGCCTTCGGCCCCGCACCAGGCGATCATCCGGTCGTATTCGTCCTCGTTGACGCCCTTGAGCGCCACGGCATTGATCTTGACGTGGAGGCCCGCTGCCTTGGCGGCGGCGATGCCGGCCATGACCTTGTCGTACTTGCCCCAGCGGGTGATGGCCTCGAAGCGGCCGGGCTCGAGGGTGTCGAGCGAGACGTTGATGCGCCTGACGCCGGCGGCATGGAGCCCCTCGGCGAAGCGCTCGAGCTGGCTGCCGTTGGTGGTGATGGTGAGCTCGCCGAGCGTGCCGGGGCGGTCGCCGATGCGCCGGCCGAGGGCCCGGATCAACGACATGACGTCGCGGCGGACCAGCGGCTCGCCGCCGGTGAGGCGGATCTTGCGCACGCCCGTGGCGATGAAGGCGTCCGCCAGCCGCTCGAGCTCTTCCAGGGTCAGGAGGTCCTTCTTCGGCAAAAAGACCATGTTCTCGGCCATGCAATAGACGCAGCGGAAATCGCAGCGGTCGGTGACCGAAATGCGGACATAGGAAATCTGCCGGCCGAAGCCGTCGATGAGCATGCGTCCCTCCCGAGACCGAGCGATGCCGGGTGGCCATCAGGCGCCTGGGCGAATTCCCGACTATCGAGTGCTCCTTAAATCTAATAGCTTTGCGGTGGCTTGTGAATGCCCGACCCTCGTCGGGTGAACACCCGGGATTGTCGTCGATGCGCTGCCGTCGCCCATGAGGCTCGCTTTTCTCGCCGCCGGCACGGCGGAGGCGGCACGGGCGCGGGACGCCTTCATGGCCCGCTATCCCGCCGTCGAGCCGGCCGCCGCCGACATCATTGTGGCACTCGGTGGCGACGGCTTCATGCTCGAGATGCTGCACCGCTTCATCGACCGGGACATTCCGGTCTATGGCATGAATCTCGGCACCGTGGGCTTCCTGCTCAACGAATACGCCCCCGACGACCTCCCGGCACGGATCGGCGAGGCGACACCGGTCGAGCTCTACGCGCTGCGCATGCGCGCCCGGCAGGTCGACGGCACCATCGTCGACGGGATGGCGATCAACGAGGTCTCGGTCTTTCGCGAGACCCGGCAGGCGGCGGCGTTGAGCATCGACATCGACGGGGTCAACCGGCTGCCGGAGCTGGTCTGCGACGGGGTGATGGTGGCAACGCCGGCGGGCTCGACGGCCTACAACCTCTCGGCGCACGGGCCGATCATTCCGCTCGGCTCGAACATCCTGGCCTTGACGCCGATCAGCGCCTTTCGCCCCCGGCGCTGGCGGGGTGCCCTCTTGAGCAGCGAGACCCGGTTTCGCATTCGCGTGCTCGACCCGAAGAAGCGGCCGGTGAGCGCGGTTGCCGATTTCACCGAGGTCCGCGACGTGGTCGAGGTCGAGGTCTGGGAAGATCGTGACAAGCGCTTCCAGCTGCTCTTCGATCCGGAGCACAATCTCGAGGAGCGCATCTTGAAGGAGCAGTTCATCCCATGACCGCCACCCTCGCCAGGCGAGCGACGATTGCCCTCCTCCTCGGCCTCACGCTGTTGCCGGGCCTCGGCCCCGCACAGACCCACGGCGACCCACAGCCCATCCTAGACCAGGAGCCGCTTACCATCGAGACGTCGGACGGGTCCATCGATTTTCTGGTCGAGATGGCCCGGACTCCAATGCAGCAGATGCGCGGCCTGATGTTCAGGGACGAGGTGCCGGCCGGCACCGGCATGCTCTTCACCTACGACCAGCCCCGCCCCCTCTCGATGTGGATGAAGAACACCCCCACCTCGCTCGACATGCTGTTCATCGACGAAAGCGGCATGATCCAGGGCATCGCCGCCGAGACCGTCCCCTTCTCCGAAACGGTGATCACCGCCCCCGCGCCCGTCACCGCCGTCCTCGAAATCCTCGGTGGCGAGGCCGAACGGCTGGGGATCACCAAGGGCGACCGTGTCCGCCACCCGCATTTTGGCACCGAGTGATCCGAGGGTGCAGCGTTGATCGCGCTCGTGACCAGGACGCAGGAACTCCAATGAACGACGCGATTAATGCGTCGGTCCCAAGCGAAAAAGACTCCTGACACCTTTTTCGCGGCTACCCCAGCTTCTGGCAGGTGGCGATGATCCGCTTGCCGGCTTCCTCGAGAAGGTCCGTCGCCGTCGCGTAGGAGATGCGGAAATGCGGGTCGAGGCCGAAGGCCGAGCCGTGCACCACGGCGACCCCGCCCTGCTCGAGCAGGTATTTGGCGAAGGCCTCCGACGAGCCGATCACCTCGCCCGCCGGCGTCTTCCTCCCGATCACCCCGGCGCAGGAAGGGTAGACGTAGAACGCCCCCTCGGGTGTCGGACAGTCGAGCCACGGCGCCTCGTTCAGGAGCCCCACGATCAGGTCGCGGCGCTCCTTGAAGACGGCGTTGCGTTCCGGCAGGAAGTCCTGCGGGCCATTCAAGGCCGCCACGGCCGCCGCCTGGCTGATCGAGCAGGGATTGGACGTGCTCTGCGACTGGACCATGGCCATCGCCTTGATCAGCGGGGCGGGCCCGCCGGCATAGCCGATCCGCCAGCCGGTCATCGCATAGGCCTTGGAAACACCATTGACCGTCAGCGTCCGGTCATAGAGCCGCGGCTCGACCTGGGCCGGCGTGGTGAAGCGGAAATCGTCGTAGACCAGATGCTCGTACATGTCGTCGGTCATGACGTAGGCATGGCTGTGACGCACCAGGACATCGGTGAGCGCCTTGAGCTCGGCCTCGGTGTAGGCGGCCCCGGTCGGGTTCGAGGGCGAGTTCAAGATCAGCCACTTGGTCTTCGCCGTGATCGCGGCCTCGAGCTGCGCCGGCTGCAGCTTGAAGTCCTTCTCGGCCGGACAATCGATCGCCACCGGGGTGCCGCCCGCCAGCAGCACCATGTCCGGATAGGAGACCCAGTAGGGGGCGGGAATCAGCACCTCGTCGCCCGGATCGATGGTCGCCATCAAGGCATTGTAGAGCACCTGCTTGCCGCCGGTGCCGACCGTGATCTGCTCGGGCTTGTAGGCGAGCCCGTTTTCGCGCTCGAACTTGGCCGAAATCGCCTGCTTCAGGGCCGGCGTGCCGTCGACCGCCGTGTATTTCGTGTCGCCCTTCCGGATCGCCTCGATCGCTGCTTCCTTGATGTGATCCGGCGTATCGAAATCCGGCTCGCCAGCCCCGAGCCCGATGATGTCGCGGCCCTGCGCCTGCAGCTCACGGGCGAGATTGGTGACCGCGATCGTGGGCGACGGCTTGATCCGGCCCAGGCTCTGGGCGACAAGCGCCATGGCGCGTCCTCCGGGTGGCTGCAAAAGCTGTGGCTCTGCGGCCCCGTATGGCGCGAAACGATGCTGGCAACAAGGGTCGGGACGCGACCGTCAGTTGGCCTCGTCGAGCAGCCGGTCGAGCCGGGCAAGTCGCGCATGCAAGGCCTTCACCCGCGCGTCGAGCTCGGCAAGCTCCGCCCCGACCACGGCCTCGAGACGACCACCAGCCCGCGCCGCCGCTGGCACCACACCCAGCCGCCGCTCGTCCGCCCGCCCCTCGGCCGGACTGAGCTCACCCCACTCGACCGCCTTGCGAACCAGGAGCCACGCGACGCAATAGCCGAGAATGGCGGTCAGTTCGCCCACCTTCGCCACCTGCCAGAGCCGCCGCAAGGCATCCCGCCGATCGACCGAGTCCGCCTCGGGAGCAAGCCCCCGCACCGCGGTCGCAAGCCGAACGGTCTCGACCAGAAGCTCGTCGGTCGTCGAACGGCCGGGCCGAGTCATCGCCATTACCACCTGGCCACCGGTCATCGGCCCCTCCACCTCGTTGTCCTCGGCCACGAGGGTTATAACGCCGCCAACCATGCCCTGCAGCCGGGCGGGCCCGATCGGGTACCGATGTGTTGCCTCGACGTTAACCGCGCTTGTGAAGCTGCAGTAGCGGTTGAAAGAAAGCTCATCGGGGAGGATGATCCTCCCCGAGCCCCACCGTTACCTTTGCTTCAGAGAAGCCCGAGCGGGAGAGCCGGATGCACAGACAGTCGTCAATACGTGCGGCGCAGAAGCCGAAGCCGAACCCGCCTACACCGATCGTCCTCGACCCGAAGCAGCTGGATCAGGTGACGGTCAGCTAGCGCCGCTCATCGTTAAGCGACCACATGCTCTCGCCATAGCGGGGGCTGCCGAAATGGCGACGGCTGTTGCGTCATGACGGGCTGGCCAGTCATCTCGACGCCATGAATGGCAAGCCTCACGGGAGCCGCGCGGCCCGCAGCAACACCGCCTTCTGGCGCGGCGCCCTGGCAGCGCTAGCACTGCTCCAGGCCGCCTTTGCCACCCCGGCCAGCGCCCTCGAGCTGCGCCGCGGCCTCAATCTCGACATCTGGGTCGAATGGCTGCCGGTCGAGACCATGCTCGAGCGCCCGGGCTTTCTCGACGTCTTTCCGGACTGGCGCCGCCACGTGCCGATCGAGCCGGGCCCGCTCCTCGCCCTCGGCCCTGGCGAGCGCCGGCAGGGCCTGATCGACCAGGTGGTGGCAACCGTCGAGCTCCTCCACGACACTGACCTTGCCGTCATCGTCGACCTCCACCTCGTCTCCCGCCCCGGCAATCCCCATGGCACCGAGGCCGTGCTCGACGAGCCGGCAGCCTACCTCGAGCTGGTCGAAGCCGTGGGCAAGGCGCTCGCCGGCCTCGATCCTGCCCGCACCGCCTTTGAGCCGATCAACGAGCCCGACCACGATTGCGCGGCCGTCGCCCAGGGCGAGAGCATCCTCTGGCCCCCCCTGCTGAAACGCCTGCACGCCACCGCCCGCCAGGCCGCACCCGAGCTGCCCATCGTCCTCACCGGCGCTTGCTGGGGCCATGCGACGGGCCTCATCGCCCTCGATCCGGGGCTGATCGACGACGCCAACGTGCTCTGGACCTTCCACAGCTACGAACCCTTCGTCTTCACCCACCAGGGTGCGGAATGGATCAGCGCCGCCGAGCGCTACCTCGCGGACGTCCCCTATCCGCCCCACCGCCTCGACGACCCGACCCTCGACCGACTGGCCCAGGCGGCCGAGCGTCGGGCCAGGGGAACCCACGACGTCCACGATTTTCGCTATCGCCTGGAAGCCTACCGCAATGCCGGCACCGCCGCGACACGCGCCCCAATCGACGCCGTCGCCGCCTGGGCCGACCGCCACGCCCTCCCCCGCAACCGCCTCCTCCTCGGCGAGTTCGGCGCCATGCGTGGCAACGACCGCCTCGCCTTCCTCGAGGCCAAGCGCCGGCCAGCCGAAGAGCACGGCATCCCCTGGGCCATCTGGTCCTGGGGCGACGCCATGGCGATCACCCTCGATCGCGGCACCCGAGAGCTCGATCCGGCGGTCTGCGCCGCACTCGGGCTCGAGGGATGCAAAAAAAATGGGAAGAAGAAGAAGAAGAAGAAGAAGAAGAAGAACGGGGAGAATGATCCTCCCCGTCCCCCACCGATACTTTGGCTCGGCGCCGGTCGTCGACAGGTGAGGAAGTCAGGAATGGCGGCGCGTCGATCGTCGGCCATCAACGCCGGACGCGTGACCGGCAGCCGCGCAGCAGCCGTGCCCGATCAGGCCTTGAGGAAGCGCTCGACGACGAAGATCTGGTCTTTGGACATCAGTGCCGGGGCGTGGCCGACACCCGGGAACGTGGCGAGCTCGGCCTTCGGGCCACGGCGGGTCATCTCCTCGGCGACGGCGTAGGGCAAAAGGGTGCTCTCGGCACCACGCAAGACGAGGGTCGGGCAGGTAACGGCATCAAAGAGCGGCCAGAGGACGATGTCCCCGGCAGCGGCACCGAGGAAGGGCTTCGCGATCGCCGGGTCGTAATGCATGACGTAGCCACCGGCCACCGGTCGGCTGCTGTGCAGGGCGAGATGCGCCCACTGGTCCTTGGTGAGCGGGCCGAAGGTCACGTGGATGAAGCGCAGGTGACGCTCTACCGCGGCGAGGTCCGGGAAGACCTGCGGCGGGGCGCCCAAATAGGTGGCGATGGGCGCGAGGGCCGCCTTGGGCACGAACCCGCCGACGTCGTTCAGGACCAGGCGGCGGATCGGTGACGGCTTGTCGGGGTCGGTCCGGGCAGCCAGCGCCATCCCGATGATCCCACCCATCGAGGTGCCGACGAGATCGACCTGTTCCAGGCCGAGACTGGCCAGAAAGGCCTCCATGTGGCCGATATAGGTGGGTGCTATGTAGCGATTGGGATCGGCGAGCCAGCCGCTCCGCCCGCGGCCCGCGACATCGACCGCGATCACCCGGGCATCGGCGGCAAGCTCTGCTGCCAAAAAATCGAAGTCGCGGGCATTGCGGGTCAGACCGTGGATGCAGAGAACGGTCCGCGCGGCACCCGGATCACCCCACTCGACATAGCCGAGCTTCAAGGGCCCGGCCGTGTCCATGATGGTGCAGCTGGCTTCGCGCAGCATCATAGCCGGGCAATCCGCGCCGGCACCTCGCCGCGCCCGACCGTGACCGGCTTGGCGCGCACCGTCTCGCGATAGATGATGAAGAGCCCGGCCGCCACCACGATGCCGAGACCGATGAAGAGATTGGGCGTCGGCACGTCACCGAAGACCAGTAGACCGAAGACGACGGCCCAGATCATCTGGCTGTACTGAAAGGGCGCGACGACCACGGCCGGCGCATCGCGCGTCGCAAAGACGAGACCAGCCTGCCCCGCCCCCATGAGCAACCCGGCCATGGCCATGATCCCGAGTTCGGCCGCACTCGGCCATACCCAGTTCGCCAGGGCCGGTGGGAAGGAGACCGCCATGATCCAGAAGAGAACCGAGAACAGCATGGCCGCACTCTTCTCGGTGGCCCCGATCTTCTTGAGGATGACGAAGCTCAATGCCCCGGCGACAGCGCCGAGCGCCGCGAGCAAATGGCCGAGGCCGAGGCCGGAAAACCGCGGGTCGATCATCACGATCACCCCGATGAAGCCGACGATCGTCGCCGACCAGCGCCGCCAACCGACCTCCTCGCCCAGCAACACCGCCGAGAAGGCGGTGACCAGCATGGGTGCTGCAAAGAGCAGCGCATAGACCTCGGCCATCGGCAGAGCGGCAAAGGCGTTCCAGGCCAGCGTGCCGCAACTGGCGGCGAGAATGCCGCGCGCCGCCACCAGCTTGACGTTGCGTGGCAGCACGCTCCTCAGCCCGCCGCGACCGATGGTCGTAGCGAAAACCGGCAGCACGGCGAACGCCGCCATGACGAACGCCACCTGAAAGACCGAGAAGCCCGAACTGCTGAGCTTGAGCAGCGCGTCGGCACTCGAGAACGACGCGTAGGCGAAAAGGGCGAGCCCGATGCCGCGGGCGACACGGCCAGGCTCGACGGCGACAATGGCGAGCGTGCTCATGGATCGGCTCTGGCCCGAATGCGGGAGGCGGGGCGATGCAGCGAACAACCACCCGCTTATGCCAAGACATCACGCCACAAGGCCAGTGCCCGCATACACCCGGCACCAGCTTTTCCACAGTTTAACGATGGCTCCCCATCAAATCGCGAAGTCGATCCCGTCGCGGGCTTCCCGCCGAACGCGGGACTTCTCCGCCTGCTGGCAGAGATCCTCGATGGTCACCGAATCGAGCCGCGCCAGGGCCGCCCGTTCATGCTCGGCCCAGAACGGCGCCATCACCCGCTCGCCCAGATCACTCACCGAGACGTTGGCCGTCTCCGTTTCGTTGGCCTCGACCACCGCCACCACATCGGCAACCGAGATCCGCCGCCGCTCGCGCGCCAGCCGGTAGCCACCGCGCGGCCCCCGCACACCCTTGAGAATGCCGGCCTTGACCAGCTGCTGCATGACCTGCTCGAGATAGCGCCGGGGCAGATTGAGCCGCCTGCCGATGTCCTGGCTCTGCACGGGCTCGGCCGTGCCGTGATAGGCGATGTCCACCACCGCCTCGACCGCGAGTGCGAGCTTCTTCGATGGCTTGATCATCGGTCCCGACTACCCCGCTCGGTTTCTGTCACCTCACCCGCGCCCGCTGCCGGCCGCTCACCGCCGAGCCCGGTCGAGCCGAAACCGCCGGCCCCACGCGCACTCGACTCTTCCGCCACATCACCCGGCTGCCAGACGACCCGCACCACCGGTGCCACGACCAGTTGCGCGATGCGATCACCCCGGGCCACGCTGAAAAGGCTAGCGCCCGCATTGTGCAAAACAACACCCACCTCGCCCCGATAATCCGCATC
>DAIRDJ010000066.1:0-21582 GCA_036796215.1 Geminicoccaceae bacterium
GCAACCGGGCGATCTGCAACCGGGCGATCTGCAACCGGGCGATCTGCAACCGGGCCAGAGCCCTGCGGCCGCTGTCGCGCGCCGCCAAGATCGTCGCCTATTGCCGGCGATTGCCGCCGGGTTGATCGGCGGGCTTTTGACCCTGGCGACGTCGATCGCCTATGCGGCCATCGTCTTCGCGGGGCCGTTCGCCACCGATCTTGGCATCGGCGTGACTCTTGCCCTCTTCACCGGTGCGGTGCTCGGTCTGATCGTCGCCTGGCGGAGCACCATTCCCTCGGTGATCGGCAATGCCCAGAGCGGCACGGCGGTAGTGCTGGGTGCCATCGCCGCGGCGCTCGCCGAGCTGACGCCGGCCCCCGCCCAGCTGGCGACGCTCCTGGTCGTGATCGCCTTCGCCAGCCTCGGCCTCGGGCTCAGCTTCCTGTTGCTCGGCGCCTTCCGCCTCGGCAATGCGATCCGCTACGTGCCGTTTCCGGTGATCGGCGGCTTTCTCGGCTATGTCGCCTGGCTCTTGGCCCGCGGTGCGTTCGCGGCGATGACCGGCGAGCCGCTCGGCTGGGGCATGCTGCCGCTGCTCTGGGCGCCGGACGTGGTGATCCGCTGGCTGCCGGCGGTCCTCCTCGCCTCGGCACTTCTCGTCCTGCAGCGCTGGCGGCGGCATGCGCTGAGCGTGCCCGCCCTGCTGGTGCTGTCGCTCTTGGGCTTCTGGTCGGTCGCCTGGCTTGCCGGCGCTACGCCGGCATCGCTGCTGGCCATGGGCCTCGTCCTCGAGCCCGTGTCCGCTGCCCAGGCCTGGGCGCCCGGGCGGCTCCCGGCGGCGTTCATGGCGGCCGACTGGGAGGCCATTCTGGCGGTGGCACCCAAGCTCGCCATGGTCTCCCTGGTCGCCATGATCACGCTCTTGATGAACGCCAGCACGCTCGAGGTCGCCAGTCGGCGCGCCGTCGACCTCAATCGCGAGCTGATCACGGCTGGGATCGGCAACGTTGCCGCCGGGCTCGGCGGCGGCCTGCCCGGTTATCATTCGGTGAGTACTGGTCTCTTGCCGCATTACCTCGGCACCAAGAGCCGCCTCGTCGGGCTGACGAGTGCGGTGGTCTGCGCCGCCACGCTGGCACTTGGCGGGCCGCTTCTCGCTCTCGTGCCGAAACTCCTGGTCGGCCTCGTCCTGCTCTATCTGGCGCTGGCCCTGGCGACCGACCTCGCCCTCGATCGCTGGCCGCTGGTCAGCCCTGTCGAGCGGTTGGTGATGGTCGCCGTCTTCGCGACCCTGGTCGGCGTCGGCTTCGTCGAGGGGATCGTGCTCGGCATCGTCGCCGGGCTTGCCGTCTTTGCCGTCAACTATGCGCGAATCGGCATCGTCAGGGCGCAGGGCTCCGGCCACGAGTTCACCAGCAACGTCACCCGACCATTACCCCAGCTCGAGCTGCTCGAGGCGCAGGCCGAGGCCGTGCACGTGGTGCGGCTGCAGGGCTATCTCTTCTTCGGCACGGCGCATCGCCTCTTGGACGAGGTGACGACCGAGGTCGACCGGCCGCGTCCCGTGCCGCTTCGCTTTCTCGTGCTCGACTTCAAGCGGGTCGAGAGCGTCGATTCGTCGGCCATCGCCAGCTTCCTGCGGCTCGTCGAGCAGGCCGAGCGCAAGGGCTTTGCCATCCTGCTCGCCGCGGTGCCGTCGGCCGTCGCTCGTCTTCTTGAGGCGGGTGGGCGTGGCCTCGCCTTGCCGACCTTCCCGGATCTGGATCACTGCCTCGAGCATGTCGAGGATCGGCTGATCGGCCTCACCTGCGACGCGGCACTCGAGATGCCGGGGCTCGACGACGGTTTGCGCCGCGCCATCGCCGACCCCGAGCGGCGCGGGCGCGTGCTCGCCTATGCCCGTCCCGTGTATTGGCCTGCCGGGGCGACGATCATCGAGCAGGGGGCACGCTCGGACGAGATGTATCTTTTCGACCAAGGGGTGATCGTGGCGAAGCTGGTCCTCGCCGACGGCAGCACCGTTCGCGTGCGCACCATTCTGCCGGGCACCGTGGTCGGCGAGATCGGCTGCTATCTGGACACGCCGCGTACCCTGTCCCTGGTCGCCGCCACGGAGGTCCGGGCGCGTGGCTTCGATCGCGCGGCTCTGGAGCGGATGCGCGCTGCCGATCCCGATCTCGCCGCCGACTTCCATGCCTGGATGGCCCGGCTGATCGCCGAGCGGCTCGCTCATCTGACCGGCCAGCTGGCGGTCGAGATCGGCGGCGACGGTCGTCCTTTCAACTCCCGCGATAGGTAGAATAGGCGAAGGGTGAGACCAGGAGCGGGACGTGGTAGTGGGCGGTGGGGTCGGCGATGCCGAAGCGGATCGGTACCTCGTCGAGGAAGGGCGGGTTGGCGAGATCGGTGCCCCCGAGGCGGAAATAGTGGCCGACCTGGAAGACCAGCTCATAGGTGCCGCGGCTCATCGCGTCGCCCGCGAGCAGCGGCTGGTCGACCCGACCGTCGTCGTTGGTGGTGGTCTCGACCACGAGGGTCCGCTCGACACCGTCGAGGCGAAAAAGCGCGAGCTTCATGCCGCTGCCCGGCCGACCGGCGACCGTGTCCAGCACATGCGTGGTGAGCCTGCCCATGGTGTGGTTCCCGTATTGTCGGCCTGCCGATGATCGTTAAACCGCTGGGCCGACCCGAACAACGGCAAAGCGTGACCACGGCCGTGACGGCTCCCGGCGCGTGACGCTCGCCGTACGATCTGCAATGCGCCCACGAGCAGGGGTGGTCGAATGCGAAGAGAGGTCGCTGTTGACGCCGGATGCGCCGGCCGGCCGCAAGTGGCCCGCTGTGGACCCAGGACAGGCGCTGCGGCAGGTCCTGGCCGCGGTGACCGCCGGCTCGATCGGCGGGCTCTTGACCCTCTCGGCGGCGATCGCCTACCCAGCCGTGATCTTCACCGGCAGCCTGGCCGAGCATCTCGGCCTCGGCATCACCGCGGCACTCCTCACCGCCATGGTCCTCGGTGCGGTGGTCGCTTGCCTCAGCACCTGTCCGGCGGCCATCGCCCAGGCGCAGATCGAGACGGCGGTGGTGCTGGGGGCGGTCGCCGCGGTCATCACCGAGACCCTTCAGAGGGCGCCCGAGGGCGTGCAGCTCGCCACCCTGCTCGCGGTCATCGCCGTGGCGACCGCCAGCCTCGGCCTCTGCTTCGTCGTGCTCGGTGCTTTTCGTCTCGGCAACGTCGTCCGCTACATCCCTTTTCCCGTGATCTTCGGCTTTCTCGGCTATATCGCCTGGCTGCTCGCGAAGGGCGGCTTTGCCATCATGGTCGGCCGCGATCTCGATCTCCAGACTGCTTCGCTGCTGCTCCATCCCGAAGCCCTCGGGCGCTGGCTGCCGCCGGTGCGGCTGGCGCTCGGCCTGCTCGCGCTGCAACTCAGGCGGCGCCATCTCCTCAACCTGCCGGCGGCGCTCTTGCTCGCACTCGCCGGCTTCTGGCTGATCGCCTGGCTCGGCGGGGCGACGCCGGCCGCGCCGCTCGACGGCGGCCACGTGCTCGAGCCCCTGGCACCGGGGCCGGGGTGGTCGCCGTGGCGGTTGCCTGCGGCCCTCGCCTCGGTCGAGTGGTCAGTGGTGCGCGCGGCGCTGCCGCAGATCGCCATCGTGTCCTTCGTCGCCACGATCACCCTGCTGCTCACCGCGAGCACGCTCGAGGTCGCGACCCGGCCGCCGGTCGATCTCAACCGCGAGCTCACCGTCACCGGGATGGGCAACCTCCTGGCGGCGCTCGGCGGCGGGCTGCCCGGCTACCATTCGCTCAGCGCCAGCCTGCTGCCGCACTATCTCGGCATGCGCAGCCGGCCGGTCGGGCTGATCGGGGCGCTGTTCTGCGTCGGCATGCTGCTGTTCGGCGGCTCGCTCCTCGCTTTCGTGCCGAAGCTGCTGATCGGCCTCGTCCTGCTCTACCTCGCCTTCGACATCGCCGCCGAGCTGATCCTGGAGCGCTGGCCGCTGATCGGTCCGGGCGAGAAGGCCGTGGCGTTGCTGGTGCTGGCGGCCCTCGTGGGGATCGGCTTCGTCGAGGGAATCCTTATCGGCTGCGCCGGCGGGCTCGTCGTCTTCGCCATCAACTACGCGCGGACCGGCGTGGTGCGGGCAGCGGGCAGCGGGCTCGCCTACGCCAGCCACGTGGTGCGGCCGGCAGACCAGATGGCGCTGCTCGAGGCGTTGGGGGCGGCGATCCACGTCGTGCGGCTGCAGGGGTTCCTGTTCTTCGGCACGGCGCATCGCCTGCTGGACGAGATCGGTGGCGAGCTGGCGGCGCTGCGGGCCGTGCCGCTTCGCTATCTCTTGCTCGATTTCAGCCGGGTCATCGGCGCCGACGCATCGGCGATCACGACGTTCATGCGCCTGTCCGGCGAGGCCGAGAGCCGCGGCTTTCGGATCGTCCTGGCCGCGGTTCCGGCGGCGGTGGCCGGGCTGATCAAGACCGCGCGCGGCGGTGCCGAACTGCCGATCTTCCCCGATCTCGACCATTGCCTGGAGCATGCCGAGAACGCGCTCCTGGCGGCTGCGGTGCCGCCCGACGGATTGACCGGGGGCGGGGCAGCGGACCAGCTCGAGGCGGTACTCGACGATCCGTTGCTGCGCCGCCGGCTGCTCGCCTATGCCCGGCCGGTCACCTGGCAGCCCGGCGAAACCGTCATGGTCCAGGGCGAGCGATCGGATGGCTTGTACATTCTCGAGGCGGGCCGGCTGACCGCCAGGCCAGCCCTGGCGCAGGGTGGGACGGTGCGCGTGACGACGCTGCTGCCGGACACGCTGTTCGGCGAGATCGGCTGCTACCTGAGCCTGCCGCGCACCCTAACCTTGACCGCCGAGAGCACCGCTGCGGCCTGGGTGCTCGATCGGGATGCGCTCGACCGGATGCGCGCGGCGGAGCCGGATCTGGCGGCCGACTTCCACTACCGAATGGTTCAGGTCACGGCGTCGCGGCTGGCCTCGCTCACCCGCCATGCGGCGCACCACGACCGCTGAGCAGCCCGGCGGCCGGATTACCCTGCGCTCAGTCGATGGCGGCGCGGTCGATGGTCGCTGGATCGGCGAAAAAGCAGCTGGTGGCAGCACCGACATACTCGTCGAGCAACGGCTCGTCGAAGGTGCCGAAGGTCCGGATCTGCGCCTCGAGGCGCCGGGTCAGCGGGCGCTCGGGGAACCGGGCCCGGTAGGCCTCGAACCAGGCCATGTAGTGCCGGTCGTGGCCGCGCCGGTCGAGAAAGTCCAGATATTGTGGCTCGTCGGTGTAGCGCGCGACGACGTCCGGATCGTCGATGGCGTCGACCAGAAAGCGGATCATGTCGTGCAGGCTGGTGCCATCGCGGCTCTGCAGCGCGTAGAGGTCATAGCCCTGTGCGGCGGCGATCTCGGCGATCGCCACGAGCGAACTGATGGCGTGGCGCTGGTAGAAGAGGGCCTCAGCACCGCGGTCGGTCTCCAGCGGCAGGCTGCCGTCGTCACGGGTCTGCTCGAGGGCGATACTGAACCGGTCGATGCCGGTGAAGAAGAGGGCATTGTCGCCGACCATGGCCCCCCAGGCCATGGTGATGCTGTCGCGCAGGTAGCGGTGGTTGTTGCGGCTCGACGGCCGGGTCGGGTCGGTTTGCCGCTCGGGGCCGCGCCGGCGGACCAGCCGGTCGAGCCACGCACCAATCTCGGCCACCCTTTCCGGATCGAGTGCCGGGTCGTCGGCGATCAGCGCGAAGTTGACGATGATCGGCAAGAGCGTGCGGTCGAGGTTGTAGAAGTGATTGACGGTCACGGGCTCGACCAGGCGGCTGAAGGCATCGTTTTTGGCGAGACGACGGAGATTGTTGACGATCGCACCACGGGCCCGAGGGTCGGCTTCGGCGAGGTAGCGGGCCCCTGCCTGCATCAGGGTGAAGGCCAGTGTTTGCGCCACCTGTGAATCGCCCGAGATATTGCGCTGCACGCCGTGCCGCGGCCATCGGCTGCGGTTCGCGCCGCAGAGCCAGGTCCGCGTCTCGGCCGGCAGCGTCGCGAGCACGGCCCGCCGCGCGCTGCGATCGACCAGGACCGTGCCCGGTCGGGTGACGACGAATTGGCTGGGGGCGAGGGCGCCGGCGGAGACCGGCGCCACGGTCGGGGGCGCGTCGCCCGCAAGTGCCGCCGTGGCCGATGCCGCCGCCCCAGCGACCAGCAGGAACGGCGTCAGGGCAAGTAGGTGCAGCACGCAGCGCCAGCCCGACCTGGCTCGAAAGCGGCTGTGTCGTCGTTGATCAGGCATCCTCGACCATGGCGCAGTGTCGCCCAAGGAACGTGGTAGCGCCGGACGCCCGTCTCCAGTGCTGGTTGCGTCAACGCCCGCCGCGCAAGCTGCTGGCGGTCAGTGGGGCGGTCGATTGAAGCGATGCAGGCGGCTGCCCTTGGCGTTCAGGGTGATCGCGTCGGTCTCGACGAGGCCGAGGGCTGCCATGCTGGCGAGGGGGTCACCGCTGATCCAGGCCGAGAAGAGCGGCAGGCCGCTCTCGAAGGTCAAGGGCTCGATGGTGATGTCGGCGGCGTCGATGAGGCCTCGCTCGGCGAACCAGTCGTGCACCCCGACCCCGCCGAGGATGCCGCAATGCTCGGCTGGATGGACCGGTCGGAGCATCTCCAGGATGGTCGCAAGCGGCACCCGGTCCGGATCGACCCAGAGCCGGCGGGGATGTCGCCAGAGGGGGGTGTGGACGCGGCGCGACAAAACGACCCGGCGGCGGTCTGGACGCCAGGCGTGCCAATGAGTCCGGCGGCCGATGAAGGCCCAGTCCAAGGCGCCCACGCTCTCGGCGAAGATCACCTGCTCTTCGAGCGAGGCCCAGAGCTGCGGCGGTTCACCGGCGGGGCCGGTGATGAACCCGTCCCGGCTGGTGACCGCGATGAGCGTGAAACGTGCCGGTTTGCTCGCCATGGGGGCGAGCTAGCACGCCGTCGCGGCGCCGCCAATGCGTCTCGGCGGTGGACCTGCTAGGCGAAAAGGGCTCTGGCCGCGCCGATGATCACCGTCCATAGAAACAAGCTCATCGCGAGGATGTACAATTGCGCCTGGGTCGCGGTGCTGCGCTCGCCCTCGAAGGGGACGCGCCGTGCTGTCCGTTGTGAATCTTCGATACGCGCCTCACGAACTGTCGATGCGACGAACTCTCGGTCGTCTTGCATGGATGTGCCCACCTGTCACTGGCTACGATCGGATTTTTATTGGAGTGCGACAACAAAGCTACAGAACGGCGCGAGCCATTGCAAGCCAGAACAACCCAAGGGTTAGTTTTTTTCGAGTTCGCGCTCAACCTGAACAGTTGGGCATACCGCCAAGGGCAGGGTTGGCACGGCGCGAGCGACAGGGGCTGGCAGGCGGCACGCCTGTCGCTGCCGGCTAGCCGTCTCGACCATCCTCGATTACATCTGCAGCCATGTCCGATGCCTTGTCCACCTCAGCCATGCCCGACCTGTCCAGCGCCTCGGGGGCTGCTGCCGCCGTGCCGGCCCACCTGCGTGGGCTCAATCCCGAGCAGCTCGCCGCCGTCACCGCACCCGACGGGCCGCTTCTGGTGCTCGCCGGGGCCGGCACCGGCAAGACCCGGGTGCTGACCACGCGGCTCGCCCATCTCCTGATGACCGGCCGGGCGCGGCCGCACGAGGTCCTGGCCGTCACCTTCACCAACAAGGCGGCGCGCGAGATGATCGAGCGGGTCGAGCAGCTGATGGGCCGCTCGTGCGCCGGGCTCTGGCTCGGCACCTTCCACAGCATCGGCATGCGGATCCTCCGAGCCCACGGCGAACTGGTCGACCTCGAGGCCAATTTCACCATCCTCGACACCGACGACCAGCTCAGGCTCTTGAAGCAGGTCGTCCAGGCCGCCGATCTCGACGACAAGCGTTGGGCACCGCGCGCCCTCGCGGCCCTGATCCAGCGCTGGAAGGATCGCGGCTATCGCCCCGAGGACGTGCCCGCGAGCGAGGTCGGCGACTTCGCCACCGGCCGCTCGCTGCAGCTCTACAAGGCCTACCAGCAGCGTCTCTCGACCCTCAATGCGGTCGATTTCGGCGACCTGTTGCTGCACCCGCTCACCATCCTGCGCACCGCCCCCGACCTGCTCGCCCGCTACCAGAACCGGTTTCGCGCCATCCTGGTCGACGAGTACCAGGATACCAACGTCGCCCAGTATCTCCTGCTCCGGCTGCTCGCCCAGGCCCACAAGAACATCACCTGTGTCGGTGACGACGACCAGTCGATCTATTCGTGGCGCGGGGCAGAAGTCGGCAATATCCTGCGCTTCGAGCAGGATTTTCCAGGGGCCGGGGTGATCCGGCTCGAGCGCAACTACCGCTCCACGGGTGCCATCCTCGGCACCGCCTCGGGGCTGATCGCCAAGAACACCGCGCGACACGGCAAGACGCTCTGGACCGAGGATGCAGCGGGCGTGCCGGTCAGGATCGCCGGGCTCTGGGACGACCAGGAGGAGGCCCGCTATATCGGCGACGAGATCGAGGCGCGGCAGCGGACGGGATCCAGCCTTGCCCAGATGGCGGTGCTGGTCCGTGCCGGGTTTCAGACCCGCGCCTTCGAGGAGCGGTTCATCCAGCTGGGCCTGCCCTATCGGGTGGTCGGTGGCCCGCGCTTCTACGAACGCGCCGAGATCCGCGATGCCGTGGCCTATCTCCGGCTGGTGGCGCAGCCGGCGGACGATCTCGCCTTCGAGCGCATCGTCAATCTGCCCAGGCGCGGGATCGGCGATGCGGTGATCAAGACCCTGCACGGTGTGGCCCGCCCGACCGAGCTGCCGCTCACCCACGTCGCCCGGCAGCTGCTGGAGACCGACGAGCTCGCGACCCGCACCCGCAATGCCTTGGCCGGTTTCCTGACGATGCTGGACAACTGGCGGCGGGCCGCGGCCGAGCTGCCGCCACGCGATCTGGCCGAGCGGATCCTCGACGAGAGCGGCTACACGGCGATGTGGCAGAACGACAAATCGGCCGACGCCCCGGGCCGGCTCGACAACTTGAAGGAGCTGGTCAAGGCGATCGAGGAGTTCGAAACCCTGGGTGCCTTCCTCGAGCATGTCAGCCTGGTGATGGATGCGGTCGGCGAGAGTGGCGCCGATCTGGTCTCGGTGATGACGCTGCACGGGGCCAAGGGGCTCGAGTTCGACCACGTCTTTCTGGCCGGCTGGGAGGAGGGGCTGTTTCCGAACCAGCGGGCGCTGGACGAGGGCGGGGCCAAGGCGCTGGAGGAGGAGCGGCGGCTGGCCTATGTCGGGATCACCCGGGCACGGTTGGACTGCACCATCTGCTTCGCCTCGAACCGGCGCATCTACAACCAGTGGTCGTCGTCGGTGCCGTCGCGCTTCATTGCGGAATTGCCGCCCGAGCATATCGAGCATCTGCACCGCAACCCCGCCATGCGGCCGGACGCCGACGCGTTCGTCGACGAGCTCTTCGGCCAGCCGCGGGTGGCCAAGTTCCGTTCGAGGCGGGCCGAGCTCGGCAAGGTGATCGAGGGCAAGGCCGAGATCCTCAAGACGCCGCCGCGGGCGAGTGCGGTATTCAGCGCGGGCGATCGCATCTTCCACCAGAAGTTCGGCTATGGCCGGATCATCGCGGTCGACGGCAACAAGCTGGAGATCGCCTTCGACAAGGCGGGAACCAAGAAGGTGATCGACAGCTTCGTCGAGGCGGCGGGGTGATCGCGCATGGCGCCCCGGCCGTGCCAGCCTGCAGCGATCCGGACGGGCTCTGGCAGGTCACGTTCTTCTTGCGCACGCCGCCGCCGCCGGCGCTGCTCGAGGCGCTCGAGGAGCGCTCGCTCTCGGCCTCGATCTTCGGCTCGGAGCTCGACGACCAGGAGGATCCCGTCCGCTGGCGGGTCGATCTGCTGTTCGGGGAACGCCCCGAGACGGCAACACTCGAGGCCGAGCTCGGTGCCCTTCTCGGCGGGCACGGGCTTGCCGCCGACGGGGCGCTCGAGGTCAGCTGGCTGCCGCATCAGGACTGGCTCGCGGCCGTCCGCATGGTCCGCCCGCCGCTCCAGGTCGGCCGCTTCTACGTCCACGGCGAGGGCGATCCCGTGCCGAAGCGGCCGAAACTCGTGCCGCTCTTGATCGAAGCCGGGCTCGCCTTCGGCTCGGGCGAGCACCAGACGACGGCGGCTTGCCTCGAGGCCTTCGACGCCCTGTTGCGCCGTCGACGGTTCAGGCGCGTGCTCGACATGGGCTGCGGTTCGGCCATTCTCGCCATCGCAGCATCCCGGGCCGATCGGCAAGCCCGTGTCGTGGCCGTCGACAACGACCCCCTGGCGGTTCGCGTGGCCCTGGACAATGCGCGCCGCAACCATGTGGCGGCCCGGCTGCGCACGCTCGTCGCCGACGGCTATGCCGATCCCGCGATCAGTCGGGCCGGGCCCTATGATCTCATCTTGGCCAACATCCTGGCCGATCCGCTGATCGCCATGGCCGGTGATCTCCGTCGACATCTGGCGCCGGGCGGTGTTGCCGTGCTGTCGGGTCTTTTGGAGCGGCAGGCCGGGGCGGTGCTGGCCGCGCACCGGGCGCATGGCTTGCGCGTGATCGGCAGGGTGGAGCGGCTGCCCTGGGTGGCCATCGTGGTCCGCCGACTGCGGCCGCCGGCCAGCGGTGCGGGCCGGCGCGAGGTCGATTTGGGCCCGCTTTTAGCTTAGCAAGCGACCAGTTCACCAAGATGACAATCTTTAATTGAAAGTGACGGTGTCTTTTGTCATTTTTATTGACGCTTCGTCGTCTGTCGAGAAATGTAAAGAAATCCGACAACGGCGGTGGCCTGGAGAGCAGCCGAGATGTGCTCATCCGATCGAGCGGCGAGCGACGAACTCCATCCTTTGCGCGATCGGCTGGAGCGGCTCTTCGGTGGCCCGACGGCCATGGCCGGGGATGACCGGTCGGGCAAGCCCGGCCTGGCGGAGGTGGGTGGCGAGTTCGTGCTCGGCGCCGATCTCTGGGTGGGCAAGCCGGATCCGGCGCTCTCGGTCCGTCGCGACGCCAATGTCGTGACGATGCATGCCGGCCGGCGGCTGGGCGACCCGCTTGCCGACTATATCGATCTCTGGATGGCCTTGGAGCAGTTCCACGAGCGCGCCAGCCTGACCGAGGACGGCTGGCGCTGTCTGACCGAAGACCTGCAGCGGCCGCTGGAGCTCAGGCTGGCCGAGCGGCGGCCGGTGACGGTCGAGGGTGCGCTCAAGGCCCTGGGCCTCGCCCGTTATCTGATGGAGAATCTCGATGCCGCCGACAATGGCGGCTCGGGCGACTGGTATCGACGCTTACGCAACCACTTGGTTGAGAGTGCTCATGTAGAACTCGAAAGTGGTCTGCTGCAACTCGACCGCAACGACCGCCGAGAGGATGGTGACCATGCGCAACGATGACAACGTGCTCGACACCAACGGGGCCGACCAGCCGGCCGCCCGTGATGGGCTGGCACCCTGGCAGTTGGAGGTGGTGGTCGGTGATGACGCGCTCGAGCCCGTGCTGCGGGCCGGCCAGACGGTCCTCGTCGACTGCAGCGACCATACGCTCGAGGGCGGCGGGCTCTATGCCGTCCGTGACGGCGACCGGCTCGACCTCTGGCTCTACCAGCCGGGCTTCGTCGGCCTCGGCTGCCGCTTCGCCGGCGAGAGCATCGGCACGCTGGTGGCGCTGGGTGGCAGCTTTCGACTGCGCGGACCCTTGCCGGTCGAGGCCATTCGCCTGGTCGGTCGGGTGGTCGAGGCAGGGCCCGACCAGCCGCAGGCGCTGGCCGAGCTCCGGCTCCAGCAGACGCGGCTCCTGGCGTTGCGCGACACGACCCGGGCAGCGCTGTTGCAGCGGGCGGGAACCGCGGCTCCAGCACGGCCCTGGGCCTCGGCTGCGACCATCGAGGCGGTGGCCGAGGGCCTGGCCACGAGTCTCCGCAATCGGGGCTTTGCCGATCGTTTCGCGCTCGAGCAGCGGCTCGATGCGATCGACGCGCGGCTCGCCTTGCTCGACGAGCTGATCGCGGCCTTGCCGGCGTGGGGTCTGGCCGATGCGCTGACCAAGCTCGAAACCCTGGCGGCCCTGCAGCCGATGGACACCGACGATCTGCAGACGCGGCTGTTGCGCTCGGCCATCGCCGCCCTCGAGCGGCTGGCCGCAGACGGGCGGCGACCGGGTCGTGAGGCGGGCGAGGTGGTGGCGGCCAAGGCTTCGGGGCCCGAGCCCGCAGGCCAGCCGCTCGAACTCGTGGCCTCGCCGCGCCGGCGTCGCTCGGGGCGGTGATTGGCCGCGACGCCGCCGCCGCGACGCCGCCGCCGCGACGCCGATGTCGCATCGGGGTGGTTGCCAGCAACGTTGGGCTCGGCTATAGCACCGATCGCGTCAGTTGCCGACAGGGCCGTCTTCCCATGAGGGTTGGCGGCACTGCCGTTCGGAGATTCCCGGCATGACCAAGTTGAAGACCAAGCGGGCCGCCGCCAAGCGGTTCTCGTTCACTGCGACCGGCAAGATCAAGCGCGGCCACGCGAATCATCGCCACAACTTCACGGGTCAGCCGAAGCAGGCCAAGCTGCGGCACCGCAAGACGGGCTATTTGCGGCCGGGCGACGCGGCGTTGGTGCGTCTGATGATGCCACACGCCTGAGGCCGCCCACACACTTAGGCCAGAAGACAGCTGATCTTAGAGACTGGGGTAAGGGAAGATGGCTCGGGTAAAGCGCGGTGTGACCTCCCACGCTCGCCACAAGGCGGTGCTGGAGCAGGCCAAGGGCTATTACGGCCGCCGCAAGAACTGCATCAAGACGGCGCGCCAGGCGGTCGAGAAGGCCGGCCAGTACGCCTATCGTGACCGGCGCGTCAGAAAGCGCGAGTTCAGGGCACTCTGGATCCAGCGGATCAATGCGGCAGCGCGCGAGCAAGGCATGACCTATGGCCGTTTGATGCACGGTCTGAAGGTCGCCGGTATCGAGCTCGACCGCAAGGTTCTGGCCGATATCGCCGTGCATGACGCGGCGGCTTTTGCGGGCTTCGTGGAGAAGGCCGGGGCTGCCCTCAGCAATTGAGATCGTTAGGGGACCGGCGTTTTCCCGGGCCCCTTTCGAGCTGTCGAGAAGGGGGCCGCGAGCGGCCCCTTTTTTCGTTTCCTGCGCAAGAACGGCGGGTTTGGTGATGCTGGCGGATATTGACGCACTGGAAGATGAGATCACGGCGGCGATCGCGACCGCACCCGATCTCGAGCGGCTGGAGGAGCTTCGGGTCAAGCTGCTCGGCAAGAAGGGCCGGGTGACCGAGCTCGTGAAGGGGGTGAGCAGCCTGCCGCCCGAGGAGCGGCCGCAGGCGGGCCAGGCCTTCAACCAGCTCAAGCGACGGCTCGAGGAGGCCATGGTTGAGCGCCGGACGGCGCTTGCCGATCAGGCGCTCGATGCCCAGCTCCAGGCGGAGCGGGTCGATGTGACGCTGCCGGCCCGTCCGCGACCCGAAGGCCGCATTCACCCGGTGAGCCAGGTCACCGACGAGCTCGTCGCCATTTTCGCCGACATGGGGTTCGCGGTCGCCGAGGGCCCGGATATCGAGAACGATTTCCACAATTTCACCGCCTTGAACTTCCCGCCCGAGCATCCGGCGCGGGAGATGCACGACACGTTCTTCCTCGAGGCCGAGGAGGATGGCCAGCCGCTCTTGCTGCGCACCCACACCTCGACCATCCAGGTCCGCCACATGATGGCGAACAAGCCGCCCTATCGGATCATCGCCCCTGGCCGCACCTATCGCTGCGACAGTGACGCCACCCACACGCCGATGTTCCACCAGGTCGAGGGGCTGGTGATCGATCGCCGGACGCATATGGGCCATCTCAAGGGCTGCCTGATCGATTTCGTCCGCGCCTATTTTGAGCGCGACGACATCACCGCCCGGTTCCGCCCCTCGTTCTTCCCGTTCACCGAGCCCTCGGCCGAGATGGATATCGGCTGCCGGCGGACCAGGGAGGAGATCGTGGTGGGCGAGGGCAGCGACTGGCTCGAGATCCTCGGCTGCGGCATGGTCCACCCCAACGTCTTGCGTGCCGTCGGGCTCGATCCCGCCGAATGGCAGGGCTTCGCCTTCGGCATGGGGATCGACCGGATCGCCATGCTCAAATACGGCATGCCGGATCTGCGCCCGTTCTTCGAGGCGGATCTCGCCTGGCTTCGCCACTACGGTTTCGTCCCGCTCGACCTGCCGACGACCTTCGGGGGGCTGACCCGATGAAGTTCACGCTGCCCTGGCTGAAGGATCATCTGGAGACGGACGCCACGCCGGAGGAGATCGCCCGCACGCTGACCAGTCTCGGCCTCGAGGTCGAAGACGTGCACGACCGGACGGGCGAGCTTTCCGCCTTCTCGGTCGCCCGGGTGATCGAGGCGGTCCAGCACCCGAACGCCGATCGTCTGAAGCTCTGCCGGGTCGAGACCGCCTCGGGCGAGGTGCAGGTCGTTTGCGGCGCGCCCAACGCGCGGACCGGCCTCTATGGCATCTTCGCGCCGACCGGCAGCACCATCCCGGCGACCGGCATGGTCTTGACCGCGAGCAAGATCCGCGGCGTCGAGAGCCAGGGCATGCTCTGCTCGGCGCGCGAACTCGGCATCGGCGAGGATCACGACGGCATCGTCGAGCTCGAGGGCGAGCCGCGCATCGGCGCGTCCGCGGCCCAGGTCCTCGGTCTCGAGGGTCCGGTCTTCGAGGTGGCGCTCACCCCGGATCGGGCCGACTGCTTCGGCGTCATCGGCATCGCCCGCGAGCTGGCGGCCGCCGGTCTCGGCACGCTGAAGTCGCGTGATTTCAGCCCGGTCCCGAGCCACGGCGAGGGGCCGGCGATCCGCCTCGATTTCCCGCAGGGTCAGGCGCAGGCCTGCCCGCTCTTCGTCGGCCGGCTGATCCGCGGGGTCAAGAATGGCCCGAGCCCGGAGTGGCTGCAGCGCCGCCTCAAGGCGATCGGGTTGCGCCCGATCTCGGCTCTGGTCGACATCACCAACTATGTGATGTTCGATCTCAATCGTCCACTGCATGTCTTTGATGCCAGGAAACTTCAGGGCGACATGGTCGTCCGCTTCGCGCGCTCCGGCGAGCGACTCCTGGCGCTCGATGGCAAGGAGTATGCGCTCGATGACGGCATGACCGTGATCGCCGACGCGCATCGCCCGCACGGCCTGGGTGGCGTGATGGGCGGCGAGGACTCGGGTGTGACCGAGGCCACGACCGACGTGCTGCTCGAGGTGGCGTTGTTCGATCCGGTGCGCACGGCCCTTACCGGTCGCAAGCTCGATCTGGTGAGCGATGCCCGGACCCGGTTCGAGCGCGGCCTGGACCCGGCCATGGTGCTGCCCGGCATGGAGCTCGCGACGCGGCTGATCCTCGAGCTTTGCGGTGGCGAGGCAGCAGCACCCATGATCGCCGGCGCGGTGCCGGAGAAGCCGGCGCCGGTGGCCTTTCCGGTCAAGGAGCTGGCGCGACTCGGCGGCATTCAGCTCGAGGGCCAGGCGATCGAGCGGCATCTGCGTGATCTGGGCTTCGAGCTCGACGGTGGCCCCGAGCACTACACCGTCCAGCCGCCGAGCTGGCGCCACGACATCACGAGCTCGGCCTGCATCGTCGAGGAACTCTGCCGGCTGCACGGCTACGACCGCATTCCGCCCGTGCCGGTCACCCGCACCGAGGCGGTGAGCGCCGGTGTCCTGACCCCGGAGCAGCGCCGCCGCGGCTACCTGCGCCGGCTGGTGGCCGATCTCGGCTATACCGAGGCCGTGACCTGGTCGTTCACGGGCGAGGCCGAGGCCGCGTTCTTCGCCGATGGCGCGGCCCCGGTCCGGCTGAAGAACCCGATCTCGAGCGAGCTTTCGGTGATGCGCCCGTCGCTCCTGCCGAACCTGCTCCTGGCCTTGGCCCGCAACCAGGACAAGAAGCGCGGCGACGGGGCGCTCTTCGAGCTCGGTGCCCGCTTTTTGGGCGGTCAGCCCGGCGAGCAGGTCGACGCCTTGGCGGGCCTCGCCTGGGGCTCGACCAGCGGCCGACACTGGACGGCCGAGCGCCGCGCCGTCGACGTCTTCGACGTCAAGGCCGATGCGCTCGCCGTCCTCGCAGCGGCTGGTGCCCGCCTCGAGGCGCTGCAGGTCACCGCCGAGGCGCCCGCCTGGTACCATCCGGGCCGCTCGGGCACGCTGGGGCTCGGCCCCAACCGGATCGCCGTCTTCGGTGAGCTGCACCCGAAGCTGCTCGAGCGCTTCGACATCGACGGCCGGGTGGTGGCCTTCGAGCTCGACCTCGACCGCCTGCCCAAGATCAAGACCAGGCCCGGGCGCACCCGCCCGCCGTTGGACGCCTGGCCCTATCCCCCGGTCGATCGCGACTTCGCCTTCATCGTCGACGACGCGGTCACGGCCGAGCAGCTGGTCAGGGCGGTCAAGGCGGCCGAGAAGAAGCTGATCCGCGAGGTCGAGCTCTTCGACGTCTACCAGGGCCAGGGCGTCGAGCCCGGCAAGAAGTCGCTGGCCGTGGCGGTCCGCCTGCAATCGCCCGAGCGCACCTTGACCGAGGCGGAGATCGAGCCCGTGGCGAAGAAGATCGTGGCCTCGATCGAAAAGCAGGTCGCAGGCGTGCTCCGTGCCTGATTGCCAAGGGTGGCTGAAATAGCTACTTTAGCCACCAGGTTAAGCGCGGAGGTGGTGATGCGCAGGATGTCGGCCAAGGAGGCGAAGAACCACTTCGGCGAGCTCTTGCTGGAGGCGCAGAAGGCGCCGGTGACGATCGAAAAGAACGGCAAGCCGGTGGCCGTGGTCTACTCGATGGAGTGGCACGAAGCGGCCGAGGAGGCGAAGCTGGACTGGCTGAAGCGGGCGGTGGCGGAGGGAGTGGCCGAGGCCGATCGGGGCGAACTCTTGGAGCTGACCGACGAGTTGATGGAGCAGATCAAGCGGCGTGGTCATTCGCCACTCGATGATCCCCGCTGATGCATCTGGCGTCGCGGGCGCGGTTCACGCCTCGTGCCTTACGCGATCTGCGATCCATCTGGAGATGGGTGGCCGACGACGCTGGAGAAGGTCGGGCAGACCGGTTGCTCGACAGCCTTGCGGTCGCGACAGATCGATTGGTGGATTTGCCGCAGCTCGGCACTGCGAGACCAGACTACAGCGAAGCCATGCGCTGCTACGTCGTGCGACCCTACCTGATCTTCTATCGTAACTCAGCCGAAGGCATAGAAATCGTCCGGGTCATCGATGGCCGGCGTGACGTCCGGACGGTTCTCCAAAGCGAGCAATGACCGCATGACCGACCTCTCGCATATCCGCAACTTCGCCATCATCGCCCATATCGACCACGGCAAGTCGACGCTCGCCGACCGCCTCATTCAGAAATGCGGCGGCCTCGCCGACCGCGAAATGCAGGAGCAGGTGCTCGACTCGATGGATATCGAGCGCGAGCGCGGCATCACCATCAAGGCGCAGACCGTTCGCCTGCTCTACACGGCAAGGAGCGGCAAGGACTACATCTTCAACCTGATCGACACGCCGGGGCATGTCGATTTCGCCTACGAGGTCAGCCGGTCCTTGCGCGCCTGCGAGGGCTCGCTCCTGCTGGTCGATGCGAGCCAGGGGGTCGAGGCGCAGACGCTGGCCAATGCGTACCAGGCGATCGAGGCGGACCACGAGATCGTCCCGGTCTTGAACAAGGTCGACCTGCCGGCGGCCGAGCCCGAGCGGGTCAAGGAGCAGATCGAGGACATCATCGGCCTCGACGCCACCGATGCCCTGATGATCTCGGCCAAGACCGGCCTCGGTGTCGATGCGGTGCTGGAGGCGGTGGTCGAGCGCCTGCCGCCGCCCAAGGGTGAGGCGTCCGCACCCCTGCAGGCGCTGATCGTCGACAGCTGGTACGACGCCTATCTCGGCGTGGTCACGCTGCTTCGCGTCCGCGAGGGGACCTTGAAGAAGGGTGCGAAGGTCCAGATGATGGGCACCCGCGCCACCCATCAGATCGACCGGGTCGGTGTGTTCACCCCGAAGCCGCTGCTCGTCGACACACTCGGGCCGGGCGAGGTCGGCTTCATCACGGCCTCGATCAAGGACATCGCCGATGCCCGGGTCGGCGACACCATCACCGAGGAGAAGCGCCCCGCTTCGGCACCGCTGCCGGGCTTCAGACCATCGCAGCCGGTCGTGTTCTGCGGCATGTTCCCGGTCGATGCCGCCGACTACACTGATCTCAGGGACAGCCTCGGCAAGCTTCGCCTCAACGATGCGAGCTTCGAGTACGAGCCGGAAAGCTCAGGGGCCCTCGGGCTCGGCTTCAGGTGCGGCTTTCTGGGCCTGCTGCATCTCGAGATCATCCAGGAGCGGCTCGATCGCGAGTTCGACCTCGACCTCGTCATCACCGCCCCCTCGGTGGTCTACAAGCTGCATTTGCAGAACGGCGAGGTGCAGGAGCTGCACAACCCCTCGGACTACCCCGATCCCACCAAGATCAAGATGGTCGAGGAGCCCTGGATCAAGGCCACGATCCTCGTCCCCGACGACTATCTGGGCAAGGTGCTCGAGCTCTGCACCGAAAAGCGCGGGGTCCAGCTCGATCTCACCTATGTCGGCTCCCGCGCCATGCTGGTCTACAAGCTGCCGCTCAACGAGGTGGTCTACGACTTCTACGACCGTCTGAAGTCGGTGACGCGCGGCTATGCCAGCTTCGACTACCAGCTCGAGGGCTACGGCGAGAGTGACCTGGTGAAGATGTCGGTGATGGTCAATGGCGATCCGGTCGACAGCCTGGCCTTGATCGTCCACCGCTCGATGGCCGAGAAGCGCGGCCGGGGGCTTTGCGAGAAGCTCAAGGAGCTGATCCCGCGGCAGATGTTCAAGATCGCGATCCAGGCGGCGATCGGCGGCAAGGTGATCGCGCGCGAGACGATCTCCGCCTTCCGCAAGGACGTTACCGCCAAGTGCTATGGCGGTGACATCACCAGGAAGCGCAAGCTGCTCGAGAAGCAGAAGGCCGGCAAGAAGCGGATGCGCAATATCGGCAATGTCGAGATCCCGCAGGAAGCGTTCCTCGCGGCCTTGAAGATGGACAGCTGAGGGCTCAGTCGCGGGGCTCCAGGCCGAAGAGGCGCATCGCCCGGACCAGATGCGCGATGTCGTAGGCGTGGCCGCCAGCGAAGAGGCAAAGCTCGAGCCGTTGGCCCGCGTCGTTCAGCGCGAGGTCGCAGTCGAGGCCGGGCTCCGGCTGGCCGTCCCGCGGCCGGTAGCCGCCGGCCTCGGTGAACAGGGCGAACGCGCCCGCGACATCGCCCTGCCGGCTCTCACCGATCGGCCGACCAGCGAGCGGGACGGTCGGGTCGTCGGTGCCGTGATAGTGCACGAGGTCGACGGCGGTGGTCGGGCAGCTCTCCGGCACGGGCGCCCAGAAGGTGCCGGAGAGCGGGACGAAGCCCCGAAAGACGTCGCCACGGTGGCAGGCGAGATGCCAGACCAGCATGCCGCCGGACGAGAAGCCCGAGATCACGATCCGTTCAGGATCGACGGCGAAGCGGTCGATCAGCTCCTGCCGCAGCGCGTCGACATAGGCGAGCGTGATCGTGCCGTCGGCGTCCGGACCGCTCGGGGTGCCCGGCAGCTGCCAGTCGGCGGCACCGGCATCGGCGGCGACGATGGCGATGCCGAGTTCGTCGGCAAGCGCCACCAGCCGGGCGGTGCGCATGGTGCCGGCCGCCGAGCCGCGATAGCCGTGGGCAAAGATGATGGCGCCCAGGGTTGCGTCAGGGTCGCGCTCGGCGGGCAGGGCGATACGATAGGTGCGCTGGCCGAGCCGGCAATCGGTATCGATGCCGCAAGCCACTGCAGGTGCGGCATCGATCGCCGTGACGGCGGCGGCGAGGGCCGAGAGAAAGAGCGTCCGCACGGCCGCCGCTCGCGACCAGCTGCCCGAGGGCTCTGACTGCCTCATCCTGTCTCCCTGGCGTTTTCCCGCCGTCATTGTCGATCCGACGACGGTAAATGGCACCAATGGGGGGTGACATCCAGATCAGGGTCGCCACCGGCGCAGGCATCGCACGGCGTGCTGCCGCGTCACCGGCGTGACGACGCGTCGTTTTCTGAAGTGGCTCCACAGCGAGGAGAGCACCCCATGCAGGCAGCCAACGACGGCCAGACGGTCCGCGTCCACAACATCGGCACGCTCAGTGACGGTCGCACCTTCGACAGCTCCCGCGAGCGTGACCCACTGGAGTTCACCCTCGGCGTTGGCCAGGTGATCGGCGGCTTCGAGGCGGCGGTAGCCGGCATGGCGCCCGGCGAGACCCGGGCGGTCACCATCGCCGCGGAGGCGGCCTATGGGCCACATCGCCCCGAGTTCGTGCAGGAGTTGCCGCGTTCGGGCATTCCGCCCGAGGTCGACCTCACCCCGGGCAACCGGCTCGCCGCCGAGGATCAGGCCGGCAACGAACTCGTGCTCACCGTGGTCGAGGCCGATGCCGAGACGGCGAAGCTCGATGCCAACCACCCGCAGGCCGGCGAGGACCTCACCTTTGAGATCGAGCTGGTCCGAAGCACTCGCCGGCCAGGGCTCAGAGCCCACCGAGGCCGCGCTGGCGCGGCCGGCAGAAAAAAGCGAGCAGGGCTCCGGGCACGGCGAGGCTGATCCAGGCCGGCAGGGTGAGCACGAACTGGATCGGTGTCCAGACCACGGCACCGAGGTTGCGCTCGACCAGGCCCTGAAAGCCGACGAGGCTGTTGCCATTCAGGCTGAACCACATCGAGCCGATCGAGATCGGGCGGTAGGCACCGCTCGCCCAGAGCGCCAAGAGCTGTGCGACCAGCGTCGCCCCTGCCACGATCAGGATGGCCAGACCGATGACATAGCCCAGTTGTCGCATCAGGATCGTCTCCCCGGGGTCGTAGGTTGGCCACGGCCGCGACCTTTCGATCGGTGGTGCCACTCTGCGGTCGATGGCCCAGCGCGCTTTACCTATGCGATCGCCAGCGTGTTGCACAGCCTGATCGGTGTGGCTATGGTTCGGCCGCTGCGGAGGGATGGCCGAGTGGTTTAAGGCGCACGCCTGGAAAGCGTGTTGGGGGCAACCCCTCACGGGTTCAAATCCCGTTCCCTCCGCCACTGACCATCGAGCGACATTGCACCCCAATGCGCTTCGATGGTGGGTCAGCGGCGCGAATTGAGCGCTCTTGAGCCCTTGGGCGAGCGCCGTTCGGCCACCGCCTGCTCAAAAGGTCGGATATTGTGTCGGCGCTGCTGCGCACAGCCGTGCTGCACAACGTGAACGCTCGCGTCAGTTTCGATCACCTAGAGCTGCAGGTCTGCGGATTTTCTAGCGGCCGCTGAAGCTGGGCTTCGGCCGGCATGCAAGGGGCCCGCGCCCGCACCTCAGGTGCGAATTTCGTCGATCTCGCTGCCATAGTTCCATCCTCTCAAGGTCTGGAGCCTCCGGCAAACCCGGGGCGCTTCACAATGCGAGAACGAGATCATGCGGAAGCTGTTGATTGTCCCAACCCAGGGTTCAAACCTTCGTCTTCAGACGAACCGCTTCAGC
>DAIRDJ010000067.1:0-21110 GCA_036796215.1 Geminicoccaceae bacterium
TCAGATCAGCAGGTTCCAAACGTGACTTAATCCAAAATGTCAACAGAACCTAGTGGTAAGTCCTTGACATCTGCCTCCCAAACGCCGAGCGCCCCCCGATGTGAGGGAAGCTCGGACTTTTCGTCTCCGCGGCGGATCGTGCGCGATTGGCAGCGATTATCGCCGACCGCAACAGCCCGCAAAAGGATGTTTGGCGAGTGCAGGCAGTGCTGTTGACCGGTGATCGGGTCGGCACGGCGGAGATCATGCGGCGCACAGGGCTCGGCAAGGTCTCGGTCTGGCGCTGGCAGGAGCGTTACATCGACGAAGGCGTGGCCGGGCTGCTGCGCGACAAGACCCGGCCCCAATAGTCGGTTCGTAAGCGACCATCTTCGGTTTCTTGCCGACCAGTGCCCTGTACAGGCCTTTCGGGCCAAACCGGGCATAGCTCGGCCTCTCGGTTTGCACCGCGGGCAGCGGCGCGATTGCGATTTCGACCTCCAGGCTAGCGGCCCAGTCCTGCCATTTGAAATGGTTGAACCTGCCGAGTTGAGCGACCGGCAACCACGGAATGCGGAAGGCGTCAGCCAGGATTGCGCCGTGCATCGACTCGCTGATCATCCGCTCGGCCCGGCCGATGGCGCGGATCACGACCTTCGAATCGGCTCGTGGCGAAATGTAGACGAGACCGGCGGCCTCGCAGATCCTCGGCCAATCGTAGAAAGGGCTGGCATCACTATGGCAATGCGGAGTGTAGGCGGTACCGCTCCGCACCTCACTCGCGAACTCCGACAATCGGGCGATCAGGGTCGCTGGATCGGTGAACGACGCGGCAGGATCGAGCCCGAGATTCCTCGCGGTCAGGAGGCCCCGAACGAACCGCACATCCCACCTTGAGGTGTCCGCCACATCCGGCAGCTCGCCGAATCCGCTGCCCGAGCCGAGTACGAGATAGCGCGCGCTATCGGTAAGGACGCGTGTATTGAGGATGCTGCCGACATCGACAAGGGTGCAGTCCTCCTCCTAGTTTCGCCAGCCCTTTAGGAACTGGTCCCAGACCATAGGTTCAGATCGTCTCCTAAATTTCCGGAGGGGCTGTGCCAACAGAATAGGTTCATCGCCCGCAGCGTTCCAATCGTTGCCGGACTTTATCGGGGCTTCCGCTGCATGGACGATTGCCGGAGCTGGCCCCTGAGGCGCGCGAGGTCGGTGACGACTCTCGCCGCCGAAGCGCTATCGCCGCAAACCGCGTGCCGCGCAGCGCGCTTGGCAAGCTTCGCTGCGCGACGCCAGCCCCTGACCGAATGTCCGAACAGCCACGGCTCGAACTTCTGGTGGGGGAAGTCCGGACCTGCTGCCATCGTCCGCCCGATCCGGACCTCGCGCTGCCAGAGTGGGCGAAGGCCGATCTGCTCGGGGCGAACGAGATGACGGACCAGTGCATCGGGGACGAACAGGGCTTGGTGTCCGGCATCGAGCAGCTGCTTGACGAGGCCCGTGTCCTCGCCGCCGATCGAACCCGGCCCGAAGTTCCCACCTCCGGTGTCGAACGGCATGTCGGCAAGCGCCGAGCGTCGTATCATCATGTTGGCCCCCTTGAAGGCCGAGAACCGAACCGGCTGGATTTTCTCGTTGAGCGTCAACGGCGTGGCACCGAAAGCGCGGCCCATATCGGCGAGCGCCTCGAGCCAGCGCGGCGGCGGCGCCTGCCACTCGGGGCGAACCTGCCCGGCAAAGGCCACGACGTCCGGATGGTGCCGTGCCGCCCGGTGAAACGCGGCGAGCCAGCCGGCCGCCGGCAGGGCATCGTCATCCGTGAACACGACCAGCTCGCCGCTCGCCGCCGCGACGCCCGTGTTGAGCGCATGCGACTTGCCCGGCCGCGGTTCGGCGAGCACCCTGGTCGCCCCCGGCAGCTCGGCCCGCCGCAAGATCTCCATCGTGTCATCCTGGCTCGCATTGTCCACCAGGATGAATTCGACCGCGAAGCCGTCGATGACGAGAATGGACATCTCGCGCAGTGTCTGAGGCAGGGTTGAAGTGCCATCGTAGCTGCAGAGAACGACCGAGACGAGTGTCATCGGGTCTTGCCCGAGGCCTGGCAGCGAGGCCGCAAGCGAACCGGCGGCGAGCCGACGCGAGCCAACGGCCGATGAACCGAAAGCAACGGGGCGAGGCGGATTTTCACGGCCCATTACCACTCAAGTAATAGCGTGCCCTAACGCCGAGAGCACAATGGATCTCGCAGCTGATTTCGGCAATGCGGACGAGCTGCGCGCCGAGCGCCGCCTTCGAGCGGACGCCAGAAAGACCGGCCACGGCAGTCACCATATCACCGAGTCGGCGGCGCAGACGTCCCTTGTTTCGCCGCTTGTCCCGATAGCGGGTGCCAATCATCGCATCGGTGACGCCCAGGCGGAAGGCCCGCCGCATCACGCCGCCCAGGCTGATGCGTTGCGGCTCCCAGCGGCGGACAACCGTCGAGTTCGGTGCCGCTCGGATGATGGCGCCAGCACGGGCGGCGCGGACGAAGAGATCGGTATCGCTGCCGCCGGTGGATGCGAAGGCCGGATCGAAGGGTGCTGCCGCGCCATCGCAAACTCGCTCGATCAGGCTCGTGCGGATCAGCATGTTGTAGGTGCCGGCCCAGGCCGGCAGGCCGTAGCGGTTGGTCGCGTCCGGATCGGGCTCCTTGAAAAAACGAACGCCTTGCAGGACCGGCGGCAGCGCGAGCCCGGCCGGCGGCCGCCAGCGCCCGAGCACGAGGTCGGCGCCGGTCCGGCTGGCGACAGCGATGAGCTCGCCGAGCCAGTCCGGGTCCGGGATATCGTCGTCGTCGATGAAGGCCACGGCTTCGGCCCCCTGGGCCAGGGCTGTCTCGACCGCGCGATTACGCGCAAAAGGGATGCCGCGCTCGGGCTCGAAGACAACCGTGGCGGCGAGGCCGGTTGCCGCCGTCATGCTCTGAACCCGGTCGACAGCACTTTGCTCGGCGCCGTTGACGACGATCACGAGACGGACCTCGTGGCCCGCGACTGTCGCGCGATCCATGGCCCCGACGGCGTCTAGACACTGACCCAGAAATGAGCCACGATCCGCGGTGCAGATGCAGAGGTCGACAATCATCGAAGGCGCAGAGGCGATACCATCCCGGTGCCGAGGACCTCGCCCGATCGTGCACAAAGCGTCAAGAGGGCAGCGCCGGTGACGCGCTTTTCGGTGATCATCCCTTGCCGGAATGCCGCAGCCTATATCGACCGAGCCCTGGCCTCGGTGCGCGCCCAGAGCGTCGCACCGCACGAGCTCATCGTTGTCGATGATGGCTCCACCGACGGCTCCGGCGAGCGGGTCGCAGCACATCTGGATGTCGTGCTGCTGCGAACCGAGGGTTTGGGCGCGCCCGCTGCGCGCAATGCCGGGATCGAGGCGTCGAGCGGCGACTATCTGGCCTTTCTCGATGCCGATGATCGCTGGCTGCCAGAGCACCTGGCACGCGCCGCCGCCTTGATCGAAGGGGCGCAGCCGGCAGGTCTGATCAATCATCGCTTCATCGTCGAACACGAGACCGGCGAGGTGCTCGATCAGCGCTCGCCGGTGCCAGGCCTGCTGCGGGCGCACGGGCTGGCACCCTTCATCGACTTCTACCGCCACTACCGACACTTCACCGGCATGTCGGCCTGCATCGCCCGGACCGACCGGGCACGGCTGATCGGCGGCTTCGATCCGGCATTTCCGCGCCGGCACGACATCGAGTTCTGGCTGCGCCTGATCGACGGCGAGGACTGGCTCTTCGATCCCGAACCGACGACGTTCTACCAGTCCGGCACACCGGGGTCGCTGTCGGCCGATGTCATCGAGGGCACGCTGCTTCGGCTCGATGCGTTCAGCCGGCACGCACCGCAGCTGCGCGGCCAGCAGGCCTACGACGCGTTCATGCTGGACCTGGCACGACGCGCCTTGCGACAGAGCTTCGGCACGAGCGATCCCAGCACGTGGCGCGCCATGCTCGCGCACTGCGATCCCTTCCTGCCGAGGCACGCCCGCCTCGGCTGGCGGCTGGTGCGCGCCCTGCCGCCGAGCCGCAAGCCACTCGCCGCACTCGGGATGCTCTGAGGCGCCACGGCCGAGCGGCGGGCCGAGCCGCCGCCGATCAGCCGGGTACCCTGGCCGCCTCTTTGGCCGCCATCGCCTCGAGCGGCCGCGATTGCTCGACAATGCGCCCGGCATCGATCCGAATCAGCCGATCGGCGACGTCGCGGTACTCGCCACGATGGGTGATGACGATGATCGTCACCTTGCCCTTCAGCTGCACGATCTCATGCGAGATCGCCTCGGCGGTCGCAGTGTCGAGGGCACTCGTCGCCTCGTCGAGGATCAACAATTGCGGCCGCTTGGCGAGTGCCCTCGCCAGGGCAATGCGCTGGCGCTGACCGCCGGACAGCTTCGCCCCCTCCGAGCCGACGACGGTGTGCAGGCCGTCCGGCAGCGCCTCGACGAACTGGCGCGCACCGGCGAGATCGAGTGCCTGCCAGACCCCCGCCTCGTCGATCCGGGAATCACCGAGGGTGATGTTCTGCAGCACGGTATCGTGGAGCAGGATGAGTTCCTGCGCGACATAGCCGACCTGCCGCCGCCAGGCCGCAACCTCGAGATCGACGAGCGGCGTCTCGTCGATCATGATCGACCCGCTCGACGCCTCGTAGAAGCGCAGGATGAGATCGATGATGCTGGTCTTGCCGGCGCCGGACGGCCCGATGATCACGGTCAGGCCCTTCGCCGGAATCTCGATCGAGACGTCGTGGAGGACACGCGCGGTGCCGTGCTCCAGCGAGACGTTCTTGAAGCGGATGGCGTGCTCCAGTCGCGGCTTGATGGTGCCGTGGCGCTGCTCGGCCGCGGCATCGAGATCCTGCAGCAGCTCGTCGATCACGGTATAGGCACTCTCCAGCGTCGCCACGCTCTGATAGCACTGCTGCATCTTGCCGATGTTCTTGGCGGTGCGTGACAGCGCGATCGCCATGATGATCAAGGTATCGAAGCCGACCTGCAGGCCGGTCGGTGCGAGCAGCAGAATGACGGCGAAACCGATGGTGATCAGCACCTCGTTCAGACCGTTCAGAGTCTCGCGCAGCACGATCTGGCGACGCATCAACCGGTGCACGCGCTGCAGCTGCTTTTCCAGAAGTCGGCTGTAGTCGGCCTCGCGGCCCATCGCCCGCAGCGGCTTGAGGTTGTAGAGCGCATCGTTGAGCAGCCGCATCAACGCCCGCTGGGTGTCGGTCTGGCGCTGCCCCGCCTTGCGGGAGAGCGGGATCAGGAACCAGAGGACCGAGGCGATGAAGACGCCGAGCCCGAGCCCGGCAAGCGCCAGCTTCCAGGAAAGGATGAACGAGATCAAAAGATAGATGGCCGTTTCCGCGCCGAGCGAAACGAAGGTCGCGGCCTGCATGTAGGCGCGGGACGCGCGCCCCGATTCGGAACTGACCGAATGGGTGAAATTGCCCTTCGAGCGTTCGACGATGAACGGCCAGTTGGCGCCGAGAATGCCGCCGATCACACGCCGCCGCAGACTGGTCGAGACCTCGGCTGCGGTGTTGCTGATGAAGCGCATCGCGATGAAGTTCAAGAGGACCTTGGCGAACATCATGGCGACCACGAAGCCGAGCAGGATCTCGAGCTCTGGCGGGATGCCGATCGCCTGCAGCCAGTCGATGACGATCTCGGCCGGTCCGCTTCGCTCCTCGTCGCCGTCGACGACGATGCTGAGCACCGGCAGGAGACTGATCAGCCCGATGCCACCGGAAAAGCTCGACAACAGAAAGGCGGTGACGACCCAGAACGGCCGCGCGCCGGTCGAGGAGTTGAAGATCTTGAAGAGCGTTCGCATCGCTGTGTCATTCAGGCTGTCGGCGGAAGCGGCGCCGGCGGCAGCATGCGCCACCCCACACCATCCGGCGCGCCACGGAGGCCGAGCTCGATGCCGGCAAGCCCCGCAAGAAGACCTGTCGCTTGCGCTACAAGTCGCCCAACACGCCTGCGAGCGAGGTACCATATCGCTCGCAGGCGTCCAAGGAAGGAAAGCCACAGCATCCGTATCAGAAATGCCACAGCCGCGCCCGAGGGCGATGCCTGCGCGTCGCCGCCATGCACCTGGAAATGCGTCAGCTGACGTCGCATCGCCGCCGACACCCGGAAAGCGACCGCAGCCCTGGCACAGCCCGGCGCAGGCCGCACTCGCCACCATCGCCACGTCTCGAGCGCCCGCTAGGGCCGGCGGCGCATCGTGACCTCGCGATCGTAGAAACCGTCGGCCGACGGCGCGTCGCTGAAGCCGACGACCGTGGCAGCCGAAAGCTCGGTCGCGAAGATCGACAGCAGCAAGGCCCGCCGCTCGGCATCGAGGGCACCCAGCGCCTCGTCCATCACCACCACCCGTGGCCGGTGCAGCAGGAGGCGGGCGACGACCAGGCGCTGCTGGTCCTCGAGGCCGAGTTCCTGGTCCCAGCGACGCTCCTCGTCGAGTGCGCCCGTGAGGTGACCGAGGCCGACCCGCTCGAGGCCGGCGACGATCGCAGCCTCGTCGATCCGCGTCTGGTCGGCGGGATAGGCCACCGCCGCACGCAGTGTGCCGAGCGGCAGATAGGGCCGCTCCGGGACGAACATCACCCGGTCCGGCACCGGCATCAGGATCCGCCCGGCGCCATAGGGCCAGAGCCCCGCCAGGGCATGAAAGAACGTGCTCTTGCCAATGCCGCGACGGCCGACGAGCAGGAGCCGCTCGCCCGGCCGGAGCTCGAGCCGCGGCTCGTCGAGCACGATCTCGCCGCCGTTCACCGCGATCCGCAGGCCGTCGAGTACGATCCGGTCGTCGCCGTCGACAGCGTAGTCGATGAGGCTGCGCCCGGCCGGCGGTGTGTCCAGCGTCGGCAAGAGCTCGCGGAAGCTGGCGACGCGCAGGAGTGTCGCCCGCCAATCGGCGATCAGCGGAAAATACTCGACGAACCAGCGGAGAGCCGCCTGCACCTGGTTGAAGGCACCCACCGCCATCATCAGTCCGCCGAAGCTCAGGCTGCCCTGGAAGTAGCCCGGGGCCGCGGCCAGCACCGGCACGATCAGCCCGAGCCAGCCATAGCCCGAGGTGATCCAGGTCAGCCGCGCCAGTGCATTGGCCAGCCGCCGGGTCACCTCGACGACCGCATCGACCGGTCGCTCGAGCGAGCGCCGCTCGTCGGGCGCCCCACCGTAAAGGGCGATCGCCGCGGCATTCTCGTTGATCCGCACGAGCGAGAAACGCAGCTCGGCCTCCCGCGCGTAGCGCTCGGCATTGATGCCGATCAGTGGCCGGCCGACCCGCCAGGTCAGCCACGAGCCGCTGATCGCATAGGCCAGGGCACACCAGACGAGGTAGCCCGGAATGCGCACCTCGTCGCCGCCGATCACGAAGGTCGTCTCGGCCGAGAGCGCCCAGAGCACACCCAAAAAGCTCGCGAGCTGCAAAACCGAGCGCAAGAGGCCGATGCCGAGGCTGATCGAAAGCTCGGTGAGCTTCAAGGCATCGGCCTGCATGCGCTGGTCCGGGTTCGCTGCCATCTCGCCGGCGAAGGACAGCATGAACGGCCGCTTACCGGCGACCCACTGGTCGAGCAGGTCACGCGTCAGCCATTCGCGCAGCCGCACCTCCAAGAGCTCGCGAAACCAGGTCTCGCCGACCACCAGCGTCAACAGCACGGCGATGATCGCAACGAAGACCAGCGACTGCTCGAGCAGCACATGGAGCTGCCGCTCGGCCAGCGCGTTGAACAAATCGCCCTGCCAGGTATTGAGCCGCACCTGGCCTGCCATGTTGAGGGCCACGACCACGACGATGCCGAGCGCCAGGAGCCCGCAGGGCTTGAAGAAGCGGGAGTGGCGCAACGCCACGAGCAGCACCCTGAGCTGGCGGAAAGCCGCGGCCAGGCCGGTGCCGGGCTCACCAGGCGGCATGTCGACCAGCGACGGTCTGAGGCCTCTTCGGGGTCATCGATGGCACCGCGATGCTCGAACGAACGGACGACTGCGCGCCCTTCGGACCTAGTGCCCGCGGCCCGCGCTGTCGACGCCGCGGCAACCTGTGCGCGCCCTTCGCGGGTCTGCTAGGGAGACCGCGACACAGCCGCCGACCAGGGGAGCACGAGGGCCATGCCGGCGAACAGGAGACCTCCGGCAGTGAGCGACCAGCGCATCGAGGACCTGCTCAGAGGCATGACGCTCGCGGAAAAGCTCGGCCAGCTGACGCTGCGCACCGCCGACCTGGTGAGCGGGCCCAGGGCCTCCGAGGTCGGCACCGACGACATCCGCAGCGGTCGGGTCGGCACCCTCCTGCACCTGCACGATGCTGCCCGTGCCCTGGAGATTCAAAGGATCGCCATCGAGGAGAGCCGGCTGAAGATCCCCGTCCTCTTCACCGGCGACGTGCTGCACGGCCAGCGCACCGTCTTTCCGATCCCGCTCGGCGAGGCCGCCGCCTTCGATCCGGACCTGTGGCGGCGCACCGCCCGCTGTGCCGCCGTCGAGGCCGCAGCCGACGGCATCGCCCTCACCTTCGCCCCCATGCTGGATGTCTCTCGCGACCCGCGCTGGGGCCGGATCGCCGAGAGTGCCGGCGAGGACCCGTGGGCGACGGCCCGCTTCGCCGCGGCCAAGGTCGAGGGCTTTCAGGGCGACCACCTCGCGGGCCTTCAGAGCATCGCCGCCACCGCCAAGCATCTCGCCGGCTACGGCCTCGCCATGGCCGGCCGCGACTACGCCACGGTCGAGGTCTCCGACCGCACCTTCCACGAGGTCTACCTCGCCCCGTTCAAGGCCGCGGTCGATGCCGGCACCGCCTGCCTGATGCCCGCCTTCACCGACTTGGCCGGCGTGCCGATGCACGGCAACGCCCGGATCCTCCGCGATGTCGTCCGCAACGCCTGGGGCTTTTCGGGTGTGATCGTCAGCGACTATGGCGGCATCGACGAGCTAATCCAACACGGCATCGCCTCTGATCTCGCCGAAGCCGCCGCGATCGCCCTTCGGGCCGGCATCGACATCGACCTCATGGGCGAGGCCTACGCCCGAGGCCTGCCCGAGGCCCTGAAGCGGGGCCTCGTCACCGAGACTGCCATCGACAACAGTGTGCGCCGCGTCCTCGCCCTCAAGGCCGCCCTCGGTCTCTTCGACGACCCCTGCGGCCGCGGCGATCCCGGCTTCTTCACCCCGGGCCCGATCACCGCCCACCAGGCCCTCGCCCGCGAGGCAGCACAGAAGTCGATCGTGCTCCTGACCAACCGGGAGGGCGTCCTGCCCCTCGACCCGCAGCCCGAGACCCTGGCGGTGATCGGCCCGCTCGCCGACGCAGCCCCCGAGATGCTCGGCCCCTGGGCGATGTACGCCGCCCCCGACCACGCCGTCTCGCTCCTCGCCGGGATCGCGGCCGCCTTCCCCGGCAGCCGCATCAGCCACGCCCCGGGCTGCAGCATCGAGGGGGAGGGCGAGGGCGAGGGCGGCGACGACACCGGCATCGCTGCCGCCGTCGCAGCCGCTCGCGCGGCCGATAGCGTCATCCTCTGCCTCGGCGAGGCGCTCACCATGAGTGGTGAGGCCAACAGCCGTGGCGCGCCCGGCCTTCCCGGCCACCAGGCAGCGCTGGCCCGCGCCGTCATCGACACGGGCAAGCCGGTCGTGGTGACCTTGAGCTGTGGCCGGCCGATCCTCGAGCCCTGGCTGTTCGAGGCGGCGGACGCCGTCCTCGTCACCTGGTTCCTCGGCAGCGAGGCGGGCCACGCCGTGGCCGACATCCTCGCCGGCCACGTCAACCCGAGCGGCCGCCTTCCGGTCACCTGGCCCGTGGCGCTCGGCCAGGTGCCGATCTTCTATAGCCGCCTGCCGACCGGCCGCCCGGCCCGGGCGAGCGAGCACTACACGGCCAAATACCAGGACCTCCCGGTCGATCCGCTCTTTCCCTTCGGCCACGGCCTCTCCTACAGCCGCTTCGAGCCCATGAACCTGCGGGTCTCACGCCCGACCATCGCCCCGGGCCAGACACTGCGGATCACCGTCGACGTCACCAATCACGGGCCCCGCCCGGGCGACACTACGCTCTTGCTCTTCAGCCGCGACCCCGTGGCCTCGATCAGCCGCCCCCTGCTCGAGCTGCGCGGCATCGCCAAGGCCACGCTCGCGCCCGACGAACGGACGACGCTCGCCTTCGAGCTCGCGGCCGACGACCTCGCCTTCATCGGCCCCGACCTCGAACCCCGCCTCGAGCCCGGCGCCATCGACCTCTTCGTCGGCCCCGCGGCCGAACCGAGGCAGCTGCTGACCACCCGCATCGAGCTCGAGGGTTGCTGATGTCCGCGTCGGGGCGAGAGGTAAGAAGGGAGCGGGGGAACTCAGTTCCCCCGCTCCCGGAACATCCGGGCCGGATGGTGGTGAGCGCGCAGGGCGTCGCCTCGATCGTCGTCGCCGCGGCTTCTTCCGAGCCCGGCTGCTCGTCGGTCCAGTACGCCACGCCCGCCGCCTCATGGGCGAAGAACGTCCGCGCATGCGGGCCGCGCATCGGGCCGCCGCCGCCGGTGACGAAGCCGACCTTGCCGCTGTCCGGGTACTCGAACACGTCCGTGCCGTTCAGCCCGGACATCGCCATGTAGCGAAGCGGCTCGTTGCCGCTGTTGCGGAGCTGAAAGGGGATGCCGGTGCCGGGCGGGACGCAGACGATCTCACCCGGCCGGAGTTCGCGCTCGGTGTCCCCTTTGCGAAGCGTCGCCGTTCCGGCGAGAACCCAGAACACCTCCTCGTTGACATGATGGAAATGGCGCGGCCAAGCGGCCTTGCCGGGCGCCACCTCGGTCAAGGTCATGCCGATCTGACTCGTGCCGAGGGCTCGGCCGACGGCACCGAGCCGTGCCTCGAACCGCTCGCCGTGCCGGTTTCGACTCGAATGCGCCGGATCGACGACATAGCCCCAGTGCGGGCATTGGCAGTGGTCGTTCGGCAGACCGGCGAGAACGGGTGCGAGATCGGACCCCTTGGCCAGCTTGAGCTGGCCGCCGATCATGTCGCCGAACACCGTGCCGCGTACGGACACACCCTCGACATCGATCTCGGCAGGCAAATCCTCGGCTTTCGCATGCATGGCGTTCTTCCCTGGTTGGTGATGCTGCGCAGTTGATGCCATGCGGCGCGTTCCGCGAGTCGTGCCGCCATGCGTTCCAAAAGCGTTCCAGCGCCGACTGGACGGCAAGTGCCGGCATGCCACCTTGTGCGCATGACCTACGACTTGACGCTCTTCGGCGGGTTCCTGCCGCGCGATGCGGCACGGCAGGTCGTGCCGCTGTCCGCCCGCCGCGCCGACGCGCTGCTCGTCCATCTCGTGCTCGAGCCGAACGAGCCGGTGCCGCGGCGCCGGCTGGCGGCGCTGCTCTGGCCCGACCGCGACCCAGCCGGTGCGGCGGTGGCGCTGCGCCAGGCCGTGCACGTGCTCGGGCGCGCGACGACGCCGGCACTGCTGCGGCGCGAGGGACCTTGCCTCGCCTTGACCGAAGGCCTGATCGTCAGCGATCTCGACCGCCTGCGCGCCGCCGACACGGCACTCGCCGACCTGCGCATGCTGCGCGACCGGGTTGCGACCGGCGGCTTCCTGGCCGGGCTGCGCGCCGCCGGCCCCGATCACGCTGCCTGGCTCGCCCACCACCGCAGCGCCAGCGAGCAGCAGGCGGCCGTGGCGCTCGCCACCTTGAGCGAGCGGGAGCGCCGCCGTGGCGCGCTTGTGGAGGCGGCGCTGGCAGCGCGCGCCCGGGTGGCGCTGACCCCGCTTTCGGAGGCGGCGGTACGCGCCCTGGTCGAAATCCTGGTCGAGCAGGACGAGGCCGCTGCGGCAAGGCACGTGGTCAGGCGCTATGCCGACCGGCTGGCCGCCGAGCATCCGGGCGGCGGCGGCCCGGCGGCCGATCTGCGCGCCATCCTGAAGGGTGACAGGCACCGGCCGGCAGCAGCCACCGCGGATCACGACGCCGAGCTCGTGCAGGCCATCGTCATCGGCATCGTCCTCGACGAGGCGCATGACGGGCGTGGCGCGACGACCGACACGCCAGCACTCGAACGACGGCTCGAGGCGCTCGGCGCAGTCGGCATCAGCCGCCGGCAGAACACCCTGGCGGCGATCATCGCGGCGGGCGGGCTGCGCGCTGCAGCCGTCCACGCCGCCTTCGCTACGGCGTGGACGCTGCGGCAGACCGTTCGCGGGACGCGCATCGGGCTCGCCATGGCGCGTTTGCGCCGTGGCAGTGACGGTGCCATCCGACTGCGCGAGCCCGATCGGGCCCGGGCCGTCGTGCTGGCGGCCGGGGCCGAACGGGCGGAGGTCAGGGTCGACCCGGCGCTCGGCGCCCTCGGCGGTACGGAAGGGTTCCGCTTCGATCGTGCTCCGGACGGCACGCTGCTCTTGGCCGCGGGACGGTCGACGGCCGGCGACGGGCCGTTCGTCGGGCGCGACGTCGAATGCGCGCAGATCGCCGCGGCCTGTGCGGCGGTCGTGGCCGGTGGTGCGGCACGGCTGCTGCTGGTGCGCGGGCCGGCCGGGATCGGCAAGTCGCGGCTGATCGCCGAAGCGCTGGCGCTGCAGCCGTCGCTTGCGGTGCTGCGCGTGCCCTCGATCCCCGGCCCGCAAGGCCGGGTGGACTTGCTCGACCGACTGCTCGCCGTGTTGACGCCGGCGTCCCGTCGGCCGGCGGCAGCAGCCGTCCTGGAGGTCCAGCCGAGCGTCGACCGCGCCGCCCACGCCATCGCTGCGCGCCCGGACCCGTCGGCCCTGGTCATCGAGGATCTCGAAACGCAGGCGAGCGAGGACTTGGCCCGCCTGGTCACCCTCATCGAGCGGCTTCGCGACCGGCCGGTTCTCTGGCTTTTCGCCGCGCGGTCCGAGCTGCCGGCAGCGCACCGCGCGCTCGAGCCGCTGGCCGGCACACTGCCGATCACGACACTGACCCTCGGGCCGCTCACGCCGGCGGGCGCGCGGCAGGTCGCCGCCGCGCATGCCCTGCCGGACACCGTCCGCGCCGATTGCATCGCCCGGGCCAGGGGAAACCCGCTCTTCCTTCAACAATTGCTGCTGCACCGGGCGGAAGAGTGCCGGGAGGCGGTGCCGGCCTCGATCCAGGAGGCGGTTCTCGCCCGGTTCGCCATGCTGGACCGGTCGGCGGTCACCGCACTGCGCCTCGCTGCGGTGCTCGGCGAGGCGGCGCCAGAGGCCGCGCTTTGCCAGCTCGGCGCGCTCGATGCCGGGGTTCTCGAGACGCTCGCCGCACGTCGTCTCCTCCGCCGCAATGCCGGAATGGTCGAGATCGATCACGGCCTGATCCACGAGGCGATCCTGCACGCGCTGCCGGCCGAGACCCTGCGAGAGCTGCACCGCCGGGCCGCGTCCTGGTTTCATGAGCGCGATCCCGTGCGTTTCGCCCGCCATCTCCTGGCCGCCGGGGACCGGCGGGCGGCCGAGGCACTGCTCGTCGCGGCGCGCTCGGCGACCGGCACCGGGCGCCATGCAGTTGCCGCCGAACTGGCCGCCGCCGGTGCTGCCGTCGCACGGTCCGGGCTCCTGCGCAGCAGGCTCCTGATCGAAGCCGGGCGGGCGCTGAGCGCGCTCGGCCGATTGCCGGCAGCCGAGCAGGCGTTCACTGCGGCCGAGCAGGCCACGCTCGATCCCGCTGCCGGCGCCGATGCCCTCATCGGCGCCGCCAATCTGGAGCGGCTGCAGGATCGCGCCGCCGCGGGCCTGGCACTGCTCGCCGAAGCGGATGGCCGGATCGCGCCGGACGACCACGCACGGCGCGCGCAGCTGCTCGTCACCCGCGGCCGGCTGCTCTACGCCTCGGGTGCGGTCGCCCCGAGCCGTGCCGCCTACCTCGCCGCCCGGGACGCGGCCCGCGCCGGCGCGCTCGCTGCACCCGAGGTCGATGCGCTGAGCGGGCTTGCCGACGCCGCCTATGCGGCGGGCGACATGGTCGCGGCGGACCGCCTCGCAGACACTGCCATCGCGGCCTGTCGCGGCGCCGGCCTGGCGGCGCTCGAGACCGTCCAATGGTCGTTTCGGGCACACGTGATGATTTATCTGGGCGAGCTGGCGCCGGGCCGGCAGGCCGCCGAGCAAGCCGCAGCCGGGGCGCTGGCGCGGGCGGACTGCCGGGCGGAGATCAACGCCCGCCTGGGTATCGCGTCCGCGGCCATCTGCCAGGACGACCTCCGAGCCAGTGCGCAGCAGGCCGGGCTGGTCGCGGCGCGGCAGGCTGGGCCACGCTCCACGCCGATGTGCTTCGCGCAGTGCTGGCCGGCTCGGCCAGCGAGCGCACGGCCGCCGCCGAAGCCGCTGCCCGCCGGGGCTTTTACCGGCTGGCGGCACTCGTTCGCAGCAACAGCCCGGAGCCCGCCGCCCTGCTCGTCTGCCGAACTCGGCACGGAGCGAATGATCCGCCGCCAAAAAACGCCCCTTGCGATGCAGGATCGGCGGGTCGCGCTACGGCGTAGCGGGCGTTAAGGGTACCGGGTACCCCTAAACTTGCGGATCCACGCAGCGCAGGCGACGGGGCGATCGGCGGGATCGAGCCCACGACGTCCTTGTCGCCGCCCCTGCCACGCACGGCGTTGGCGACAATCCGTTGCACAATCGGACCGCGCCCGAGAAACGGCTGCGACAATCGCCCACGGCCTGGCCGGCGGCATCACGGCCCGGCACCGGGGAAAGGACGAGAATCCGGGAAGGCACGCCTTCCCGGGCCCATCCGTCACCTGGCGACGGCGTGGCGCGAGCGGCAGGCTGAGCCGGTCACTCGAGGTTGGTGTGGTTCGCCCGCATCGCCTCCGGGGTCAGGCCCATGGCGTCGCGCAGATGGAGGATCAGCATCTCGAAGAAGAGGAACTGGGCCGCCTCGTAAAGCGAGCCCATGGGCAGCACCGACGTCGCACCGGCCTGGTCGTTCGCCATCGTCTGGGCCGCGATGTGGACGACGTGATCTGCAGCAGCAGGGGCGGCACCGCCGGGCTCGGCGGTCACACACATCGTGGCCGCACCCGCCTCTTTCGCGACCCCCAAGAGCGCCATGACGGTCGAGAACTGCCCGGGCCCGGCACTGACGAGCAAGAGATCACCCTCGCCCACGGGCGGCGTGGTCATGTCGCCCACCACATGCGCGTCGAGCCCGAGATGAAAGAGCCGCATCGCCAGGGAGCGCATCATCAGCTCCTCGCGACCGACGCCATAGAGCACGATCCGCCGCGCCTTGCGGATCGGCCCGGCCATCGCCTCCACCTCTCGGGGCAGGGCCTTCTCGAGACCCTCGCCCACCTCGGCCAGCGCCTGCGCAGCGGTTCCATCGAGGGTCATCCCGAAGCCTCCCGGGAATGGCCCTCCAGGAGCATCGGCCCGACGGCGGCGAACGCCGCCTCGGTGAGGCCCGTCTCGTGGAGAAAATCGAAGATCGTGTAGCGCCGGCGGATGAAGGCTGCGGCCCGCATCGTCGCCATCAGCTGCTGCAGGTCGATGCCGATCTCGGCGGCAAAAGCGGGTGCCCCGGCCTGGTGCAGCATCGCCACCATGGCCTCCCGCCGAACGAGATGGTGCTGCAGACGATCCCGCGTCGCAGCCCAGCCAGAGGCGATCCGCCCGAGCCGCTCCGCCTGCACCGCCGGACTCGCATGCTTCGCCTGAAGCTCCTCTCGGGCCCGCTCGGCGATCCGCGGGTCGGGGATCGTGCGGGCGAGCACCACCTCCCGGGCGGCGAGATCGGGAGCTCCGGCGACGATGGTCGCCGGATCGAGGCCTTGCAGATCCTGCTCCAAGAGCCAGTCGAAAAGGGCGAGCGTGGCCACGGTACCGACCGCCACCGCAGCCCCGTGCGCCACTTTGCGGCCCTGGTGGCTGTGCCCCTCCATCTCCCAGAGATGCGCGATCTGGTGATCCGCGCCCGAAGCCGGCCGCGACGTGCCGTGCGCCTCCATGGCAAAGCCCACCGCCGTAAGCCCGATAAAGAGCCGGGCGACCGCCTCCCGCTCGCCCCTGGCGATCCCCTCCGGCCGGTCGAGCCAGCCCCTGAGATGGTCCTGCACGAGGTGCCAGGCCGCATCGTCGATCGGCTCGGCACCCACGAGATCAGCGAGGATCCAGTCGCCGCCCGCCGGCACCTTGCCCGCGAGATCAGCGTAGCCCCAGCCGTTCATCTCCGCCGGTGCCGCCCTGATCACGTCGAGATCGGCGACCATGGCAACCGGTGCCCGGGTCGGGATCGTGACCTTGAACCCACCCTTCGCGAGCGGGGCGCCGGCACTCGTGTAGCCGTCCATCGAGGCCGCCGTGGCGACCGTCAGGTAGCGCCGGTCGGTGGCAAAGGCCGCAAACTTGACGAGGTCGTTGATGACACCTGAGCCGACCGCGACCGGGAAAAGACCGGCGTCGGCCGCGAGGGCTGCCCGGAACGCCTCGGCTTCCTCGACCGACGCCACCGGCAAGGGACGGGCCGCCTTGACCAGGGTCTCGACCTCGAAGCCCGCTGCGCGCAGGGCCGCGACGGCCGGCTCGCCCGCGGCCCCGAACCCGGCCTCGTCGGCCATCACCAGGACCCGTGCTGCTGCCGTGAGTCGCCGGGCAATGGCACCCGTCGCGGCGACCGCCCCCGCGCTGATGCGCACCTCCTCGACCGCCGCGGACCGCGCGACGCAGGGCTCGATCAGGGTCCGGAGCTGCTCCGTCCAGTCGGCCACTCTGCGCCGTCCTCAGGCCGTGCCGGCGAGCGTCGCACCATCCGCGCCGAACTGGTGCACCCGGTGCGGCGGCAGGGTGAGATGCAGCCGATCCCCCGGCGCATAGTGATCCTGGCCGTCGGTCTTCACCACCATGTCGACGCCGCTCTCGGTGCGGGTGTAGAGGTAGGCTTCGCCGCCGAGCTGCTCCTTGACCCGGATGGTGGCGGCGATGCCGCCCTCGCCGACCCGGATGTGCTCCGGGCGGATGCCGATCCGCCGGGCACCCTGCTGCAGCGCGATGGCCCGCCCGAGATCGCTCTCGATATCGACGATGTTCATGGCGGGCGAGCCGATGAAGCCCGCGACGAACTCGCTGGTCGGCCGGTGATAGAGGTCCATCGGTGCCCCCACCTGCTCGACCCGCCCGCCGTTCAGCACCACGATCTGGTCGGCCATCGTCATCGCCTCGACCTGGTCGTGGGTGACGTAGATCATCGTCGCACCCAGCTCCTTGTGCAGGGCCTCGAGCTCGATCCGCATCTGCACGCGCAGCTTGGCGTCGAGGTTCGACAAGGGCTCGTCGAAGAGGAAGACCTCGGGATCCTTGACGATCGAGCGGCCGATCGCCACCCGCTGGCGCTGGCCGCCCGAGAGCTGGCCCGGCTTGCGGTCGAGGAGTTCGGTCAATTGCAGGATGCGCGCCGCCTCGGCGATCCGCCGCTCGCGCTCCGCGGGCGGGGTGCCGTTGACCTTCATGCCGAATTCCATGTTGCCGCGGACGGTCATGTGCGGATAGAGCGCGTAGGACTGAAAGACCATCGAGAGATCGCGATCCGACGGCTCGAGCCCGGTGACGTCCCGCTCCGCGATCATGATGGTGCCGCTGTCGATCGACTCGAGCCCGGCGATGGCGCGCAGGAGTGTGGACTTGCCGCAGCCGGAGGGACCGACGAAGACGACGAAGGACCCGTCCGCGACCTCGAGCGAGACATCGGTCAGCGCGCGCACCGAGCCGTAGCGCTTGTTCACGTTCATCAGCTTGACGGTCGCCACGACCCCTCGTCCTCCCGGGCGTCCGCAACCCTGCCGCGCATTTCGCGGGGCCGCGTCGCTCTCGACAATCGACTTGAGTTTACAGCTGTATGCTCGTACCAACAAATGAAAGTCAACACAGCTTACCGGGAGGACCAAGATGAAGCTGAAACGACTACTGACGACGACGACCCTGGCCTCGGGCCTTGCCGTGGGCAGCGTGACCGCGGCCCAGGCCTGGAGCCTCGAGGAGGCCGCCGCCCCCTATGCGGGCACTACCGTTGACGTGGTCTTCCTGCTCCGCCCGGGCTACGAGGCGATCGAGGCCATGCTTCCCGAATTCGAGGCAGCGACCGGGATCACCCTCAACATCATCAAGCATCCTTACGAGAACGCGCTCGGCGAGCAGGTGCGCGACTTCGTCGCCCAGGGCGATCTCGACATCGCCCTTATCGACCTCGTCTGGATCGGCAATTTCGCCGAGAACGGCTGGATCGTCCCGGTGGAGGAGATCGAGGCGACTTATCCCGAAATCATCGATCCCGATCTCGACCTCGACGACTTCTTCCCGCTGGTGCTCGATGCTTTCGGCGCCTGGGACGGGGTCGTCTACGGCCTGCCCTTCGACAACTATTCGGGCCTCTTGTTCTATAACCGCTGCATGCTCGAGGAAGCCGGCTTCGACGGCCCGCCCGAGACCTGGCAGGAGCTGAAGGACACCTATGGCCCGGCCCTGACCAAGGACGGCAAATACGCCTTCGCCCTTCAGTCCAAGCGCAACGAGACCCAGTCCGCCGACAGCTTCGCCCGCGTGCTCTGGCCGTTCGGCGGCTCGTTCCTCGACGAGGAGTTCCGCTCGAACCTCATGTCCGAGGAAAGCCAGGCCGGGCTCCAGTTCCGCCAGGAGCTGATGGAGTACATGCCGGACGGCATCGTCGCCTATGACCACGCCGAGACGGTCAACGCCTTCGCCCAGGGCGACGTCGCCATGATCACCGAATGGTCGGCCTTCTATTCGACGGTCGTCTCGCCCGAGACCTCCCAGATCACCGATTGCGTCGAGATCGCCCCCGAGCCGATGGGCCCGGCCGGCCGCAAGCCGGCGCTCGGCGGCTTCTCGCTCGCCGTGGCGAGCCAGGCCGACGACGACGAGAAGGCCGCAGCCTGGCTCTTCATCCAGTGGGCGACCGCCAAGGCCAATGCGCTCGAATATCTCGAGCGCGGCGGCGTGCCCGCCCGGCAATCGGTCTACGCGGACCCGGCACTGGCCGAGATCTACAAGTTCATCCCCGCACTCGTCGAAAGCTGGCAGGACGGCGTGCCGGAGTTCCGCCCGCGCTTCGCCGAATGGCCGGCGATCACCGAGATCGTGCAGGAATGGGGGACCAAGATGATGCTCGGCGAGGTGACGACCGAGGAGGGGGCAGAGGAGATCGGCACCCGCATGGAGGCCGTCCTGGAAGACGCCGGCTACTATTCCGGCGACAAGCCGCTCGCCCAGTAGTCACGGGCGAGCAAGCGCCGGCCTAGGCAACCGCCCCCGCGGTCCCGATCGCGGGGGCGACCGCCGGCCAGACTCCAAGAGGACGACCCGATGCGCGGCAAGGTCCAAGGGCGCACCATCTTCGCCTTCATCGGCCCCGCCGTCATCGCGCTCGCACTGGTCGGGATCGCCCCGCTCCTCTTCGCGGGCTGGACGAGCGTCCACTTCTACAACCTCACCAAGCTCGCCCGGGTCGAGTTCATCGGCCTCGAGAACTTCAAGACGGTCCTGACCGATGAGGTCTTCTGGCAGGCGATGGGCCGCACCTTCCTCCTGCTCGGCACCGCCCTGCCGCTGCAGATCGCCCTCGGCCTCGGCATTGCACTCGTCCTGCACCGCCCGGGCCTCACCCTCGTCAAGACCCTGACCCGGCTCAGCCTGGTCCTGCCCATGGCCACCACCTACGCTGTCGTCGGCCTCCTGGGCCAGGTCATGTTCAACCAGAAGTTCGGGGTCGTGAACCAGCTGCTCGGTGGGGCGAACATCAACTGGATCGGCGATCCGACCAACGCCTTTCTCATGATCATCTTCTGGGACGTCTGGCAGTGGACCCCCTTCGTCGCCCTGGTCCTCCTCGCTGGCCTGACCATGGTCCCGGGCGAGATCGAGGAAGCGGCCCGGCTCGAGACGAAGAGCTGGTGGACCATCCTGCGCTTCGTCCAGCTGCCGTTCCTGATCCCCGGCCTCGTCGCCGTCCTGATCCTGCGCACCGCCGACACGCTCAAGCTCTTCGACATGGTCTTCACCCTGACCCGCGGCGGCCCCGGCTCGTCCACCGAATTCATCTCGCTGATGATCCAGCGCGTCGGTTTCCGTGCCTTCGACCAGGGCCTCGCCTCGGCCCAGGCGATCATCCTGTTGATCATCACCATCGTCCTGGCGCAGATCTATATCCGCGTCTTCTACAAGGAGGTCTGAGGATGGCCGTGACGACCTCCGCTGCCGGCCCGAAGCGCCTCGCCGTCGCGACAGCAGGCCCCAAAACGAGCGCCGCCACCCGCTCCCTGGTCTGGCAGGCCCTCCTGCTCGTCGCGATCATGCTGGTCTGCGTCTTTCCCTTCTACTGGATGGTCACGACCTCGCTGAAGACCCAGCTCGTGGCCTTGCAAGCACCGCCCGTCTGGTTCTTCGAGCCGACGCTCGACAACTACCGCGAGGCCCTCTTCAAGGACGGCGTGCTGAAGACGCTGATCAACTCGCTGATCATCGCCGTCTGCACCACGGGCCTGGCCCTGGCCCTCGGTATCCCCACCGCCTTCGCGCTTGCCCGCTTCGAGTTCCGCGGCAAGAAGGACCTCTGGTTCTGGTTCATCACCAACCGCATGGTCTCGCCCATCGTCCTGGCATTGCCCTTCTTCCTGATCGCCCGCAATCTCGGGCTCCTCGACAAGCACATCACGCTGATCCTGATCTACCTCACCTTCAACCTGCCGATCGTCATCTGGATCGTCACCGACCAGTTCCGCGGCATTCCTTATGACCTCGACGAGGCCGCCCGGCTCGAAGGGGCATCCCAGTTCACCATCATGACCCGGATCTGCCTGCCGCTCGCCATGCCCGGCGTCGCGGTCTCGGCGATCTTCGCCTTCATCTTCTCCTGGAACGAGCTGATGTTCGGCCTCATCCTCACCCGCAGCGAGGCGAAGACCGCACCGGCCATGGCCGTCTCCTTCATGGAAGGCTACAACCTGCCCTACGGCAAGATCATGGCGACCTCGACCCTGATCGTGATCCCCGTCCTGATCTTCGCCCTTCTCGCCTCCAAGCAGCTGGTCCGCGGCCTGACCATGGGGGCCGTGAAGTAGCC
>DAIRDJ010000068.1:0-20538 GCA_036796215.1 Geminicoccaceae bacterium
TGCCGGCTCGTGCCGCGGCTGCCGGCCGATGCGCTCGCCGGCATCGCCATGCTCGCCAAGGCGCCGGGCGCCGTGTTGGTGATGGGGGTGGAGGGTGCCGTTGCCGAGCTCATGGCCCGACCCGGCGGCAGCGTGCTCACCCGGCAGTATGGCAGTGTGCTCGAGTTGCACACGGCCGGCGCCAGGGCCCGGCTCGTGGCGCATCCGGGCTTGCGGGTCTTCGCCGGCCCCGGGCGCCTGGCGCTGACGCTGCATCGCAGCCGGCTCGAGCCCATGCCACGGCGGATCAGCGAGCTCGGCCCCGACCGGGACGCAGTGCGGGAGTCCGACCGGGAGCTGCGGCTCTTCGATCTCGGGCTCGGCCGGCCGGGCTTTCGCTTTGCCGTCCGCCTCGCCGATCCGGATCTGCTCGATCTCGCCCGACGCCAGCTCGGCCGGTCGCTGGTCGATGCGGCTGGTGAGCTGATCGCGGCCTTGATCGCCGCCGCCCCCACCCGCGTGCTGATCACGCCGCTCGGCCGGGTCGAGATCGAGGGGCCGATCGATCGCGCCGACCATGCGGGCCCGCACACCCACCTCCTGGCGGAGCAGCTGGACGATGACAGGCCGTTGCGCAGCGGCCTCGCTTTGCCCGAGGCCTATGTGGCACTGGCCCTTCTGCTGGCGCCCGAGGCAGCGAGCCCGTCGCTTGCCGATCGCGTGTTGCCAGTGTGACCGAAAGCGGCCCGGCTCCGGGCGGGCTTGTGCCGCCGGTGCATCGCCTTATGGTCCAGGGGATCTGGAGGACCGATGCCGGAACCGATCGACTTCTATTTCGATTTCTCGAGCCCCTATGGCTATCTCGCGAGCCGGCGGATCGGCGAGCTCGCGGCCCGGCACGGGCGTGAGGTCCGCTTGAGGCCGATGATGCTGGGGGCCGCCTTCGCCACGACGGGTGCCAAGCCCCTGGTGCAGCTGCCGCTCAAGGGCGACTACGCCAAACGTGATTTGGCACGGACGGCACGGCATTGGGGCATTCCCTTCGCCATGCCCGAGCGCTTTCCGGTGGTCACGCTGGCGGCGGCACGCGCCTTCTATTGGCTCGCGGAGGTGGCACCCGATCGCGCCGTACCCTTCGCCGCGGCCGCCTTTGCCGCGCTTTTCGCCGAGGGTCGGGACCTGGCCGATCCTTCGGTGCTGGGCGAACTGCTGGCGGTGGTCGGTGCCGATGCGGCGGCGGGCATGGCGGCGATCGCAACACCCGAGGTCAAGGAACGGCTCAAGGCCGAGACCGAGGCCGCGGTCGCCCGCGGGGTCTTCGGCTCGCCCTTTCTCTTCGTCGACGGCGAGCCCTTCTGGGGGTCGGATCGGCTGGATCAGGTCGAGCGCTGGCTCGAGACGGGGGGTTTTTGAGCATGCCGGCAGCACCGGTGCGGCTCGACCGGGATGACGCGGGCGTGGTCACCCTCACCCTCGATCGGCCGGACCGCCGCAATGCCTTCGACGATGCGCTGATCGCCGACTTGCGGCACACGCTCGACCGGCTGGCCGACGATATGTCGACCAGGGCGCTGGTGCTCACCGGTGCGGGCTCGGCCTTTTCGGCCGGGGCGGATCTCGACTGGATGCGCCGGGCGGCAGGCTTCTCGGCGGCCGAGAACCTCGCCGATGCGCGCCAGCTCGAAGCCTTGCTGGCCGCCCTCGACCGCTTCCCCAGGCCGACCATCGCCCGGGTCAACGGGGCCGCCATCGGCGGTGGGATGGGCCTCGTGGCGGCCTGTGACATCGCGATTGCGAGCGAGCAGGCGATCTTCGCGATGAGCGAGGTCAGGCTCGGCCTGTTGCCTGCCGTGGTCGCCCCCTTCGTCCGCCGGGCGATCGGCGAGCGGGCGTGTCGGCGCCTCTTTTTGACCGCCGAGCGGCTCGATGCGGCCGCGGCGCTGAGGCTCGGCCTCGTTCACGAGACCGTGGCCGACGAGGCACTCGATCAGGCGGTGGCGGCCGTGCTCGACCAGCTGCTGCAGGGCGGGCCCGAAGCGCTGGCGGCGGCCAAGGCGCTGCTCATCGATCTTCGCCAGGCCAGCTTCGACGAGGCGGCCGACCGGACGGCCCGGGCGATCGCCGAGCGCCGCGCCTCGGCCGAGGGCAAGGAAGGGGTGGCGGCCTTCCTGGAGAAGCGTGAGCCGGCCTGGCGGTCCTAGCGGAGGCTCGCCCGGAAGGGGGAGGCGGGGTAGACGCCGAAGATCTCGACGTGGTGGGCGAAGAAGCGGAGCTCGTCCATGGCGAAGCGGACCGCCTCGTCCTCCGGGTGGCCCAGGATATCGGCGTAGAACTGGGCCTGCTGGAAGGTGGGGTCGATGTAGCTTTCCAGCTTCAGCATGTTGATGCCGTTGGTGGCGAAGCCGCCCATCGCCTTGTAGAGGGCGGCCGGGACGTTGCGGACCTTGAAGAGAAAGCTCGTGATCACCGGGCCGTCCTTCGGGCCCGGATAGCGGGGCTCGCGGGCCAGCACCAGAAAGCGGGTGGTGTTGTGCTCGGCGTCCTCGACGTCGGATGTGAGGATGGCAAGGCCATAGATCTCCGACGCGAGGCGGGACGCGATCACCGCGTGCGCCGGGTCACCCTTTCCAGCGATCTCGGCCGCGGCCCCCGCCGTGTCGGCCGCGACCACCGCGGTCAGGCCATGGCTGCGGATGAAGTCGCGGCACTGGCCGAGCGCGTGGACGTGGCTGTGCACGAAACGCACGGTTACGAGGCTGGCGCCGGGTACCGCCAGCAGGTGGTGGTTCACGCGGAGGAACTGCTCGCCCACGATGTGCAGGCCGCAATGCGGCATCAGGTGGTGGACGTCGGCCACGCGCCCGGCGACCGAGTTGTCGACCGGGATCATCGCATAGCGCGCCTCGCCGTCGCGCACCGCGGCGAAGGCGGTCTCGAAGGTCTCGCAAGGGAAAGGCTCGAAATCCGGGAAGGCCTGGCGGCAGGCCATGTGCGAATAGGCGCCGGCGCGGCCCTGAAAGGCGATCCGCTGCCGCGGGTCGGTGGTCTGCTCTTTGGTCTTTGCGTCAGCCATGGCCGAGGATCTTTCGTGCCTTCTCGAGATCGACCGGGGTGTCCACCCCGAAGGGCACGGTTTTTACGAGCTTTACGCCGATTCGCATACCATTCTCGAGGGCGCGGAGCTGCTCGAGCTTCTCGCGCTGCTCGAGCGGGCTCGGTGGCAAGGCGGCGAAGCGGTCCAGGGCTGCCCGGGTGAAGGCGTAGATGCCGATGTGGTGGAAGACGGGGCCGTCGCCCCAGGGTGCAGGGGCACGGGTGAAGTAGAGGGCGGTGCCGAGGTCCTCGGTCTTAAAGGAGATCACGGCCTTGACGGTGTTGGGGTCGGCCCGCTCCTCGGGGTCATCGGTGGCGTTGGCCAGCGTGGCGATATCGGTGCCGAGCCGGTCGAGCGGCTCGAGGACGTCGCGCAGACACCCGGGATCGATGGTCGGCATGTCGCCCTGCAGATTGATGACCCGGTCGATCCGCCGGTCGGGGTCGAGGACCTCGAGCGCCGCGTGGATGCGATCGGTGCCCGACGGCAGGGCCGGGTCGGTGAGCACGGCAGCGCCACCGGCAGCCTCGATCGCCTCCTTGATCGCGGGCTCGGCGCAGGCGACCACCACGGAGCCGACAGCGGCTTCGACGGCCCGGCGCCAGACGTGGACGATCATCGGCTCGCCGGCGATCGGTGCCAGAGGCTTGTTCGGCAGGCGGGTCGAGGGCAAGCGGGCCGGGATCAGGACCAGATTGCGCGACGAATTGCCGCCAGAGCTCTCGACTGAAAACACGCGACGTCACCTCGTGCGTAAACTCGGGTCGAAGCAGCGACACGGTGGCGGCTTGACGGTCGACGGCCGCCTCCGCTACCGACCCTGACACTCTATCCACGGCAGGACTCTTCCATTCGAAGGGCGTTGCCGTCTTCGGCAGACTGAGGAACAGGCGGTCCTATGGCATCATCCCTCGAACTCAACAAGTTGCTCGCAGGCGTGCTAACGGCCGGCGTCATCGCCGTCGGTGCCGGCGTGTTCTCCGGTCTGCTCTATCACCCGCGGCCGCTGACCGAGCACGCGTTCAGCGTCGTCGTCGCCGATGACGCCGGCGATGTCGCCGATGCCGAGGCCGTGGACGAACCCTCGATCGAGGTGCTGCTCGCCAGTGCCGATCCGAGCGCCGGTCAGACCATCACCCGTCAGTGCACCGCCTGCCACGTGTTCAACGAGGGCGGTGACAACCGCGTCGGCCCCTATCTCTGGGATGTCGTCGGCCGCGATATCGCGAGCGTGTCGGGCTTCAGCTATTCCGGTGCCCTGCAGGAGGTCGAGGGCGAGTGGACCTTCGAGGCCTTGGACGGCTTTCTCGCCAACCCGCGCGACTGGGCGCCCGGGACCTCGATGAGCTATGCCGGCCTCAGGAGTGCCGAGGACCGTGCCAACCTGATCGCCTATCTGCGCGAGCAGTCGACTGACCCGGTGCCGCTGCCGGAGCCGGGCGCCGAGACGGCGGCTGCGCCTCCGGCCGAGGTGGAAGCGGCGGCCGAGGTGGAGGCCGTCGGGGAACCGGCCGCAGAGGTCGCCGCGGCAGCCCCTGAGGTGGCTGCGGCGGAGACGGTGGTCGCGGTTGAGGGGGCCGCCGAGGCAACCGAGGAAGTGGTCGAGGAGACCGTTGCGGCAGCCGAGGCGGGTGTGGAAGTGACGGCCGTGGCAGCCGAGGAGACTGCCGAAGAGGCCGCCGCCGCTGTCGAGGAGACCGCCGCGGAGACCGTCGCGGCAGCCGAGGAGGCCGTGGAAGAGACGGTCGCGGCGGCCGAGGAGGCCGTCGAGGCGGCTACCGAGGCACCGGCGGCCGAGGAGGTCGAGGTCGCGGCGGCGGCGACGGGTGCCGCGGCGGCGAGTCCGATGGTCGCCATGGTCGCCGCTGCCGATCCCGCCGATGGGCAGCGAGCCTTCCGGCAGTGCGCCGCCTGCCACACCGTCGACCAGGGTGGCCAGAACCGCGTCGGTCCCAATCTCTGGGGCACCTTCGGTGCGGATGTCGGCCAGCACGAGGGCTTCAACTATTCGGACGCGCTCTTGGCAATCGGCGGCATCTGGACCGTCGAGACGCTGAACGCCTATCTCGAGAACCCGCGCGGCTATGCCCCCGGCAACCGCATGGCGTTCGCCGGACTGCGCAGCGAGGAGGACCGGGCGGCGGTGATCGCCTATCTGCGCAGCCTCAGCGAGGACCCGCAGCCGGTCGATATCGAGTGACCGACCGGGGCCCTGGCGAATGGGCGTGATTTAATCGAGCCGCGGCGGCCGCGACCCCGCGCATTGGTTGCATACTTTTCGGTCGCCGCTACATCGTCCTCTGGTGATCTCGCGCGGCGGTGCGTTGGGCGGGTAGCTGAAAGGGGTTTGCATGCTTCGATCGACAGGGCTCGCGACGTCGCTGGTTTTGGCCGTCGGCCTCGCTGCGGCGAGCCACGCCCAGGCCGACGAGACGCCGGCGCTGACGGTCCTCACCTCCTTCGCCGAGTTCGGCGAGCCGCTCTATCCACCCGACTTCGAGCATTTCGACTATGTCGACCCGAATGCGCCGAAGGGCGGCAGCGTCCGGCTCGCCGCGTATGGCACCTTCGAGCGGCTCAACCCGATCCCGCTCGGACCGGACTGGCCGCAGGGCCTGGGCCTGCTCTACGATTCGTTGATGACCGGATCGGGCGACGAGCTGAGCAGCTACTATCCGCTCATCGCCACGTCGATGGAGATCCCGGACGATGCGGCCTTCGCCATCTTCAATCTCGACGAGCGCGCCCGATGGCACGACGGCCACCCGATCACTGCGGACGACTTCGTCTATGCGCTCGAGGTGATCAAGGCCCACGCCCGACCGCTGCTCCGCGAATTCTGGAAGAACCTCGACAGCGCCGAAGCCCTCGACGACCATCGCCTGCGCGTCGACTTCGCCACGCGCAACAACTGGAAGACGGTAGGCCTCGCCGCCAGCCTCAGCCCCCAGCCCCGCCACTACTTCGAGGAAACCGGCCGCTCGCCCGGCGAGATTACCACCGAGCCCTATATCTACGAGGGTGCTTATCGCATCAAGAGCGTCAATATCGGCCGCTCGATCACCTATGAGCGCGTCCCCGACTACTGGGCGGCCGACCTGCCAGTCAATCGTGGCCATTATAATTTCGACGAGATCACCTACGAGTATTTTCGGGACCTGGACGTGGCCTTCGAGGCGTTCAAGAGCGGGCAGATCGATCACTGGTCGGAGAATCAGGCGCAGCGTTGGGCCACCGGCTACGACATTTCACAAGTGCGCAACGGCAGCATCATCCGTGACGAGAGCATCCCGGTCAATTCGCCGCGCGGCTTTGCCGGTCTGGTCATCAATACCCGCCGGGCGCCGTTCGACGATATCGACGTGCGCCGCGGCCTGGCCCGTCTCTTCGACTTCGAGTGGCTCAACACGAACATCTTCTACGGTCAGTACGAGCGGGCCACGAGCTTCTTTCCCAACTCGGACTACGGCACGCGGGACTTCCCGCTGCCGAGCGAGGCCGAGCTCGCCGAGCTCGAGCCGTTCCGCGACCAGCTGGCCGACGCGATCTTCACCGAGCCGTTCCATCCGGGCGAGGCCGACGGCAGCGGGCGGATCCGGGCGGAGCTTCGCGAGGCTTTCGGCCATTTCGCCGATGCCGGCTGGGAGGTGCAAGACGGCCAGCTGCGGAACGTCGAATCCGGCCGGCAGATGCGGGTCCAGATCGTCACCTCGCTGGCGTCAGCACTTCGCTACCTCGAGCCTTTCGTCGAGAACCTGCGCCGGGCCGGGATCGACGCCTCGGCGCGCGTGGTCGACACGGCGCAGTACCAGCGGCTGACCGACCAGTTCGACTACGACATGGTCGCGATCGGCGCCAATTTCTTTCCGCCACCGAACGAGGAGCTCTGGACCTATTTCGGCTCGGCGGCCCGCGACGAGGAGGGCTCGGCCAACTGGGCCGGGGTGGCCGATCCCGTGGTCGACGCGCTGATCGAGCGCATTGTCGCGATCGATGGTCGTGACGACGCATCGCTGGAGCGGCTCAAAGCGACCACCCGCGCGCTCGACCGGGTGATGCTCCACGAGCACTATATCGTCCATACCTACTACACGGCGGTCAATCGGTTCGCCTACTGGAACCTGTTCGGCCGTCCCGAGCAGCATCCCTTCTACAACACGGGCTTTCCCAACACCTGGTGGTGGGAGCCGGATCCCCAGGCCCTGAGCGGCCAGTCGAACCGCTGACCTAGCGCCATGGCCGCCTATATCGCGCGTCGGTTGCTGCTCATGATTCCGACGCTGTTCGGGATCATGGTGATCACCTTCGCCATCGTGCAGTTCGTGCCGGGCGGACCGATCGAGCAGATGATCGCGGAGCTGCGCGGCACGGCCGTCGGCGCCACCGATCGCTTCACCGGCGGCACCGGCGACCTCGCCGGTGTCGGCGGCCAGCAGGACGGGGGCTCGGGCGGCGTGGCCAGCCGCTATCGCGGTGCCCAGGGCCTCGATCCCGCCTTCATCCGGGAGCTGGAGCGGCTCTACGGCTTCGACAAGCCGGCACCGCAGCGCTTCGTCGAGATGATGTGGAACTATATGCGCTTCGATTTCGGCGACAGCTACTTTCGCGGCCAGCCCGTGGTCGACCTCGTTCTCTCCAAGCTGCCGGTGTCGTTGTCGCTCGGGCTCTGGACCACGCTGATCACCTATCTCGTCTCGATCCCGCTCGGCATCAGGAAGGCGGTAGCGGACGGCAACCCATTCGACGTCTGGACCAGCGGCGTCATCATCGTGGGCTACGCCATCCCCAGCTTCCTCTTCGCCATCCTGCTCATCATCCTCTTCGCCGGTGGCAGCTATCTCGACTGGTTCCCACTGCGCGGGCTGGTCTCGAGCAACTGGGAGCAGCTGTCCTGGCCGATGCGCATCGTCGACTATTTCTGGCACCTGACGCTGCCGGTGCTGGCCATGCTGGTCGGCGGCTTCGCCACACTGACCATGCTGACCAAGAACAGCTTTCTCGACGAAATCAACAAGCAGTACGTGCTGACCGCGCGCGCCAAGGGCAACAACGAGCGGCAGGTTCTTTACGGCCATGTCTTTCGCAATGCCATGCTGATCATCGTCGCCGGCTTTCCGGCCGCCTTCGTCGGCATTCTGTTCACCAGCTCGCTGCTCATCGAGGTCATCTTCTCGCTCGACGGCCTCGGCCTCCTGGGTTGGGAAGCGGCCATCAACCGCGACTACCCGGTGATGTTCGGCACACTCTTCTTCTTCACCCTGCTCGGCCTCGTGCTCGGGCTCATCGGTGACCTGATGTACACGGTGATTGATCCGCGCATCGACTTCGAGAAGCGCTGATGGCGGCAGCCTTCGCGCCGGCTAACGCGCCTCGACTGCTCGGCTTCCAGCTCCAGCTGGGCCCGCTCGGCCAGCGGCGCTTCGGCAGCTTCGTCGCCAATCGCCGCGGCTACTGGGCGCTGCACGTCTTCATGGTGCTGTTCGTGCTCAGCCTCTTCGCCGAGCTCCTGGCCAACGACCGGCCGCTCCTGGTCCGCTATGACGGCGCCTTCTACGTGCCGTTTCTCGTCAACTACCCCGAGACCACATTCGGCGGCGACTTCGCGACCGAGGCCGAATATCGTGACCCGTTCGTCGCCGAGCTCATCGAGGAGCGGGGCTGGATCGTCTGGCCGGCCATCACCTTCTCCTACCGGACCATCAACTACGCCCTGCCGCAGCCGGCGCCGTCGCCGCCGAGCGGCTGGTTCTGGCAGGAGCCGGTCGAGTGCGAGCTCGGCCCGCCCAGGCTCTGCGCCAACTATCTCGGCACCGACGACCAGGGCCGCGACGTCGCGGCGCGGGCACTCTACGGCTTTCGCATCTCGGTCCTGTTCGGCCTGGCGCTGACCCTGGTGGCCTCGGTGGTGGGCGTGGCCGCCGGCGCCGTGCAGGGCTATTTCGGCGGCTGGCTCGACCTTCTGTTCCAGCGGGTGATCGAGGTCTGGACCAGCCTGCCCACGCTCTTCATCCTCATCATCCTGGCCAGCATGATCGTGCCGAGCTTCTGGACGCTGCTCGCCGTGATGGCCTTCTTCAGCTGGCCGTCGCTGGTCTCGGTCGTGCGAGCCGAGTTCCTGCGCACCCGCAATTTCGACTTCGTCCGCGCGGCCCGAGCACTCGGCGTCTCGGACGGGGCGATCATGTGGCGCCACATCCTGCCGAATGCCATGGTGTCGGCCCTGACCTTCCTGCCGTTCATCCTGAGCGGGGCCGTCACCACGCTCACCTCGCTCGATTTCCTCGGCTTCGGCCTGCCGCCGGGCTCGCCGTCGCTGGGCGAGCTCCTGCAGCAAGGCAAGAACAACCTCCAGGCCCCTTGGCTCGGCATCACCGGGTTCCTGGTGCTCGCCGTCATGCTCTCCTTGCTCGTCTTCATCGGCGAGGCCGTGCGCGACGCCTTCGATCCCCGCAAGACCTTTGCCTGAGGTGCGTCACCCGTGACCCTGCTCGCCGTCGAAAACCTCTCCGTCAGCTTCGGCTCGGGCGAGCGCGATATCGAGGCGGTCCGGGGCGTCAGCTTCGTGATCGACAAGGGCGAGACCCTGGCCCTGGTCGGCGAGAGTGGCTCGGGCAAGTCGGTGACCGCGCTTTCGATCCTGCAGCTTCTCCCCTACCCCAAGGCCTGGCACCCCTCGGGCAGTATCAGGCTCGACGGCCAGCAGCTGATGGGCCAGCCCGATCGGGTGCTGCGGCAGGTGCGCGGCAACAAGGCCTCGATGATCTTCCAGGAGCCGATGACTTCGCTCAACCCGCTGCATACGGTGGAGCGGCAGATCGGCGAGATCCTGGAGCTGCATCGCGGCATGACCGGAAAGCAAATGCGCGACCGGGTGGTGGAACTCCTGGAACTGGTGCGGATCGACGATGCCGAGACGAGGCTCAAGTCCTACCCGCACCAGCTCTCAGGGGGGCAGCGGCAGCGGGTGATGATCGCCATGGCCCTGGCGAACGAGCCGGATCTCCTGATCGCCGACGAGCCGACGACGGCCCTCGACGTCACCGTCCAGGCGCAGATCCTAGCATTGATCAAGGAGCTGCAGGTTCGTCTCGAAATGGCGGTGCTCCTGATCACCCATGATCTCACCATCGTCCGCCGGGTGGCCGACCGGGTGGCGGTGATGACCGACGGGCTGATCGTCGAGCAGGGGCCGACCGAGGATATCTTCACGGGCGCCCAGCACGCCTATACCCGCCATCTCCTGGCGGCCGAGCCCAAGGGCAAGCCGCCGCAGGCGGACGACACCGCGACCACCGTGCTGACCGCCGCTGACGTCAAGGTGCATTTCCCGATCCAGCGCGGGCTCCTGAAGCGCACCGTCGGCCATGTGAAGGCCGTCGACGGGATCACCTTCGAGATCCGCGAGGGCCAGACCGTGGGCGTCGTCGGCGAGAGCGGCTCGGGCAAGACGACGCTCGGCATGGCGCTGTTGCGGCTGATCACCAGCACCGGCGGCATCACCTTCCAGGGGCAGGAGATCCAGGGCTGGTCCTGGAGCCGGATGCGGCCCTTGCGGCGCCAGATGCAGATCGTCTTTCAGGACCCTTACGGCAGCCTCAGCCCACGGATGTCGGTGCGCCAGATCGTCGAGGAGGGGCTGATCCTGCACATGATCGGCAAGGATGCCGAGGAACGGCGCGAGCTGGTCGCCGCAGCCCTGGAAGAGGTCGGGCTCGACCCCGCGATGCAGGACCGCTACCCGCACGAGTTCTCGGGCGGCCAGCGCCAACGCATCGCGATCGCCCGCGCCATGGCACTCAAGCCCCGCTTCGTCGTGCTGGACGAGCCCACATCGGCGCTGGACATGTCGGTCCAGGCGCAGATCGTCGATCTGTTGCGCGACCTGCAGACCCGCTACGGCCTGGCTTATCTCTTCATCAGCCACGATCTTCGGGTGGTGCGCGCCTTGAGCCACGAGGTGATCGTGATGCGCCAGGGCAAGGTGGTGGAGCAGGGCACGGCCGAGCGCATCTTCACCGCACCCGAGGCCGCCTATACCCGCTCGCTGATCGCGGCCGCCTTCGAGATCGCGGCCATCGAGCCCGAGGCACTCGCCAGCTAGGCAACTGGCGAGCCAGTGGCTCAGGCGGGACTGGGCGAGCGGCCACGCCGCCGCTCGGCGCGGGGTGATTCCACGGGCTTGGTGTCGGCGGCGGTGACCGGGCCGAGCAGCGCTTCGATTCGCTCGATATCCGGCACGCCGCCGGGCTCGGTCGTATCCAGCGCCCGGCGCATGGCGGCGATGTGCTGGCCTTGCGTGCCGCAGCAGCCGCCGATGATCCTGGCCCCGGCGTCGCGGGCGAGCAGCGCGTAGTCGGCCATGATGGCGGTGGTGCCGGAATAGTGGATCGACCCATCGCGGTATTCGGGGATGCCGCAATTGCCCTTGGCGATGATCACCTCGCCCTGCCGCTCGAAGCGGCTGAAGCCCAAGAGCGTGGCCAGCAGCTGCGCCGGGCCGATGCCGCAATTCGCCCCGAACCCGGCTAAGGGCGGGCGGAAGCCGTGGGCGAGGCTCAGGGCGGCATCAGGGGTGAGGCCCATCATCGTCCGGCCGTTGGTATCGAAGCTCATGGTCGCAGAGACCGGCAGATCCAGCCCGCTCGCAGCCTCCACCGCCGCCGCCAGCTCCTCGGCCGAGGACATCGTCTCGATCCAGAGGATGTCGACGCCGCCAAGGGCCAGGGCTTCGGCCTGGGCACGGAACGCGGCTTTGGCCGCGGCCGGGTCGAGGCTGCCGACTGGCATCAGGATCTCGCCCGTGGGGCCGATCGAGCCCGCGACCAGGACCGGCCGACCCGCCGCGTCGGCGGCCTCGCGTGCGACCCGGGCGGCGGCCCGGTTGAGCTCGGCGACCCGGTCCTGGGCGTCGTGCAGCTTGAGGCGGAAGGCGTTGCCGCCGAAGCTGTTGGTGAGGATGATGTCGGAGCCCGCCTCGATGAACTCGCGATGCACGTCCTGCACCCGTTCGGGATGGTCGACGTTCCAGAGCTCCGGGCTGTCGCCGGTCTCGAGGCCGCGCTTGAACAGGCCGGTGCCCATGCCGCCATCGGCCAGAAGGACGTGGCGGTCGTCGAGGAGCGGGCGCAGACGGTCGGGCATGGGGTTCGGGCTATCCGGTGAGGGTCGGGGTACGGCGGCGGCGGGGCCGGCTGTCGGCGGGGCTGGTGACGCCGAGCGCCCGGCGGCGCAGGCGCAGTTCCTGGACAATGGCGAGGCGTTCGGCGTTGCTGGCCGCTGGCCAGTCGGCGATTTCGCGCGTCGTTCGGAGACAGCCGGCACAGCGCCGGGTTTCGGGGTCGAGCCGACAGACGCCGATGCAGGGAGAGGGGATGTCGGGCAGGTCCGGCATGCTCGCTTCGTCGAAGGGTGCGGCGCGGAGGTAGCGCAAGCCGAGCCTTGCGCCTAGCCTGGGAACGACCTTCACTCGCCGGACGGCGCCAAGTCGCCTTCGGACGCAACCACAATCCGGGGATCAGGCTGATCATGTCCACGATAACGATGAGCCCGGCGGGCGGCTCCCTCCACCTCGATGCGCCCGGCCGGGGGCGGATCTACGACAGCATCGCCGAGACCATCGGCAACACGCCGCTGGTCCGCATCCGGCGGCTGCTCGCCGAGGAGGGGATCGCGGCCGACATCCTGCTCAAGCTCGAGTTCTTCAATCCCCTGGCGAGTGTCAAGGACCGGATCGGGGTGGCGATGATCGAGGCCCTCGAGGCCGCGGGCGACTTGCGGCCGGGGGGTACGATCATCGAGCCCACCTCGGGCAATACCGGCATTGCGCTGGCCTTCGTGGCGGCGGCCCGGGGCTATCGGCTGATCCTCACCATGCCGGAATCGATGTCGATCGAGCGGCGCAAGATGTTGAAGTTCTTAGGCGCCGAGATCGAGCTGACGCCGCGCGAGCGCGGCATGAAGGGGGCGATCGCGCGGGCGAACGAGCTTCTGGCCGAGATTCCGGGGGCGGTGATGCCCGGGCAATTCGCCAACCCGGCCAATCCGGCGATCCACCGGCGGACCACCGCCGAGGAGATCTGGCGCGACACCGAAGGCACGGTCGACGTGATCGTCGCCGGGGTCGGCACCGGCGGCACGATCACCGGCGTCGGGCAGGTCCTGAAGTCGCGCAAGCCGTCGCTCCGCCTGGTCGCGGTCGAGCCCGAGGCGAGCCCGGTGCTCTCGGGCGGCGAGCCGGCCCCGCACATGATCCAGGGCATCGGCGCCGGCTTCGTGCCGGACAATCTCGAGGTCGAGCTGATCGACGAGGTGATCAAGATCGCCAACGAGACGGCGTTCTCGACCTCGCGGCGGCTGGCCCGGACCGAGGGCATACCCGGCGGCATCTCCTCCGGCGCGGCTCTCGCGGCGGCCCTCGAGATCGGCGCCCGGCCGGAGATGGCGGGCCGCACGATTGTCGCGGTCATCCCGTCCTTCGCCGAGCGCTACATCACGACCGCCCTGTTCGAGGCCGGGTGAGCCCGCCATTAACCGAAACTTCAGGGTTTGCTGGTAGAAGGGGTGGTGGGCGCGACAGGGATTGAACCTGTGACCCCTGCCGTGTGAAGGCAGTGCTCTCCCGCTGAGCTACGCGCCCCCTCTCGGAGCTTGGCGATTAGGTCGAGGCGATGACGGTGTCAAGCGTGGGATGGCGGGCCTTGGGCCCGAGCGACGGCGGCAGACGTGGCCGGATGCGGCGGTCAGGTGGCGGCGAGCGCGGCCAGGGCCTCGTCGAGCTCGGCGAAATCGCTGATGATCCGGTCGGCCCCCAGGGTCTCGACCGGCTCGGCGCTGTAGCCGAAATCGACCAGGATGCAGGCGAGACCGCAGCCGCGGGCGGCGGCGAGGTCGTTCTTGCTGTCGCCGACCATCACCGTGCGCGCCGGGTCGGCGCCGATCCGGTCGAGCACGCGCCGGAGGTGGTCCGGGTGCGGCTTGCGCCGCTCCACCGCATCACCACCGATCACCGCAGCGAAGCGTGGCATGATGCCGAGGCCGGTCAGGATGCGGTCGGTCGGTCGTTGCGGCTTGTTGGTGCAGACCCCGAGCGGCATGCCTTCTGCCGCGAGCCGGTCGAGGGCGAGTTCGACATTGGCGAAGAGCCGGCTTTGAACGCAAGGGGCGGCATTGTAGATCGCGAGAAACCGCTCGTGCGCCGCCTCGAGCTCGGCCTCGCTGATCTCGCCGCGGCTCCAGAGCAGCGAGCGTTCGACCAGCTTTCTGGCCCCATCACCGATCATCCGCCGCACCTCGGCCGCCGACGGCACCCCGAGCCCGTCCTCGCTCAGCAGTTGCGCCACCGCCCGATGCAGGTCGGGCAGCGTGTCGACGAGCGTGCCATCGAGATCGAACACCACGGCTGTCGAGGTCATGCGAGTTTGCCGCCGTCCGGCTTGAGAGCAAGGCCTATCTTGGATAGGTGAAGGCAGTTCGTCGAGCCCGGGAACGCGCCCGTCGCAGCCGATGGTCACAGCAGCCGAGTGAGCAGGATGAGCATGGTCGAGCCGTTGAGCGTCGTGATCCTCGCCGCCGGGCGCGGTACTCGGATGAAGAACGACCGGCCGAAAGTGCTGCACGAGATGGCCGGGCGCACGCTGATCGGCCACGTGCTGGCGACGGCCGAGGCCCTGCGCCCGACGCGGCTGGTGGTGGTGCTGGGTCGCGACATGGCGGCCGTGGCGGCCGAGGTCACGCGACGGGCACCGGCGGCCGCGATCGTCATCCAGGACCCGCCCAAGGGCACGGGGCACGCGCTGCAGGTTGCGGCATCCGAGCTGCCCGCCGAGGGTGCCGTGCTGGTGCTCTATGGCGACACGCCGCTCTTGACCGAGGCGACGCTCCGCTCGCTCCTGGAGCGGCGGCGGGCCGACGAGGCGGCCGTGGCCGTTCTCGGCATGCACCCGCCCGATCCCGCGGGCTACGGCCGGCTGCGGCTGGGCGAGGCCGGCGAGCTGCTCGACATTGTCGAGCACAAGCATTGCGATCCGGCGCTGCTGGCCGAAGGGTTCTGCAACTCAGGGGTGATGGTGCTCGCCGCCGATCGCAGCGCAGCCTTGCTGGATGACCTCGCGCAGCATCCCGGCAGCGACGAGTTCTACCTCACCGATGTGGTCGAGATGGCACAGCGCAATGGCTGGCCCTGCCGGGCGGTGGAGGCGAGCTGGATCGAGGGTCAGGGTGTGAACACCCAGGCGCAGCTCGCCGAGGTGGCGGCCCATTTCCAGGCCCGGCGCCGGGCCGAGCTGATGGCCGATGGGGTGATCATGGAGGCGCCCGAGACGGTCTTTCTCGCGGCCGACACGGAGATCGGGCCCGGGGCGGTGATCGAGCCCTTCGTGGTCTTCGGCCCCGGTGTGCGCATCGCGGCAGAAGCGGTGATCCACAGCCATTCGCATCTGGCGGGCGTCGAGGTCGGGCGGCGGGCCGAGATCGGCCCCTTCGCGCGGCTTCGTCCGGGCACGGTGATCGGTGCGAAGGCCAAGGTCGGCAATTTCGTCGAGGCCAAGAATACGACCATGGGCGAGGGTGCCAAGGCCAGCCATTTGACCTATCTCGGGGATTGTGCCGTGGGGGCCGAAGCGAACATCGGTGCGGGCACGATCACCTGCAACTACGACGGCTTCAACAAGCACCGGACGGTCATCGGCGAGCGCGCCTTTGTCGGCTCGAACTCGGCCTTCGTGGCGCCGGTCACGGTCGGCGCCGATGCCGTGATCGGGGCGGGCAGTGTGGTGACCAGCGACGTTCCGGCCAATGGCCTGGGGGTGGCGCGACCGCCGCAGCGGATCGTCGAAGGGGCGGCACAGCGGCTGCGCGAGCGCTTGGCGCACGAAAAGCCTGGTCGCAAAGGCTGACGTCGGCGGGCTCAGGTGATAAGTGTGCGGCTCGTGGAGATGGACCGACGACCACTGGGAGGACCGCAAATGCGGCGATTGACGGCACTCGGCGCGACATTGCTCGTCTTTGTTGCCTTCGGCAGTGCTGCCCTGGCACAGGGCTTGGCGGATGTGCGGCTCGGCAATGAGGCCTTCAGGCAGGGTGACTTCGCCGCCGCCGTCGGCCACTACACGGATGCCATCCGTTCGGGCGAGCTCGACGGCGAGGCCTTGGCGATCACCTACAACAATCGCGGCGTCGCCTATGGCGAGGCCGGCGATTTCGACCCCGCCATCGCCGACTACAGCCAGGCCATGGCGCTTCGCCCGGGCGATGCCACCACCATCCGCAACCTCCGCGTGGCCCACGAGCGCCGCGGCGAGCTGCGTTTCGCCTCCGGTGTCTACGACGAGGCAGTTGCCGACTTCACCCAGGCGATCGAGCTGGAGCCCGACCATCCTCTGGCCTATCAGCGCCGCGGCGCGCTCTATACCGAGCTCGGCCTCGTCGATCTCGCGATCGACGACCTCGAGCGGGCGCTGCTGCTCAGCCCGGGCGACGCCGAGATCACGAGCGCGCTGCAGCGTGTCACAGCCCAGCAACAGCGCCTCGCCGGGGGCCCGACCACGGCCAAGGAGACGCCCCGCGAGGTCGCGGCAGCGGATCCGTCGGCATCCGCCGCACCCGAACCCGAGCTGCCGACACTGGCCGAGACGCCGGCCGCGGCGCTGTCGCGCGAGCCGGCGGCCGTGGCGGAGACAAAGCCGGCGGAGACACCACCGGCCGAGGTGCCCGGGGCAGATGAGGCAGCGCCCGAGGTCGCCGCGATGCCGGCTCCGGCGCCGCGCGCGACACCGTCAGGCTCGACGACTGCGCCTGACCCCGCCGCCGCACCCGAGCCCGCCGCACCCGAGCCCGCAGCAGCACCATCTGCCACGGCCGAGGAGCGGGTGATCGACACGGCGCCAGTGGCGCCGCGCCCACCTGCCGCCGCGTCGACCGCTGAGGCAGAGCAACCCTCCAGCCCGGCACCAGCCCCGGCCCCCGCCGAGACGACGACCGCGGCGGTGGAGGGCGAGCCCTTTCGGGTCAAAACTGCGGTGAACTACCGCGCCGGGCCCGACAACGATGCGCAACGGCTCGGAACGGTGGATGCCGGGCGGATCGTGCACGTCACCGGCGACACCCTGGGTTGGAAGCATGTGATCCTGCCGAACGGCGATCGCGGCTTCATCTATGGCAGCTGGCTGGAGCCTGCAGGCAGCTGAGCTGGAAAAAGCGGAGGACGAAAAAACTTTCCGCTTTGATCGGTTGAGGAGATCGCCTAAACGAAATGTTAACTCAGGGGCTGCATAGTGTGGCGGTCGAACGGGTCGATTGACAGACCCCCTATTCAACCATCGGTAGATTGCCGAAAGGCAGAAGGGTGTATCGATGTTCGCTCGGTTGGCGGTCCTCGTCGTGGTCCTGATGCTCGGGGCGGGGATTTCGCCGGCCCAGGCCAACAACAAATACGCCGCGATCGTCCTGGATTACGAAACCGGTGAGGTGCTCCACTCCAGGCGCGTCGATGTGTCGCTGTTTCCGGCATCCCTGACCAAGATGATGACCCTGATGATGCTGTTCGATGCGCTCGAGCGCGGTGAGCTGCGGCTGGACAGCGAGCTGCCGGTCTCCCGTCGGGCGGCCGACATGCCGGCCTCGAAGCTCGGCCTTCGCGCCGGCTCGACCATTTCCGTCAGCCAGGCGATCCAGGCGATGACCGTGCGTTCGGCGAACGACGTGGCGGTCGTCATCGCCGAAGCCCTGGGCGGCAGCGAAAGCCGCTTCGGCGAGATGATGACCAAGCGGGCGCTGGCGCTCGGCATGCGCAACACGGCCTTCAGGAACGCCTCCGGCTTGCCGAACAGCCGGCAGAAGAGCACGGCCCGCGACATGGCGCTCCTCGCGCAACGGCTGATCCGCAACTATTCGAAATACTACCACTATTTCAGCCAGGACAGCTTCACCTTTGGCGGGCGAACCTATCGAAGCCACAATCGGCTGAACCGCAGCTATCGCGGCATGGACGGACTGAAGACCGGCTACACCCGAGCCTCCGGCTTCAACCTCGCCTCCAGTGCGGTGCGGAACGGCCGCCGCGTGGTCGTTGTCGTCTTCGGCGGCCGCAGTGCGCAGACCCGTGACGCGGAGGTGGTGCGACTGATGGATCTCGGCTTCGACCGATTGCCCGAACGGCGCCGCGAGCCGCTGATCGCCCTCTTGCCCAAGCCCAAGCCTGGCACAGGGTTGCCGGCGGTGGCAGAGGCGCAGATGCCGGAAGCTGGACCTTCGGCCGCAGCCGAGGTGATCGCCACCGCACCCGCGCTGCGCCCCGGCACGGCCGACCCGGCGGCGGCAACCGCACCGGCGAGCGTGCTCGATGCGCTGCCCGAGGCCGAGCGTGCGGCGATCCTCGCGGCTGCCGCCAGTACCCCGCTGCCGGCTCCCAACCCGCGCGCCGCGGTCGACCAGGGCGTGACGGAGATCGGCAGTGGCCTCGTGGCGGGTCCCGCCAAGGCACCGGCGATGGGTGCCTACGCGGTCCAGGTCGGCGCCTATCACGACCCGGACCAGGCCCGCCGGGCGGCGCACAAGGCAACCGATCTGCTGCCGGAGATCCTCCTCCTGGGCGATATCGACATCAGCCCGCTGCAGGGCCGGCGCCAGATGGTCTATCGCGCGCGCGTCGCCGGCTTCGAGCGGGAGACGGCCAACCGCGCCTGCAACCTCCTCCAGGCCAAGCGCCAGGAGTGCCTCGTGGTGCGCACGGCCCGCGAGCAGCTGGCCAGCGGCACGAGTTGAGCGTCGGCCGGTCGCGGCCGGTCGTCCATCTCGGCGCGAGGCGCATCCGGCCCGTGGTCGGGCAGGCGACCCGCTCGAGCCCGAGCGGCGCGGTCGATCAGCAGCGGCGCTCCAGTCTTCGGCGCGACCTCGTTGCTGCCCTGCTCGAGAAAAGTCTGCATCGCCATGCTCGAGACGATCGGCGGCACGAGGCCGAAGGCGGCGTCAGGCTCGGGGCAGACGGCGCGGAAGAGTTGGCCGGCGCCAGAGACCCGGAGCTGGGCCGCTGGTCTTTCACGCCGGTCGGGTGGGTGTCCCGCTGCAGCCATGAAGCGCCAGGAGGCCTTTCATCCGATCCGTGCCAGGGACATGGCCAGCAGACCTCGGCAGGGCCTAGGGTGGCGACCGGTCCGGCCGATCCTGGACTCGTCCGGCAGCCGGATCTCGAGCCGCTCGACCGGGTGATGGGCGGCGGCCGTCTCGGCGATCAGGCCACGGACCCTTCTTGAAGCCGGCCTGGGCCTCGCCATCGACTTTCGGCTGCATCGGCCGCGTCTTTGCCACGGGGCATCGAGGCCGTGCAGCAGCTTCGCCATCCCGTTGGCGCTTTTGGCTCAGCTGATCGCGTTCTTCGACGATGTGCGGGAAGCCTGGGCTGCCAGCAGCCGACCGGGCTCCTCGATGTCAGGCCCATCTGCCCTTTGCTCAACCGCGACGGCCGCCCGGCTCGCTGCGTCGGGCACCGCCGCCGCCATCGGCGGTCGGCGCCAGCATCCGTCGCGAGGCACGAGCATCGGTCTCCCGCTTGGCACGACAGCGCACCTCGTCGGCCAAGATGTCCTCACGATGCGACACCGCTTTGGGGCATGGATTTATCGCCACTTTCCCTTCAACCGGGCCGCCTTCATCCTGTTTCATCAGGCGGGTGAGTCGGACTATCGCGGGGCTGGTATTGGCCCTGGGGGAGATGCGGCATGGAGTGGTTCAACGGCGGTTGCCTCTGCGGCAACGTCCGGCGCGTGGCCTCGGGACGCCCCGACCGTGTCGGCATCTGCCATTGCCTGGAGTGCCGCAAGCATCACGGCGCCCTCTTCTACGCCGCCGCGGTATTCCCCGAGACGGCGGTGACGATCGAGGGCGAGACCCGCGCCTCGGCCGGCCGGCACTTCTGCCCGCGCTGCGGCTCCTCCGTCTTCGCCCGAAGCGGCGACGAGATCGACGTGCAGCTCGGCGCCCTCGATGCCCCGGGCCAACTGATGCCGACCTACGAAAGCTGGACCATCCGCCGCGAATCCTGGCTGCCGCCATTCCCCCACACAAAACAATACGACCGCGATCGCGACGCCACCGGCCGCCTCGCGGAATAGGTCACACGAACGGTACGAAGGGTAAGGTTGGGAAGAAACGCAGGGAGGATGATCCTCCCTGCACCCACCGAAATTTTGGCGGGAGCGAACCGAGGTCGGCGGGGCGTTGACCGATGGTGGCCGGTGTTGACAGCGGTTGGAGCTGTGTGCACCATCGGTGGACGGATGGACCGCTGGATCGCGCCTCGATAACGGAAGCAGATGCGCCATCTCGTCGATAGCTGCTCGTCGGGCGGCGTTGTGGAGCTTTGCCGGTAGTTGAATTGGTATCGTATCTCCGGATTCCAAATGCAAAAGTTGTTTAAAATCAATGTCTTGTCATCAAATGGCTTGACATCAGTTGTTTTTTGTGAAAAAGAA
>DAIRDJ010000069.1:0-20337 GCA_036796215.1 Geminicoccaceae bacterium
CCGCCGACCTCGAGGTCGAGGCAATTGCGGCTGCAGAAGCGCGATCAGCGCGGTGTCGCTGGTTCGCGGAATGGCTCATCTAATGACGATGAACAACGCCCGTCGCCGCCCTGACGATCCTTGCACGCTGTGCACCACTTCGAGCCCCAGGCTGCTGATGCGGGCGCTCGGCTGGAGGGCCTGCACTGTCCCGAGGCGGGTGAACGCGGCGGCAGCGCCGCGACCTTCACCGCCTCCATCGACGAGCTGCGCGCCGTCGACGGCTGGTTGGCCGGCGGGGTGCTGACCTGGGAGAGCGGTCCGAACGCCGGCCGCTCGATCGAGGCGAAGAACTGGACGCAGGCGACTGGCGCGCTGACATCGGCCGACGCGACCCGCTGCGCTCCACCTGCGGATGGGCTGGATATCAAGGCCTCAACCCGGTCTCCGAGCCCAACGACGACGCCGCTTGCGATCAGGGCAAGGATGCCCATCGCCACGACCAAACCAACGCCCAGCCGCATGCCGCGTCGGTACACGGTGTGTGGGGCACGCCGCGCCAGTTGGCGGTCGGCCCACGCCCGCAACCGGCGCTGACGTCGCGCATCGGCAATGTTCACTGGCGGTCGGCTCTGCCATCCCACTTGGCATTTCCCCGTGCAGCGGCAAGTTTCACTCGATCGCACCGCCATACTACGAGCTGTGCTGGTAATATGGAAGCCGAGGACCGATGATCCGGTCATGCCTCAATGACCAACCGTGACGAGATACTCGCCGCCGAGGCAGAACCTGACGGGCGAGGGCGATAGCCAGACGTTTGCGGAGTTCCCGACCGAACGGTCGGCCCCAGCTGCTGCCGGCGCGACCAGCGAGCCACTCGCATTGGCGTCGTCGATCGCATAGCATGGCGTGTCGTTATGGCCCCTGGAGGGAAGCGCCATGCGACGTTCGACAGCCATCGCCCCGGCCTTGCTGGCGGTGCTGGCCAGCGGCTCCGCCGCGAGACGGGCTGCCACCTCCGATCGCCTGCCACGCACGAGCATCCCGTCGCTCGATCCCAGCCAAGTGACCGTCTCCGGCATCTCCTCCGGCGGGTTCTTCGCACACCAGTGCCACGTCGCCTATTCCGAGCTGGTCAGCTGTGCGGGCGTGATGGCGGGCGGCCCTTACGCCTGCGCCGAGCAGACCCCGTCGATGCTGGCCTTCAACCCGCTGGCGTCGGTCTTCGTGGCCCTCGGTGTCTGCACGCGGCAAGGCCGCTCGGCGCTCGGGCCCATGGCCTACTGGCTGCCGCAGTGGCCGAGCGTCGAGCAGTCGCTCGATGTCACCAAGGCGGAGCGCGGTAGCGGGCAGATCGACGATCCCGCCTATCTCGCCAACGACCGGGTCTGGCTCTTCGTCGGCGCCAACGACGAGGTCGTGCCGCGCGCCACGCCCGAGGCGCTCCGCGACCACTACCTAGCGCCGGGGCTCGACGCCGCGGCCGTGCGGCTCGACCACGACCCGTCGGCCAATCACGGCGTGCCGATCGAGGAATTCACCGGCACGACCGACCACGCGATCCTCGAGTGCCACGAGTACGGGCTGCCGTTCCTGATCGATTGCGGCTTCGATGCGGCCGAGCGACTGCTCCGCCGTCTCCACCCCGCCGGCTTCACAGCCGAGCCCGGGGCATGTGACCGCCGAATGAAAATTCCCCACGTTCGAGTTCGGCGATCAGCCGGGTTCAGGCATGGACGGCCCCCTTTTCCGGTGGCCTGCCGCGGCGTTTGGGCGCCGGCGGCGGGGTGATGGCGGCGTGCGAGCGGGTGTGCTCGGGGCTGCGGCTCTGGTGGGCTCCAATCGGTGTGACGAGGCTTCGGCATGCGGTGCAGGTGGAGGCTCCAGGCGGACGGCTTCGGCTCGGGCTGACAGTGGGGGTGGCGGCTGCTAGGGTCGCGGGATGCAGGACGATCAGCTGTTTGGCCTCGTTGCTCTCTTGGCGCTTCTGCTGTGGCTTTTGGCGCGGATGGTGCCCGGGCCGCAGCAGCGGCTGTTCGAGCGGCTTGCCTTTTGGCTGATCGGCGGCGGCATCGCCGTGGCCCTCGGCCTTGCCGTGCTGCACTTTCTCGGCTGAGGCGAACCGTCAGCTCCAGGCGGCGATGCCGAAGAGCCAGGGGTGGAGGACCAGCAGGAGGACGTAGAGGCCGAGCGCGAGCGCGAGGCGCGACCAGCCGATCTCGGCCCAGACGAACTGCTGGCGGCCCTCCAGGATGGCGGCGAACGGCAGGAACGAGGTGCGCTGGACGAAGATTCCCCAGCCCGGGCGGTTCTGCCGGGTCAGCCTTTGGTCGAGGGCGGCAGCCCCGGCGAAGGCGAGCGTCGCAAAGGCGCCGAAGAAGACGATCGAGGCCTGGTCCGGATTGGCCAGCAGGTGGGTCACGGCCCAAAGGCCGATCGCCCACATCATCGGATGGCGGGTGACCCGGAGCATGCCGCGCGCGGGCTCCGGGGCGTCCGGATCCGGCTGCTGGCCGATCGCCGTCGGGTTGGGCTGCAGCACGGCAGTGACCAGGAGGAGGCAGGCGAGCGGCATGGCGAGGTTGGCCAGTGCCGCGAAGAACGGCCCGCCTTGCCAGATGGGGACCAGGGGGGCGGCGCGATAGGCCATGACGAGCCAAACCATGGCGGCGAGCGAGACGAGCGAGAAGAGCAGCCGGTAGCCGCGCTCGCCGATCCGGCCGATCACCTCGGTGCGCAGCGGGGTGGCCCCGATGCCGACGTGGGTTCCAACGAAGAACAAGGCAGCGACGACGAGATCGGTCATGCGGGGCTCACAGTTGCGAAGCCGGCAATGGGCCTCGGCCATCCAAGGCCGTGGCCGTTGCGTATCGACGGCTGACGACAGGGATTCGACACCGGCGTGATCGTGCGTTGGGATCGTGCCCGAGCGAAGCCGTCCTGTCGCTATCACGGTAACGGTGCCAGGGGAACCTATGCAGCTACGACCATGCCTCGGCCGCCTTGCGGCCGCCTTCGTTCTGGCGATCCCGCTCGCCGCCCTCGCCCTGCCGCAGGTCCTTGCCGGCCGAGCGGCGCAGGCCGTGCCGCCGGGAGATGCCTTCAGCTTCGGCTTTGTCGCCATCGAGGGGCATCCCCTGCCGCTCGAGCAGTTCCGCGGCCGGGCGATGCTGGTCGTCAACACCGCGTCGTTCTGTGCCTTCACCCGGCAATATGCCGAGCTGCAGAGCTTGTGGGAGACCTATCGCGACCGGGGCCTCGTGGTGCTCGGCGTACCATCGGACGACTTCAACCAGGAGATGGCCGACAACGCCGAGATCAAGGAGTTCTGCGAGGTCGAGTTCGGCGTCGACTTCCCGATGACCGAACGGGTCGCCGTGCGCGGACCGGAGAGCCACCCGCTCTTTGCCCATTTCCGCGCCGAGCTCGGCGCCGGTGCCGGGCCGAACTGGAACTTCTTCAAGTATCTGGTGGCCCCGGACGGGCGCGTGGTCGAGGCCTGGTCCTCGCGCACGGCACCGAGCGCGCCGGCCATCACGGGTGCGATCGAGCGGCTCCTCGAGGCTCAATCCTGAGCGGTATCCGCGGCGGCGCTCCAGGCGGGCAGGAGCTGGCGCTAGGACTGCTCGCCGAGACCGGGGGGCGTCTGCCGGGCCGATGCTCCTGGGCGAGGCTGCTGGCGGCGGGTTGGCTCGGCGCGGATCGAGGGGCGTTGCTGCGGCGGGCACGGAGCGCCATCGGTCTCGTGCCCGTGGCCTTTGCCTCGACGCATTTTCTCAACCACGCGCTCGGCCTCGATTCCATCGCGCTCATGCAGCGACCGCGCGCACTCTTCGGCTTCTGGCATCTGGATGGGGTCTGGCAGCTGCTGGCAGTCGCCATCCTGGTCCACACGGTGGCGGCCCTGGTCGGCCTCTCTACCGCCGTCGCAGCCTGAAGCTGCCGGCGGTGGCTGCAGGTCGTCTCGGGCCTCGCCGTGCCCTTTGTCATGGTGCAGCATCGCCTGGGTGCCAGCTGGCTGCCGGAGGTTTCCGGCAAGATGGGCGGCGATCCCTTGGCCGGGTTCAAGGTATCCATTCGGAAGGTCACGATGCGCGGCCGGCCCGAGCCTCCGACCGCGATCCTCGTCGCCCGTGCTGTCGGGCTGCCGCACCCGGAGCCTGCGACGCTGCCAAGAGCCGCGCCCGGTCGGCCGCGCCGGCGGCTCGAGGTGCGCGCCCGTGGCGGTCCTTGACCCGGCGGGCAGTGGCAGTGCTGCAGGGATGCATCAGCGGTAGCGGCCGTGACGCTGCAGATCCTCGATCCGATAGCCGTCCGGGTCGGGGAGGAGGAAGAACCGGGCCACCAGGGTGCAATCGCGCTCGAACGCGACGGTCTTCTCAGGGGCAAGGCCGGCGGCGGTGCAGCGGGCGTGCTCGCAATCGAGATCGTCGGCGCAGAACGCCACGTGGCCGTAGCCGTCGCCCTGCGTTTAGGGTTCCGAGCGTCCCTTGTTCAGCGTCTGCTCCACCTCGAAGTCGGCTTCCGCGTTGCGCACGTAGACGCGTGTGAAGGTCTCGAAGTCGAAGCGGTCGGCGACCTCGAGCCCGAGGGCGGTTCGATAGAACGCGATCGACCGGCCGAGGTCGAGCACCCGGATCAGCATGTGAATGGCCTTGGCCATGCCGTCTCCTCGCTGCTCGATACGAGGAGGCTAGTCGTCGCCTGCTGCCGGCGCCAGGATCAGCAGGCCATAGGGCTCGAGGGTGCGGGCCTTGTTCGGGTCGAAGACCGTGTCACTCCAGATATCGTGGTGCGGTCGGGCGCCGAGCCGCTCGCTCGCGATGTCGACCCAGTGCTCGCTCGGATTGGCGACGATGGTGGCCCGCTGGCCTGCGGCCTCGCGCTCGAAGGCGAGGGTGTAGCGGGGCTCCAGGCTGAGCAGCCGCAGGCGCCCGACGCCGAGGGCCGGGGTCGAGCGGCGGATGGCGGCGAGCCGGACCAGGGCCTCGAGCACCCGACCCTCGGGCGTGGTCGGCTGCTCCAGCGCCCGGGACAGGCGGTCCTCGGCGAAGAACGGCCGGTGGACCCAGCGATTGTCGGCAGCCTCGGCGATGCGGTCGGTGTAGGTCGGATCATTGGGCTGGGCGATCTCGTCGCCGAGATAGAGAAGCGGGATGCCGCCCATGGTGTAGACCAGCGCATGCAACAGGATGATCCGCCGGACGGCGTGGTCGATCAGGACGGGATCGCCTGCGGCCGCGGCGGCCTCGAGCCCGGCGAGGGCCGCACAGGTGCCGGAGACCCGGCAGTCGCCGGTGCGCGGGTTCTCCTGAAAGGGCAGGCCGCGGGCGAAGCTGCCGGGAAAGCGGCCGGTAAAGAAGGCGTTGAGGAAGCGCCGGTGGCCTTCGGGGTCGATGCCCAAGGCCACCATGTCCTCGTTGGCCATGCCCCAGCCGATATCGTCGTGGCAGCGCAGATAGTTGACCCAGGCGGTGCCCGCGGGCGTGGCGTAGCGGCGGGCGAGGATGTCGCGCAGATGCCGGGTGTCGCGGGTCGCGACCGCATCCCAGAGCGAGCACATCAGCAGCGGGTTGTAGGAGAGGCGGCACTCGTCGGGCCGCGCATAGCGCGCCACCTCGTCGGGGTGGACGATGGCCTCGGACTTGAAGACCAGCGACGGGGCGGCGATGGATGCTGCGGCATTCAAGGCCCGGACGACCAGATGCGCCTCGGGCAGGTTCTCGCACAAGCTGCCGGGCTTCTTCCACAAGAAGGGCACGGCATCGAGGCGGAGCACGTCGACGCCCTGGTTGGCGAGAAAGAGCATCTCGCCGAGGATCGCCGTGAGCACGGCGGGGTTGGTGTAGTTGAGGTCCCACTGGAAGGGGTAGAAGGTGCTCCAGACCCATTTGCCGCCGGCCAGATCCTCACGCCAGATGAAGGCATCGCCACCCCGGTCGGGGAAGATCTCGCGCAGCTGCCGGGCATAAGGCTCGACCGCCTTGCGCTCGTCGAAGAGCCAGTAGTAGGCCTGCTTGTCCGGATCGCCGGCCTTGGCCGCCTGGGCCCAGGCGTGGTCGTCGGCGGTGTGGTTGAGGACGAAGTCGAGGACGAGGGCGATGCCGCGGTCGTGCAGGGTCGTGGCGAGTTCGGCCAGTTGCGCCATGGTGCCGAGCCTCTGCGCCACCTCGCGATAGCTGGAGACGGCGTAGCCGCCGTCGTTGGGACCGTCCGGCACCTTGAAGAGCGGCATCAGATGCAGGTAGGTGACGCCCAGCCGCTCCAGATGCGGCAGCCGGTCGTAGAGGCCCAAGAGGCTGCCGGCAAAGCGGTCGACATAGCCCATCGCCCCGATCTCGGCCGAACTCGCGATCCAGTCCCGTGGGCGGCTGCGGTCGCGCTCGGCGAGCGCCTCGGGTCGGGTGATGGCGGCCTCGACGGCGGTCGCCACCATGGCCTCGAGGTGCCAGGCGAAGTCCCAGCGATGCGCGTAGAGCGGCAAAAGGGCGTCGATCAGCTGCGGCAGGTGGGCCTCGAGCCTGCCCTCGATCGCTGCCCGCCGGTCGCCCGCCCGCTGCAGCTGCGGGGCCAGCCGCTGCCGCAGGGCGTCGAGTGCCAATGCCGCCTGTGCCGCCGTCACGCGCCAGTGCCCCGGTCGACGAGCCAGCGCACCGCGAAGGCCGGCAGGGCGACCCTTGGGCCGGCGAGCGCCTCGCCTGCCACGATATCGGTCCAGCCGGCGCTCGCCTCGGCCGCGAGGTCGCGGGGTTCGGGTGTCACGTTGATGGCGGCGAGCAGGCGGCGGCCGGCATTGCTGCGCTCGATCAGCACGAGGCCGGGATCGCTCGCGCGGATCCGTTGGCCGGCGTCGGGATGGAGGGTGGGCTCGGCGGCGCGGGCCCGCAGCAGCCGGCCGATGCCGGTGAAGACCAGGTGGCGCAGGCTCGACGGGTCGTCGAGCTCGGCCCGGACGGTGGCGGCATCGAGCTTCGCCCGGTTGATCGAGCGGTTGCGGCCGGTCTCGGCCATCAGCGCCGTATCGCTCCGCGAGCCCAAAAGCGAGTGGATGTAGATGCCGGGGAGGCCGGCCATGGCCAGGAGGATGCCGTGCGCGGCGATCATCGCCGCCGCCCGGGTGGCATCGTCGGCCGCGGCGGGGACGAGGCCGTCGATATAGCCGATGTTGAGCTCATAGGGCCTGGTCGAGCCGTCGGGCAGGGACCGCTCCGAGACGGCTCCGCCCCGTTCGACCACGGTCGCGGCCATGGCGGCGACCGCGTCGGCCGGCAGGAGGCCTTCGAGCGGGCGCATGCCGATGCCGTCGTGCGAGGCGAGGAAATTGAAGAAGGTGGTGCCGACGGGGGGCGGCTCGAGGTTCCTGGCCCAGCTGGTCAGCGCCGTGCTGTCGCCGGTCTGGAAGGTGTACTGGACCAAAGGCGGCAGCGGGAACTGGTAGACCAGATGCGCCTCGGGGGTGCCGTCGCCGAGATAGGCGATGTTCTCGGCGTGCGGCACGTTGGTCTCGGTGATGATCAAGGTGCCCGGGGCGGCTGCCTCCACCACCTCGCGCATCACCTGGACCAGAGCGTGGGTCTCCGGCAGGTGCATGCAGGAGGTGCCGAGGCGCTTCCACAAGAAACCGATGGCGTCGAGGCGGATGAAGCGGGCCCCCTTCGCACAGTAGTCGAGGAGGAGGTCGAGGATCTCGAGGAAAAGGCCGGCGTTCTCGTAGTTCAGATCGACCTGATCGGCGCTGAAGGTGGTCCAGACATGGGCGGGCCCGCTGGCGGTCGCGACCTCGGTCAAAAGCGGCAGGGCGCGGGGGCGGACGACGCTCGCGCAGTCGGCCTCGGGATCGCAGCGGATGAAATAGCCGGCATAGGGGGCCTCGCCCTGGAGAAAGCCCTGAAACCAGGCGCTTTCGGCCGAGGCGTGGTTGATCACGGCATCAAACATGACCTCGAAATCATGCGCCAGGTCGGCGACGTCGGCCCAGTCGCCGACAGCGGGGTCGACCGCCCGGTAGTCCACGACCGAGAAGCCGTCGTCCGAGGTCCAGGGATAAAAGGGCAGCAGGTGGACGGCGGAGACGAGATCGCGGCAGCGCTCGACGAGAAAGCCGTGCAGGGTGGGGAGTGGTGCCTCGTCCAGGGCCCGCAAGGTGTCGGCATAGGTGATCAGCATGGCGTCCGCCTGGTCGAGCCAGGAGCGGCGTTCGGTCATCCGCGATTGCCAGCGATCGACGAGCGCTGCGATCTCGTCTAGGAGCGAGTCGCTGCGCTCTGGTCCGTAGGCGAGACAGAGCTGATTCTCGATCCGCGCCTTCAGGCTCTTTTCGGATTCGCCCGCCATGCCACGTCCTCCACCCGATCCTGACCTCGGTGATACCGTTTCCTCGTCCCTTCTGCCATTGGAAGTCCGCGTCATGGCGCAGAGAGCTCGAACGACAACCCGCCTGAGCCCTGGCAGCCCCTATCCCCTGGGTGCCACGCTGGATGCGGGCGGGGTCAATTTCGCGGTCTTCTCGGCGCATGCGGAGAAGGTCGAGCTCTGCCTGTTCGATGCCCAAGGCAGGCGCGAGGTTCAACGGCTGACCCTGCCCGAATGGACCGACGAGGTCTGGCACGGCTATCTGCCGGGGGCCGAGGCCGGGCTCGTCTACGGCTATCGCGCCCACGGGCCGTTGGCACCCGCGGCCGGGCATCGCTTCGATCCATCGAAGCTGCTGCTCGATCCTTATGCCCGACGGCTCTCGGGCCGGTTCTCGGAGGCGGCACTCACACCCGACGGGGCCGCCTGCCGCTTCGGTGCCGAGACGGCAGCGCAGGTCGCCAAGGCCGTGGTGACGCCGGCCGATCCGCCGTTCGCCGGCGGCTGGTCGCGGCCCAGGAACGGCCGGGCGGAGACGCTGATCTACGAGGCGCACGTCAAGGGGCTGACCAGGCTGCATCCCGAGATCGCCCCTGCCCGCCGCGGCAGCTATGCGGGCCTGGGCGAGCCGCGCCTGATCGAGCATCTGGTGAAGCTCGGGGTGACAACGATCGAGCTCTTGCCGGTCCAGGCCTTCGTCGACGAGCCGCATCTCCTGGCCAAGGGTCTCGTCAACTACTGGGGCTACAACCCGATCAACTGGTTCGTGGTCGAGCCGCGCTATGCGAGCACGGCGGATCCCCTGGGCGAGCTGCAGACCGCCATTCAGGCGCTGCATGCGGCCGGGATCGAGGTGCTGCTCGACGTCGTCTACAACCACACGGGCGAGGGCGACGGCTTCGGGCCCTGCCTCGCCTATCGCGGGCTCGACAATGCCAGCTACTACCGGCTCGATCCCGCCGCCGCCGACGGCTACGCCAATCTCACCGGCTGCGGCAACACGGTCGATGCGAGCGAGCCGCGCGTCCTGCAGCTGATCATGGACAGCTTGCGCTACTGGGTCGAGGTCGTGGGCGTCGACGGCTTTCGCTTCGATCTGGCGGCGACGCTCGGCCGCGAGCCCGCGGGCTTCGACAAGGGGGCCGGGTTCTTCGACTGCCTCAAGCAGGACCCGGTCCTGTCGCGCGTTCGAATGATCGCCGAGCCCTGGGACATCGGCCCCGAGGGCTATCGGATGGGTGGTTTCGGCCCCGGCTGGTCGGAGTGGAACGACCGCTACCGCGACGTGGTCCGGGGCTTCTGGCGCGGCGAGGAGGGGAGGCTGCCGGAATTGGCGGGCCGGCTTTTGGGCTCGGCCGATCTCTTCGAGCACCAGGGCCGCCGCCCCTGGTCGAGCATCAATTTCATCGCCGCCCATGACGGCTTCACGCTGGCTGATCTCGTCACCTACGAGGAGCGGCACAACGAGGCCAACCTGGAGGGCAATCGCGACGGTCACGGCCACAACCTCTCCTGGAACAACGGCATCGAGGGGCCGAGCCGTGATCCGACCGTGATCGCCGCACGCCAGCGCGATCTGCGCAACCTCCTGGCCACGCTCTTTTTCAGCCAGGGGACGGTGATGTTCGGCATGGGCGACGAACTCGGGCGCAGCCAGCGCGGCAACAACAACGCCTATTGCCAGGACAATGCGATCTCCTGGCTCGACTGGGAGACGGCCGACCCTGAGCTTTTGGCCTTCGTCGCCGAGCTTGCCGCCATCCGCCGGACCCACCCGGCGCTGCGCAGGCGGCAGTTCCTGCACGGGCGGCGTGCGGCCGATGACGGCACGCCGGATGTCCAGTGGCTGAGCCCGAAGGGCACGGTGCTCGGCGCCGAGGATTGGCACGATCCCGCACGGCGGGCGATCCTCCTGGTGCTCGCCGGCGATGCCACGGCCGAGATCGGTGCCGACGGACACCCGGCGCGTGACAGCCGCTTCGTTGTCGCACTCAATGCCGGCCGCCAGGCATTGCCGCTGCGGCTGCCCGCTGGTCGCTGGTCGATCAGGCTCGATACCAGCGGCGAGGCGCGGCTCGACCTTCTGCCAGCGCGGGCCGTGGTGTTGTTCGAGAGCGCCCCCGCCCCCACCTCCGCGAAAGGGGGTCGACGTGGCAAGAAGGAGGATGAGCCTTGATCGCGGTCATCTTCGAGTTCTGGCCGGCCGAGGCGCACCAGCGCGCGTATTTCGATCTCGCGGCCGAGCTTCGGCCGATGCTCGAGACGATCGACGGCTTCGTCTCGATCGAGCGCTTCGAAAGTGTGACGGCACCCGGCAAGTTCGTCTCGCTCTCCTTCTGGCGGGACGAGGCTGCCGTCGCCGCATGGCGCCGGGTGGCCGAGCATCGCGTGGCGCAAGCCAGGGGCCGCAGCCACATCTTCACCGATTATCGGCTCAGGGTCGCCGAGGTGGCCCGCGATTACGGCATGCACCACCGCGAGCAGGCACCGTCCGACAGCCGCGAGCGGCACGGCTGAACGAGGCGGTCAGCGCGGCCCTTAGCGCGGGAAGTCGAGGCCCATCTCGCCGTAGCGCTCGGCGTCGTCCTGCCAGCGCTCGCGCACCTTGACGAAGAGGAAGAGGTGGATTCGGGCCTCGAGGATCTCCTCGAGCTCGAGCCTCGCGGCCTCGCCGATCGCCTTGATCTGTCGCCCGCCCTTGCCGAGCACGATGCCCTTCTGGCTCGGCCGCTGCACGTAGATCACCTGATCGATGCGGATCTCGCGGCCGTTGGCGGATTCGGCCCAGGCCTCGGTCTCGACCGTGGCCGAGTAGGGGAGTTCCTGATGCAGCTGGAGGAAGAGCTTCTCGCGGGTGATCTCGGCGGCGATCGCCCGGTTGGAGAGGTCCGAGAGCTGCTCCTCGGGAAAGAGCCAGGGGCCTTCCGGCAGGCGCTGTGCCACCTCGGCCAGAAGTGCGGCACAGCCGTTGCCGGTCGCAGCGGAGACGAGGAAGGTGGCGGCGAAGCTGCCTGCCTCGTTGAGCTCCTTGATCAGCGGCAGGAGCCTGGCGGCCTGGACCAGATCGATCTTGTTGACGACCAGGATGGGTGGCGAGGAGAGCTCGGCGAGGCCATCGAGGACGGTCTTGCTCGCGGCATCGAGGCCGCGCCGGGCGTCGATCAGAAAGAGGCAGAGATCGGCGTCGCTGGCGGCTGCCCAGGCCGCCTGGACCATCGCCCGCTCGAGGCGTTTTTGCGGGGTGAAGATGCCGGGCGTGTCGACGAAGAGGATCTGGGTCTCGCCCTGCATCGAGATGCCGATGATCCGCCGCCGCGTCGTCTGCACCTTGGGCGAGACGATCGAGACCTTGGTGCCGACGAGCTGGTTCAGCAGGGTCGACTTGCCGACATTGGGGGCCCCCAGGATGGCGACGAAGCCGGCGCGGGTGGTTGCGGGCGGGGCGGCGTCAGGCATCGGCCCTGCCCTCCAGTCGGACCAGGAGCGCGGCGGCGGCGGCTTGCTCGGCCGCACGCTTGGCCCCGGCCTCGGCCACCGCATGGCCGAGGCCCTCGATCCTGACCTCGACCGTGAAGACCGGGGCGTGCGCCGGCCCCTCGCTGGAGAGCACGGTATAGGACGGCAGGCTGCAGCTGCGGGCGAGCGCCCAGACCTGCAGCATGGTCTTGGCGTCGCGTGGTGATTCGGTCATGCCCGTCACCCGGCCCTGCCAGTAGCGGCGCACGAGGCCTTCGGCGGGCGGATAGCCGCCGTCGAGGAAGACCGCCCCGATCAAGGCCTCCATGGCATCGGCGAGGATCGTGGGGTTGGTCATCCCGCCACTGCCCTTGCCGCCATGCGCCACCTCGAGCCAGCGGCCGAGGCCGATCTCGCCCGCGACATCGGCGAGCGTCTCGCGCCTGACCAGCATCGAATGGCGATGCGTGAGCCCGCCCTCCGCCTCTTCCGGGTAGGTCTCGATCAAGAGATGCGCCACGGCCAGCCCGAGCACCCGGTCGCCCAGGAACTCGAGCCGCTCGTTGCTGCGCGAGCGTGCCTTCCCGGCCGGCTGCCGCTTGCCGGCGGCGAGCGTGCTCGCGTGGGTCAAGGCCTCGGCCAAGAGGGCCGCGGTGGTGAAGCGATAGCCGATCACCTTCTGCAGCTCATCGAGATCGCCCGAACGGCTCTGGGTGCGGCGTCGCGTCATCGCATCGTCGGATCAGATGATCCGCTTGAGCAGGCGGTCGTAGCGGATCGCCCAGGGCCATTTCCAGGGCTCCCAGATCCGGGCCGAGCCGTTGACCGAGAACATCATGATCTCGGCCCGGCCGATCAGGTTCTCGATCGGAATGAAGCCGACGGCGTCGGTCCGGCTGTCGAGCGAGTTGTCGCGATTGTCGCCCATGGCGAAGACGTGGCCCGCCGGCACCGCGAACACCGGTGTGTTGTCGAGCCGACCGCGTTCGGTGAGATCGAGGATGGCGTGCGGCTGGTCGGTGCCCGGCAGGGTCTCGAGGAAGCGGGCGACCGGATTCTGCCGGCCGTCCATGTCGTCGATGAACGGCTCGATGGGCTCGAGGTCGGCGGGCTCGCCGTTGACGTGCAGGATACCGCCTTTGACCTGCAGCCGGTCGCCCGGCAAACCGACGATGCGCTTGATGTAGTCGGTCTTGTTGTCTGTCGGCAGCTTGAAGACGGCGACGTCGCCGTGCTCCGGCAGGGCTTCGAAGATCCGCCCGGAGAAGAGCGGCAGGCTCAAGGGCAGCGAGTAGCGGCTGTAGCCGTAGGCGAACTTCGACACGAACAGGTAGTCGCCGACGAGCAGCGTCGGCTTCATCGAGCCCGACGGAATGTTGAAGGGCTCGTAGGCAAACGTGCGCACGAAAAGGGCGATCGCGATCGCGTAGACCAGCGTTCGGACGGTATCCTTGATGCCGCCCGATTTGCGGGTCGTCATGCTGGCGTCGTCGCGCGAGTGGCGGGATGATCGGACTGACACACGCTTGGCTATTGCTCTGCTCGCGCTGATGAAAGGTAGGGTCGACGCCGAGGCGATTGTGGCTGGTGCCTGACCGGCAAGGACGCGGCTGAACCTAACCGAGGGCCGACTGCTGGTAAAGCGCTGCCTGCTCGCCCGGTGCCGCACTGATGATGACCATGGCGTGCGCCAAAGGCGGCTCGTCGGTGAGCGTGAGCTCGAGGATGGCGACCATGCCGGGCGGGGTCATCGCCCGAAGGCGCTCCGCCGCCCCGCCGGAGAGCTCGAGCGTGGGCTTGCCCGATGGCAGGTTGACCACGCCGATCTCGCGCCAGAACACCCCGCGGCTGAGGCCGGTGCCGAGCGCCTTGGCACAGGCTTCCTTGGCGGCATAGCGCTTGGCATAAGTGTCGGCCCGGCGCAGCCGGCGCTCGGCTTTGGCCCGCTCGACATCGGTGAAGCAGCGCTGGGTGAAGCGCTCGCCGAACCGTTCGAGCGTCTTCTCGATCCGCCGGATGTCGATCAGATCGCTGCCGATGCCGATGATCATCGTCGCTCGCCGCTCTTGCCCGTCAGCCGGCTACCTGCGCCCCGAGCGGTGCCCGGGCCTCGTCCATCAGCCGGCGCATCCGGGCGATGGTCGGCACCAAGCCCGCGAAGATCGCCTCGCCCACGAGAAAATGGCCGATATTGAGCTCGACGACCGAGGGGATCGCGGCCACCGGCCGGACCGTGGCGAAGTCGAGCCCGTGCCCGGCGTGGCACTCGATGCCGAGCTCGCTGGCGAGTGCTGCTGCCCGCCGCAGGCGCTCGAACTCGGCCGTCTGGGCGCTGCCATAGGCCTCGCAATAGGTGCCGGTATGCAGCTCGACCACCGGGGCACCCAGCCTGTGGGCGGCCTCCAATTGGGCGGGCTCGGGGTCGATGAAGAGCGAGACCCGGACCCCGGCCTCGGCGAGCCCCGCGACAATGGGCCGGAGCGTGGCTTCGACCCGGACCACATCGAGACCGCTCTCGGTCGTCCGCTCCTCCCGCTTCTCCGGCACGAGGCAGGCGGCGTGCGGCCGCACGCGCCTCGCGATGCCGAGCATCTCCTCGGTCGCCGCCATCTCGAAATTGAGCGGCAACGGGCATTCGGCCTTGAGCCGGTCGATGTCGCGGTCGGTGATGTGCCGGCGATCCTCGCGCAGATGCGCCGTCACCCCCTCGCCGCCGCCCTCCGCGATCAGCAGGGCGGCGCGCAAGGGGTCGGGATGCCCACCGCCACGCGCGTTGCGCAGCGTGGCCACGTGGTCGATGTTCACCCCCAGGCGTTGATGCAGCACGAGTGGTGGCGCCATGGTTCGTCCCGTCTCTAGCGAAGTGGTGCCGAGGAAACCATCGATCCGGGCATTCAGCCAGGGCCAATCGTTCCTCTCGACCACGCGCCAAAGCCGGGCCTCGGCCGGCCCGGGCAGGCGTTCAATGCACGATCCGCTGGCCCGAAGCCTTGTCGAAGACGTGGACGGCGTCGAGGTTCGGGGCGAGGTGGATCCGGTCACCCGGCTTGAGCGGGTGCCGCTCGCGGAAGACGGCGTGCGCCTCGCCACCGGCAAAACGCGTGACGACGAGGATCTCGGCCCCGGTGGGCTCGACCACGATCACCTCGGCCGCAGCACCGTCCTGGCCCTCGTCGACCAGAACGAGATGCTCGGGGCGGATGCCGTAGACGATCTCCTGGCCGTCCGTTCCATCGACGTCGGGCGGCAGCGCCAGCCGGCTGCCATCGCCCGTCACCGCAGCGACCGCCCCGTTCTGCCGGTCGATCCGGGCATTGATGAAGTTCATCGAGGGCGAGCCGATGAAGCCCGCGACGAAGAGGTTGGCGGGATGGTCGTAGAGCTCGAGCGGGGCGCCGATCTGCTCGACATGGCCACCCTGCATGACGACAATCCGATCGGCCATGGTCAAGGCCTCGATCTGGTCGTGGGTGACGTAGATCGAGGTGGTCTTGAGGCGCAGGTGCAATTCCTTGATCTCGGTGCGCATCTGCACCCGCAGCTTGGCGTCGAGGTTGGACAAGGGCTCGTCGAAGAGAAAGACCTGCGGGTCGCGGACGATGGCCCGGCCCATGGCGACGCGCTGGCGCTGGCCGCCCGAGAGCTGGCGCGGATAGCGGGCGAGATAGTCGCGCAGGCCGAGGATGTCGGCGGCACGGTTGACGCGCTCCTCGATGACGGTCTTGGGCGCCTTGGCGAGCTTGAGCGAGAACGCCATGTTCTGCTGCACCGTCATGTGCGGATAGAGGGCATAGTTCTGAAAGACCATGGCGATGTCACGGTCCTTGGGCGGCACCGTGTTGACCACCCGGCCGCCGATCGAGATCTCGCCCGCGTTGATCTCCTCGAGCCCGGCGATCATCCGCAAGAGCGTGGACTTGCCACAGCCCGAGGGTCCGACCAGGACGACGAACTCACCGTCCTGGATATCGATCGAGACCCCGAACAACACCTGCACCGAGCCGAAAAACTTCTCCACCTTGCGAACGTCGACGGCGGCCATCCTGCCCTCCTCCTGATCCGATCACGAGCCCCGGGCCGCCCGTTAGGGGGCGGTTGTCCCGCGCGCGTCTTCTGCGAACACGTCATACCACCATCCTGGCGGGTTTTGCGCGCGACGGCAATGGACAGGCGAACGAATTCGCACCAACGCCGCCGCGGCGGCGCACCTACCAGCTGCCGGTGTTCGGCATCGAGGCCCAGGGCTCGGCCTTGGGCAGCGCCTCGCCCTTCTGCAAGAGCTCGATCGAGATGCCGTCGGGCGAGCGGATGAAGGCCATGCGGCCGTCGCGCGGCGGCCGGTTGATGGTCACCCCACCGTCCATCAGCGACTGGCAGGTGGCGTAGATATCGTCGACCTCGTAGGCGAGATGGCCGAAATTGCGGCCGCCCTGATAGTCCTCCGGGTCCCAGTTGTAGGTGAGCTCGACCAAGGGTGCCTTGTGCTCGCGGCCGGCGCCCTCGTCCTCGTCGGCGGCGAGGAAGACGAGGGTGAAGCGGCCCTGCTCGCTTTCGGTCCGCCGGACCTCGTTCATGCCGAGCTTGGTGCAGTAGAAATCGAGCGACTGATCGATGTCGGTCACTCGGACCATGGTGTGCAGATAGCGCATCGCTGCGTCCCCTCTGGTTTTTGTCTCGTGGCACGTTACCTAGTGCCGCGCGGCTTGCCCGCCAAGCCATCGCGGGGAGGAGGAATGGCCTTGTCCGATTTCACCGACCGCGCCCGGGGCGCCATTCTGGGCCAGTTCATCGGCGATGCGATGGCCCTCGGCAGCCACTGGCACTACAATCTTCTGGAACGGGCCCGGCTCTATCCCGAGGGTATAGAGGGCTTCGAGCGGCCGGTCCCCGGCCACTACCATGCCGGCCGCGAGCCCGGTGATCCGACCCATTACGGCGATGCGGCGCTTTTGCTCCTGGCAAGCCTGGTCGAGGACGGCGGCTTCGATGCCGAGCGTTTCGGCCGGCGGTTCGTGGCGGCGTTCGACGCGGGCTATGCGGGCTATCGGGACAAGCCGACGCGGTTGACGATCGAGAACGCGAAGCCCCATCTGGACGATCCGGACTTCGCCTTTCAGAGCGGTGCGGACGATTTCCAGACCGTCACGATGTGCCGGCTCGCCCCCGTCGTCGTGCGCTATGCGGGTAGCCCGGTGCTCGATGCCGTGGTCGAGCGGGTGGTGCGGGTGACCCAGGCGAATGCGGAGGCGGTGGCGCACAACCAGGCTTTCGCCCGGATCCTCGCGGCCGTGCTGCACGGGGACGCCCCCGGCCCGGCGATCGAGGCGGGGTGTGCGGCGCAAGGAGGACCGGCTGGCGATCTCGTCCGCATCAGGCTCGGCGATGCGCTCGCGATGCGGGAGAAGAACGTCGTGGATGCCGCAGGCCTCGTCGGCCGGTCCTGCTATCTGCCCTGCACCTTTCCGAGCATCCTGCATGCCTGCCTCAGGCATCCGGACGATTTCGCCACCGCGGTCCTCGAGACGGTGCGGGCCGGCGGCGACAATGCGAGCCGGGCCGCTTGTGTCGGGGCTCTTCTGGGTGCCGCGGTCGGTGCTTCGGGCATCCCGGAACAGCTCAAGGCGAGGCTCAAGCCCAGGGCGGCGATCGAGGCGTTGAGCGACCGGCTGCTCGACAGTGCCGCCGAAGCCCGCGGCTAGAGCGGTTGCCGCTCGCTTACGCTCACGCCAACCGCTCTAGTCCCTTGATTTTCCGCATTTTCCGACTCGCCGGCTGGTTCCAGCCGGCTTGAAAATGCTTTAGCCGACGATCAGGCCGAAGATCAGACCGTTGAGCATGGCCACGACGACGATGTCGGCGGCGAGAAAGGCGACCGCGATGCCGACCGTGCAGTCGAGCGCCGTCTTGATGATGAAGCCGTGGTAGAGGAGCGCCGCAGCCGTGGCGAGCAGTGACAGGAACTCGACCACGGCGCTCGACAGGACGACGCTGAAGGCGAGCGGCAGGAGGAGCAAGGCGATCTGCACCTGCGAGCACCAGTTGAGGGCCACGATCAAGGGCACATAACCCCTTGTCACATCGAACATCCGGGTGAGCCAGAGGGCCAGGATCGGCAAGACGGCCCAGCCCAAGAGGTAGCTCAGGCTCTCGGCGGTGACGGTTGGCCAGAACGGGGCGACCGCACCGCTTCGGGCATACTGGTCGGCGAGCAGGATGGCATAGCCCGGGGCAACGACGACGATCGCCCAGAACGACCGCCAGAAGCCGTCGACGGAGAAGTCGAAATGGCTCATCCCGCCGGTATCGCCCTTGGCGAGCCGGAGTGCCCCTTCGAAGTAGTAGCGGATCTCGGCCAGGGGCGGCATCAGGCAGCAAAGCGCCGTTCGAGAAGATCGAGATAGATCAGGGTCAGCCGCTCGAGGTCGGCGAGCTCGACCCGTTCGTCGACCTGGTGGATGGTGGCATTGACGAGCCCGAACTCGATCACCGGGCACCAGGCCTGGATGAAGCGCGCATCCGAGGTGCCGCCCGAGGTCGAGAGCTCGGGCCGGATGCCGGTGATGGCCTCCACACTTTGGCCGAGGGTGTGGGCGAGCGGGCTCGCGGCCGAGAGAAAGGCATTCGCCCCCTCGCTTAAGCGGGCGTGGATGCTGCCACCGACAGCCGCGATGGCCGTCTCGATCAGCGCTTTCAGGCTCTCGGGCGTTTGGCTGTCGTTGTAGCGGATGTTGAGGACGGCCCGCGCCCGGCCGGGGGCGACATTGGTGGCGGGGTTGCCGATGTCGATGGTCGTGACCTGCAGGCTCGAGGGCTCGAAGTGCGCCGTGCCCTGATCGATGGGGGTGGTGGTCAGGCGGTGGAGGAGGGCAACGAGGCGGTGCGCGGCGTTGTCGACCTGGTGCGGGTAGCCGACATGGCCCTGCCGGCCGACGACGTCGAGCGTCACCGTCAAGGAGCCCCGCCGACCGATCTTCGCCGTGTCGCCGAGCCGCTCGACCGAGGTCGGCTCGCCGACGATGCAGGCATCGAAGTGGTGGCCCTGGGCCTCGGCCCAGCGCATGAGCTCGACCGTGCCGTTGACGGCCGGCCCCTCCTCGTCGCCGGTGATCAAGAGGCTGATCGAGCCCGCGGGTGCGCCGTGCCGGTCGAGATAGCGGGCGGCAGCCGCGACGAAGCAGGCGATCTCACCCTTCATGTCGGCGGCGCCGCGGCCGTAGAGCCAGCCGTCCCGGAGCTCGGCGGCGAAGGGGTCGGTGGTCCAGCTCTCGAGGTCGCCCGGCGGCACGACGTCGGTATGGCCGGCAAAGGCGATGTTGGGAGCGGCCTTGCCCAGCCGGGCGAAGAGATTGTCGATGGCAGGCTCGCCGCCGGCAGCAAAGCGCAGGGGCTCGATCCTGAAGCCCAGCGGCCGGAGCATGTCGGCGAGCACGGCTTGCGCACCGGCGTCGGCGGGGGTGACGCTCGGGCAGCGGATCAAGGCCTGCGCCAGGGCCACCGGATCGGTGAGCTGCATCAGTCGCGCAGGAGCTCGTTGATCGAGGTCTTGGAACGGGTCTTGGCGTCCACGCGCTTGACGATGACGGCACAGTAGAGGCCGGGGCCGGGACTGCCGTCGGGCAGCGGCTTGCCGGGCATGGTGCCCGAGACGACGACGGAATAGGCCGGCACCCGGCCCATGTGGATCTCGCCCGTGGTGCGATCGACGATCCTGGTCGAGGCGCCGAGATAGACACCCATCGAGAGAACCGAGCCCGCCTCGACGATGACCCCCTCGGCGACCTCGGCCCGCGCCCCGATGAAGCACTCGTCCTCGATGATCACCGGGTTCGCCTGCAGGGGCTCGAGCACGCCGCCGATCCCGGCGCCGCCGGAGATGTGGCAATTTTTGCCGATCTGCGCACAGGAGCCGACCGTGGCCCAGGTGTCGATCATCGTCCCTTCGGCGACATGCGCGCCGAGATTGACGAAGGAGGGCATCAGGACGACGCCCGGGGCGATATAGGCCGAGCGGCGGACGACGCAGTTGGGCACGGCACGAAAGCCGGCGGCGGCGAAGTCCTTCTTGCGCCAGTCCTCGAACTTGGAGGGCACCTTGTCCCACCAGGAGCCACCACCGGGGCCGCCGTTGATCCGGGTCATGTCGTTGAGGCGGAAGGAGAGCAGCACGGCCTTCTTCAGCCACTGGTTGACGACCCAGTCGCGGCCCTGCTTCTCGGCGACGCGAAAGCGGCCCTCGTCGAGCCCGTCGAGCGCTGCCTCGACAGCATCCCGGATTTCGCCCTCGGTGGCGGGCGAGATGTTCGCCCGATCCTCGAATGCCGCCTCGATCACCGCCTTGAGGCGTTCGTCGTTCATGATGTGCGTTCCCTCGTGAGCACCCGAGCCTAGCCGTGGCCCCTGCCCTGTCAACCGGGCCGCCTTGCCGGCGGCTGCGACAGTTTCTAGGCTCAGAGCCCGTTTCAGGAGTTTTCATGGTGTTTCATGAGCTCGGCAGCGAGCAGATGCGAGGAGTTGGGCGGCCGTCGATGCTGGGCATCGTCGGTCGCCCAA
>DAIRDJ010000070.1:0-20307 GCA_036796215.1 Geminicoccaceae bacterium
GGCGCGCGCGCCTGCGCACCCTCTTGCCGATCGGCCGCAACATCCTCCAGGTGGTGCTCGCGCTGACCGCCATCTTGATGGTCCTCTCAGCCTTGGGCGTGCAGATCGCCCCCTTGATCGCCGGTGCCGGCGTGCTCGGGGTGGCCATCGGCTTCGGCTCGCAGACCCTGGTCAAGGACATCGTCGCCGGCATGTTCTATCTGCTCGACGACGCCTTTCGGATCGGCGAGTACATCATCGCCGGCAGCTACAAGGGCACGGTCGAGAGCTTCTCGCTGCGCTCGATCAAGCTTCGCCATCACCGCGGCCCGCTCTTCACCGTGCCGTTCGGCGCGCTCGGTGCGATCCAGAACGCCAGCCGCGACTGGGTGATCGTCAAGATGCCGCTGACCGTGCCGCACAATACCGATCTCTTGAAGGTCAAGAAGGTGATCAAGCAGGTCAGCGCCAAGCTGATGGAGGACCCCGAGATCGCCGCCGGCCTCCTCGAGCCCCTGAAGTCACAGGGTGCGGACGAGATCACCGACCACGGGATCATCGTACGGCTCAAGTTCAAGGCCATTCCCGGCAAGCAGTTCACCGCAAGGCGGGCCGCCAACGCCTTGATCCAAAAAGCCTTCGAGGAGAACGGCATCGCCTTCGCCTTCCCGACCGTCCGCGTCGCGAGCGACGGCGACGGCGACCACGCAGCCGCCGCCAAGGCGGTGCTCGACGCCAAGGCCCAGGCCGCAACGCAGGCCGCCGAGTAGCCGAGCGCGAAGGCGTCGCCTGCACCGCGCTCAAGCTCCGGGAAGCCGCCGCTTGGCACTGTCGACGGCATCGCGCAGGGCCGCCGCCGGCGGTCGGGCACCGAGCAGCTGGCGCAACCGCTGGAAGCTGCGGCCGAGGAACCCGGCCTGCGGCTGCGCTGTTTCGTCGACTCGGTCGAGCGACAGGCCGATCTCGGTCGCCAATCCGGCATCGTCGACATTGCGGACGATGAGGTCGACGGGCCCGACCACCAGCCGATCGCCGATCTCCAGCCGGCCGTCGAACTGGCGGCGGAGAAAGCCAGCCACCGTCTCGCCCTGCTCCTGGCTCGCGACGGTGATACCGTAGCTCCGGGCGAACGCCTCGAGCGGTGCCTCGGGGGCAATCGAGAGGGCACCGTAGAACGCCTGGTCGGCCTCGGGCAGGGTGCCGCGGCTGGCGAACAGGCGATCGAGCAGCGGGATGAAGGTCGGGCTCGTGAAGATGTAGACATAGTCGTCGGTCCGCAGCCGGCCGGCATGGTGCAGCCGGTAGGACCGCCCCGCGCGCACGACCAGCGACGGCCGGGCCCAGCGCGGCAGCCGATGGCCGCGGGCGACCGGGCTGCCGTCGGTGATGTGGTAGACCACGAGCTCGTGCAGGGCGGTGCCCGGCAGCTCGAGCTCGACCCGCTCGACCGGCCCGATCCGCGGCGGCACGGCCACCCCGAGCCAGCGCGCCAGAGGGCGGATCGTCCAGCCCTGCACGACGAGCGAGACCAGAACGATGATGAAGCTCGCATCGAAGAGATACTGGCCGCGCTCGAGCCCGGCGGTGATCGGCAGGATCGCGAGCAGAATGGAGACAGCACCGCGCAAGCCGACAAAGCTCATGAAGACGATCTCGTTGCGCCTGAAGCCGAACGGCAAGAGGCAAAGACCGATGGCGAGCGGCCGCACGATGAGGGTCAGGACCAGGGCAAGGCCGACCACCGGCAGGCCGATCTCGATAAAGGTCGAGGGCGTGGCCAGAAGGCCGAGCAGGAGGAACATCACGATCTGGGCGAGCCAGGTCAGCCCCTCCTGGAACCGCTCGAGATGCGGCCGGCCGTGGATCGTCGTGTTGCCGGCAACCAGGCCCGCGACATAGACCGCGAGAAAGCCGCTGCCGCCCAAGAGCCCGGTCACGGCAAAGAGCATCAACGCCCCACCGAGGACAGCGAGCGGGTAGAGGCCGGGCTCCAAGGGTGCCAGGTCGACGGCCTTGACGACCAACCAGCCACCCGCAGCGCCGATGACGAGACCGAGCCCCATCTGCAGCGCGAAGGCCTGGGCGACGCTCGCCCCGATCGTCCCGAGCCCGGCGCCGGCCTCGATCACCGCCAAGAGGGTAACGACCAGGAAGATCGCCATCGGGTCGTTCGAGCCCGATTCCACCTCCAGCGTCGCCTTGACCCGCTCGCGGATGGTGATGCCGCCGACCCGCAGCAGGAAGAAGACGGCAGCGGCGTCGGTGGAGCCCACGATCGAGCCCAGGAGCAGGGCCTCGAGCCAGGGCAGGCCGAGCATGACATGCGCCACAACGCCCAAGAGCCCGGCGGTGAGCAGCACGCCGAACGTGGCCAGCATGACGGCCGGGGCCGCGGCCGTCCGCAGGGTCGGAAAGCGCGTCTCGAAGCCGCTGGTGAACAGGATGATGGCGAGTGCGAGGCTGCCCACGAAAAAGGTCTCGGCATGGGCATCGTAGGCGATGCCGCCGAGCCCGTCCTCGCCGGCCAGCAGGCCGATCGCGAGAAACAGCAGGAGCAGCGGCGCGCCGACGCGAAACGAGACGAGGCTGGTCAAGATGGAGAGGACGAGCAATCCCGAGCCCACGAGGATGGCGATCAGCATCGCCTCGACCATGGTGCCGCGTGCCCTCCCGGTTGCTTTGAAACTAGAACGATGTTGCCATGCGGCCGGCGGCAGGGCAACGCGCACCCGCCGCCACGCCCAAGCTCATCTGGCGAGAAGTGCCGGATCGATGGTATAGAGCTCCTGCGCCCGACCGACACCCCGGAGCGCGTAGCGACCGAGCGACACCAGCCGCTCACGATCTGCAGTGCAGGCCTCGGCGAACGCCGCGGAGACCACCACCGGCTGCTCGAGCGAGCGGCACATCTGCTCGATCCGCGCCACCTCGTTGACAGCGGGACCGATGACCGTGAAGTCCAGCCGGGTCGAGCTGCCGATATTGCCGTAGAGCACGGTACCACGATGCAGCCCGAGATAGAAATCGGTGACCGGCAGTCCCCTCGCTTCCCGCTCGGCGCTCAAGGTGCCGACTGCCGTACGCGCCGCAAGGGCCGCAGCCAATGCCTGGGCGCAAGGGTCGAGACCGATGCCGCCACGAAAGACGGCGAGGATGCCGTCGCCCATGAATTTCAAGACGTCGCCGCCATGTGCCTCGATGGCGTTTACCAGTTGCTCCGCATAACCGTTGAGCAGCCCCATGAGGCTCGCGGGCTCGACCGTATCGGCGAGCCGGGTAAAGCCCTTGAGGTCGCTGAACCAGAGAACGGCGTCGATCGCCTGCGCCTCGCCGCGGCGGATCTCGCCCGCAACCACCCGGGCACCGGCATCGTTGCCGAGATAGGTGCGCATCAACGTGTGGCCGGTCTCGACGCCGGCGATCGCCTTGAAGGACAGCGCCAGGGCCGGCATGCAGGCCTCGATCAGCTCGAGCTGTGCCGGGGTGAAGCCACCGTCGCGCATCGTCGCCCAGGTGGTGACGATGCCGAGGGCGTTGCCCCAGCCGGCGTGAGACGGCTGGGCCAGGGCGAAATAGTCGGTCGCAGCCTCGGCGCGCAGCCGATGCAGGAGCGGAAAGCGGCCGGGCTCCAGCCCGTCATCGAGACGGATGCGCAGCCGCCGGACCCCCTCCTCGATGATCTGATAGAGTGGGCTGTTGGCGTAGTCGGCCTGGCGCTCGGGCGTCGTGACGAGACCGTAGTCCTCGCGGCTCACCCCGTCGCGGCGCCAGATGATGCCCTTGGCCTCGTTCAGCGGGTGCAGCACCTCGGCCGCCAGATAGCCGCGCATCAGCTCGAGGCCGGCCGCATTAAGCCGCTCGCAGAGGCCATGGAACATGGCCTCTTCCGCAGTACCGTCGAGCCCGGCGGCGACCAGCCAGTCGAACAGCTGCTGCCGCTCTGGTGCTGCCGTCATCGCGAGGCCCCCTGGTTGCCGCAGCCTCGACCTGAGCTAGGGCCCTCTCAATCCTCTGCCAAGAGCTGCCGCGCACTCTCCTCGTCGGTGATGACCACGTTCATGTAGCCCGCCTTGACCACGGCCTTCATCACCGCGGCCTTGGCCGGCCCGCCCGAGGCGAGGATCGCGTTCGGCACGTTGGCAAGGTCGTGCGGTGCGAGACCGATCACCCGATGGTTGACGGGATGATCGACCAGCCGCCCCTCCGCATCGATGAAATGCGCGAGACAGTCGCCCACCGCACCTGCCTCGATCAGCGACTCCGCTTCCTCGTCGGTCAACAGCGCCAAGTGGCGGATGGTCGATTGCGGGCTCACCGAGCCGACGCTCACCAGCGCCATGTCGACCTGCCGCGCCCGCTCGAGGACGTCGCCGATCGCCGCCTGCTCGATGAAGATGTCGCGGCTCGCCGCCGAGGAGGTGAAGGTCGGGGCCGCCAGATAGTAGCAGTCGGCCCCGAAGAGATCGGCGAAGCGCGAGGCGGTCTCATAGGTGTTGATGGCGGATGCCCGGGTCAGCCCGCCGATCAGTGAGACCACCGCGAGCCCCTCGACCGTGCGCCGCTCGATCGCCTTGAGCGAGCCGAGCATCGTCCGCCCCCAGGCCACCCCGATACTCATCCTGGCCTTGAGCCGGTCGGAGACATACTGCCCGGCCGCCATGCCGATCACCGCCGGCAGCTGGGCAGTATCCTCTGGCGTCGGCACGACCACGGCATCCTTGAGCCCGAACCTTGCGACCAGCTGCCGTTCGAGCGCCACGCAGGGGGCGAGCTTGGCGTTGATGCGGATCTGCACGATGCCCAGGTCGCGGCAGATGGCGAGCTCGCGATTGACTCTGACCCGGCTCAGCCCGACCCGCTCGGCGATGTCGCTCTGGGTCAGCCCCTCGACGTAATAGAGCCACGCAATGCGGGTGCGCAGCTGCTCGGCGGTGTCGAAGGGCACCGTCTCCATCAGGACCAGCCGCTCAAGCGGCCGGGCTCCGCGCTTGCCGATAGGTGGCATCGAGCGCGTCGATCTTGGCGACCTTGGCCCCCGAGCGCGCGGCCTGGAACTCGTTCTCGAGCCAGATATCGACCAGCATCAAGGCGACCGAGACCCCGGTGATCTGGGCGCCGAGCGTGATCACCTGCGCATTGTTGGAGGCGATCGCCCGTTCGGCGGTGTAGGGGTCGGCAACGCAGACGGCGCGCACGCCGGGCACCTTGTTGGCGGTGATCGCCATTCCGGCCCCGGTGCCGCAGACGAGTATCCCGCGGTCGAACTCGCGTGCCGCGATCCGCTCGGCCAAGGCCCGGCCGAGATCGGGGTAGTCGACCGGATCGGCCGTCTTCACCCCCATATCGACCACCGTCACCTCCTCTGCCTCGAGATGCGCCTTGATCGCGTCCTTCAGCGGCAGGCCCAGGTGATCGGCGGCGATGACGACCCGGCGCTCGGGCATGGTCACGTATCCTTCGGCTGACGATGATGAAAGGCGGCCCACGGGATGGTCAACGGCTCGTCGGCGCGGATCGCCCGGGCAATCGCCCGTGTCAAGGGTAGCTCATCCGCCACCAGCCGGCCATCCGCCAGCATCGCATCCAGCGCCGGGCCGACGGCGAGTGCCAGTTCGGCCCCTTCGACCGTATCCTCGGCCATCCGCTCGGCCTTGGCATCGGCGTAGCGCCAGCCGGCGCCGAGCAGCCGGCCCATCCGGCTGTTTCGCCCACCCTGCACCGTGACGTAGAGATCGCCCACGCCGGCGAGCCCGTGGACACTCGCCGGCCGGCCGCCCAGCGCCGCGTTGAGCCGGCCGAGCTCCAAGAGCGACTGGTTGAAGAGGGCGGCTGCCGGGTTGTGCATCCTGGCCTCGTTCACCGCAGGTTCGGCCACATCCAGCATACCGAGTGCCGCGCCGATGCCGAGCGCGAAATAGTTCTTGAAAGCGGCACAGACCTCGGTCCCGACGAGATCGAGGCTGGGCCGTGCGTGGTAATAGGGGGCCGCCACCATGCCGAGCACCCGGTCGATGAGTGCCGGGTCACGAAAGCTGACGACGACCCCGGTCTCGCGCCGAACGGCGAGTTCGCCCGCGATGCAGGGGCCGCCCACGGCGCCCGTCGGGCAGGCGAGTGCGACCTCGACGTGATCCGGGAGGATGCCGATGCTGTACCCGTCGGCGGCGAGGCCCTTGGTCAAGAGCAGAACCGGCAGCGAACCCGGCATTACCGGCCGGAGCTGCTCGATCGCCCAGTCGACGCCCGCCGAGCTCACCCCGAAGACGACGAGATCGACACGCGCATCGAGGGCCTCGGCCAGCTCGTCGTACTGAAAGGCGCGCACCCGCTCGGGCAGGGGTGCGTTGAGCCGCGGATGCACCCGATCGCGGCGCACGCCCTCGACGAGTTCGCGGTCGAGATGGGTCCCGACCAGCCGGACGTCGCAGCCGGCATCGGCGAGGGGCACAGAGAACGCGCTCCCCATCACCCCGGCACCGAGCACGAGAACCGTCGTCATCGCAGCCTTCTACCCCTCGCCCTGGGCGAAATCCTCGAGCCTGCCGGCGAGTGCCGCGAGATCGAGGAAGGTGAACCGGTCGCGGATCTCGTGCGCGTGGGCGACCGCCTGCCGGTAGAAATCCGGATCGAGATCGAGATCGCCGGGCCGCGTGGCGGCACCAGCCGCAGCCAACGTGGCCTCGAGCCGGACCGGTGGTACCGTGAGCCGCGCCAGCACCCGGCGCCACTCGTCCCAGTTGCGCTCGAGCCGGGCATTGACGGCCGCCAGCCGCTCGCCCGAAAGTGCTTTAGTCTCGAGGGCAGCGACGCAAAGCGGCGCCTTGTCGCCATAGCGGGCCTCGAGCACTTGCCGATCGATCACCAGCGGGGCCAGCACCGGCGGTTGTGGCTCGGCCAGGAGCAGCGCCTGCAGCCGCGCCATGGTCAAGGTCGCGACCCCCACCTGCTCGCCGTGCAGCGTGCCCGGGTGCGGCCTTGCGAACATGTCGATGAAATGGCTGATGCCGTGCTCGCCCATCGAGCCCGAGTGGCTGGTGCCGGAGACGATCACCCCGAGCCCGCCAAGGGTCAGGACACCGACCAGCGCCGCCACGGCATCGAGATCGCCCGAGACGAGCCTGGGTGCTGCGGCGAAGAGCCGAGGCTCGTCGACCAGCTGCAGGTCGAAGGGACTCTCGTAATAGGGCGTGTTCAACAGGAGATGCGAGAAGAGCCAGTCGACCTGGGCCACGCCCCGGCAGATCGCATCCCCCAGCCCCGCCCGGATCATCCGCTTGGGTGCTGCCGCCAGGATTTCGAGGTCGTAGAAGACCCCCTGCGGCGCCTGCGCCTGGAGGCTCAGCTTGTAGTCGCCGCGGGTGATCGAGACCGTGCTCGTCACATAGCCGTTCATCGAGGGGGCCGTGGCGAAGACCGCAGACGGCCGGCCGTCGCCATGCGCCACGTACTTGCAGAGATCGTTGAGCGTGCCGGAGCCGACGGCAACGAGGCCATCGCAGTGCCGGGTCCGCTCGCGCAGCAGATCGGCCGTCGCCTCGTCGGCATGCGGATGGTGGAGGACGACGGAGACCGAACCGGGCACGGCCGCCTCGACCCTCTGGCCCATTACCTCGTGCGTATTCTCGTCGCTGACGATCGCGAGCCGGCCCGCAAGGCCGGCCTCGCGCAAGAGCGCAGCCTCGCGGCTGGCGAGACTGCGCCCGGTCACGATCGCCCGGATCGGGCAAACGACCGCCTCGCCCGTCTCGATCAGCCGATAGCGACCGGCGACGAAATCCTGGATCAAGGCATCGCCGCTGCTCATGCCGCCTCGTCCTCGCCCTCTTCGGCACTGGCGTGGCGATGCTTGAACGCGGCAAGGGCAGCCTGCACCTCGCGGGTCGCGGGATAGAGCCGCTCGAAGATCGCCCGCAGCTCCTGATAGAGCGCATGCCGCTCGGCATCGGGCTCGAGCGAGCTCTCGACCTTGCCGCCCATGGCGGCCGCGGCCTCCACGGCACTTCCGAACCACCCCGCCCCCTTGGCGGCGGCGATGCCGGCACCCAGCGAGGTGGCCTCGGCCGTGGCGAGCCGGCGCACGGGCTTGCCCGTCGCATCGGCGATGATCGAGCACCAAAGATCGCTCTTCGAGCCGCCACCGATGGTCATGAGCTCGGTGACCTCTTGCCCGGTCACCCGCTCGATGTTGGCCGTGCCCATCGCCTGATCGAGGGCGATCCCCTCCATCATCGCCCGATAGAGATGGCCGCGGCCATGCTCGCCCGAGAGGCCGATGATCAGCCCCCGCGCATCCTGGTCCCAATAGGGCGTCATCACCCCGCCCCAGTAGGGCTGCAGCAGGAGCCCGCCGGCGCCGATCGGCACCGCGGCCGCCGCCGCCTCCATGTGCTCGTAGATGTCGGGCTCCTCGTGCGGATCGCAGGCGAAGAGCCCCTTGACGAACCAGTCGGTGAGGAAGGTGCCGGTGCGCAGGCAGAGCTCGTAGATGTAGCCCTCGCCCGAGACGCTGGTCAGCGTGCGGAAGGCAGGGTCGGTGGCGTAGGCCTTGCCGTAGACGCCCGAGACGCTGGCCGTGCCCAGGTTGAGATAGGCCCGGCCGGGGATCAGCGTGCCGGTGCCGAGCCCGCCTGCCTGGCCGTCGCCGCCACCGGCAACGACCAGCGTGCCGGCCTCGAGCCCGGTGGCCTCGGCGGCCTCCCCTGTCACCTCGCCCAGGACCGAGCCCGGGGCAACAGCCGTCGCGAACTGCCTGGGCGTCAGCCGCAAGGCCTCGAGGATCGGCTCGCTCAGCTGCTTGGCCTCGAGATCATAGACCCCGGTTGGATCCATCGAGGCCCAGCTCGTGCGATAGAGCCCAGTCAGCCGCCAGACGAGATAGCCGTGCACCTCGACGAACTTGGCGACCTTGCCGTAGATCTCCGGCGCCTTGCGCATCAGCCAGTGCATGCCGTAGACGCAGGGCGTGGGGTCGGGCGTCTTGCCGGTGATCTGCAAGAGCCGATCGCGGCCGAGCTTCTTCGACAAGAGCAAGACATCTTCGCGGCCACGCTCGTCGAGCCAGGTCATCGCCGGAAAGAGCGGCTCGCCCTTGGCATCGAGCGCCACCACTGTCTCACGCTGGTTGGCAATGGCAAGCGCGGCGACGCGACCCATCTCGATCTTGCCGCCGAGTTCCCCCAGTGCGGCACAGAGCGAGCGCCACCAGTCCTTTGCATCCTGCTCGTAGAAGAGCGGCCGCGGATTGCTCAAGGCGATCGCCGAGCGCCCCTCGGCCACCAGCCGGCCCGCCCGATCCCAGGCGATCGCCTTGGTTGCCGTGGTGCTGCTGTCGATGCCGATGACGAGATCTCTGTCCATGGTGCCTCGGGCTCAGATGACGCTTGCCGGCTCACCTAGCCCCTGTTGAACGCCCTGCCCAGTCCCAGCGTCCGGCCGCGATCGACCCCTGTCCCGGAGCAAAACGACCGCAACTTTTGTTCCACTGCCTTTACATTCTTAACGCATAGTCGAAACACCAGCCCCTTGCTGTCAAGCTCTCTCTGCATCGACGCCGGAGCGGGCGGGCTCGACCACGACTTTGAGTGCGCCATCGCGGTAGTCGGAAAGCATGGCGAATGCCTTGGGCACGGCATCGAGCCCGACCCGGTGGCTGATCCAGGCCTCGAGATCGATCCGCCCCTCGGCCACCAGCCGGATCGCCCGCGGCAGCACATCGCCCATCCGCCGCGAGAAGACCACCTGCAGCTGCTTGCGCCGGGCGACCGCCGCCTCGAACGTGTAGGCATTGCCGTCCGGAATGCCGACCACGACGAGCCGGCCGCCGATCACCGCCGCCGCGGCGGCATGGGCAAAGCCCAGAGGGCTGCTGGTCGCCTCGAGCACCAGATCGGCCCCCCGCCCGCGGGTGGCGGCCAAAAGTGCCTCGACCGTATCGAACACCGCCGCGGCACCGAGGCGCAAGGCTGCCTCGCGCCGATCGGCCACGGGCTCCACGACCAGGGGCTCGTCGATCCCGGCCACCCGCAGGAACTGCAGGATGCCGAGCCCGATCGGTCCCGCCCCCAGGACGGCCACCGTCTCGAACCACTGCGGCCGGGCGAGATCGACAGCCTGTATGCAGACCCCGAACGGCTCCAAGAGCGCCGTGGTCGCAGCCGGGAAATCCTCCGGCACGGCAAAGAGCTGCTCCGGGGCCACCGCCACCGTGGCCGTCATCCCGCCGTGGTTAGGCGGGGCACCCAGCATCAGCGTCTGCGGGCAGAGATGGTGCAGGGCGCGATGGCACCACGCGCACGCCCCGCACGGCCGGGCGGGGTCGATCACCACCCTGGCCCCGGCCTCGATCCCCCGCGCGGGGACCGCGTCCCGCACCCGGCCCACCGCCTCGTGCCCCGGCACGAAGGGGGCGCTGATCGTCTGCGCCGCGCCGATTCCGCCTTCCTTCTAGTAGTGCAGATCACTGCCGCAGAGCCCCACCGCCGCGACATCGACCAACACCCTGCCGGGCCCGGCATTGGGCGTCGGCAGATCGCCGAGGCGAACGTCGAACGGCGCATGGATGAAGACGGCACGCATCGGCGGCCACCGGGACTGGTACGGATGCGGAGGTGCAGCAGCGATACAGAGGATCGGCGCCGAAGCAAAGCCCCGGTGGCACGGCAAGTCAGCGGCCGTGGCCACCGCTCGCCGGGCGCATCGCAATCGTGGGCTTCCGCCAGCGATGACGCTCTACCGCAGCGTCGAGCGGCGTGCCGGCGAGCGAGTTGCTGAAGTTGCTCATCGTCTTGATGGCCAGGCCGAGCACCACCTCGAGCGCCTGCTGCGCGCTGTAGCCGGCCGCGAGGAACGCATCGAGATCGGCCGCGCTGACCTTGCCGCGGTTGTGCACCAGCAGTCGGGCGAATTGCCGTAGCGCCTCGAGCCTCGCATCGCTCAGGCCCGCCCCGCTGCGCAGCGCCTCGATATCCGCCGGCGCCATCCCGGCACGCTCGGCGAGCAGCGTGTGCCAGGGCACACAATAGGTGCAATCGTTCTCGAAGTTGGCGGTTTGGTAAACCACCTGCCGCTCGATCGGCGTGAGCGAAGTGGCCTCGAAGAGCTGCCACGCGGCGCTGTAGGCGTCGAGCAACGCCGGTGCGGTCGCCATCGTCCGCTCGAGATTGGGGATCATGCCGAAACTCGCCCGGGTCGCTGCGAGGGCAGCACGCGCCGCCTCGGGTGCCGTCCGCTCGTCGTGCAAAGGAAAACGCTCGTCCACCGTTCCACTCCTTTTTTGAACATTCATTCATAAACTCCGCCGCTCTCGTTGGCCGCCGGCCCGAGGTCGCCCTCAGCGCAGGACCGCGGCCAGAAACCCCGCGAAGCTCGCCTCGGCGAGGGCCGGGCTGCCGGCGTTGCGAGCGTGCAAGAGAGCGCCGTCGCCGAGCGCCACGGCCGCCGCCGCAAGACCGCCCGGCGCAGCGTCGCAGCACAGCTCGCCCGTCGCGCGGGCCCGTTCGAAGGCGGCAGCGAACGCCCGCACCAACCGCACCGTCGCCGCCTCGATCCGCGCCGCCAAAGCGGGCTCGCGCCCGGCGAGCTCGCCCGCCGTGTTGACCAGGAGGCAGCCGCGCGTCGTTGCCGTGCGTGTATCGTCCAACCAGAGAGCGAAGGCGTGGCGGATCGCCGCCGCCGGCGAGCCCGGCCCTGCGAGGCAGGCTTCGATCTCGCCGACGCGCCGCTCCGCATAGCGCGCGAGCACCGCCGCGAGCAGTGTCTGCTTGTCGCCGAAGGCGTAGATCAGGCTCTGCCGGCGCACCCCCGTCGCCGCTTCGAGCACCTCATAGGTCGTCCCGACGAGGCCGTGGCGATGGAACGCCTCGACCACCGTGTCGAGAACGACCGACGCGTCGAAGCCGCGCGGGCGGCCTCCGGCTGGAGCCGTCGGGCGAGTGGTTCGCGCTGCTGCTGTGGTCTTGCGCATCAACGCAATATGAATGACCATTCATAAACAGTCAAGACGAGTTGCAACGAAAATCTGCCCGCTCAGGCGGCCAGGCCCTGCGGCACGGCCAGCCGCACGCCCGCCACCACGTGCTCGGCCATGGCGTCGAGCAGCGGCGATGCACCGTCGCTCCGGCGCAGCAGCAGGATGGCGATCTCGGGCAGTGGCGGAAAGCCCAGGGCCTCGCCGAGCACGACGAGCCCGGGCCTGAGATTGCTCGGCAGCATGACACCTACGGCAAGCCCGGTCTCGACCGCGGCATAGATGCCGGCGATGCTCTGGCTGGTATAGGCGATCCGCCACGGCCGGCCGATTGCATCGAGTGCCTGGATCGCCAACCGGCGGAAGGAACAGCGCTCGTGAAAGACGGCGAGCGGCAAGGGGTCGGTCTCGTGCACGCAATGGCCGCGCGCCGCGACCCAGACCAGGGGCTCGCGCTGCAGGACGAGCCCACCGGTCTCGCCGTGCCCCTGCGTCACCAGCGCCAGATCGACCTCGCCACTCGCCACCTGGCGGGCCGCCTCGTGCGACGGCAAGGCGCGCAGATCGACCCGCACCTTGGGATGGCTCTGGGCGAAGCGCACGAGAATGCCCGGCATGAAGGTGCTGGCATAGTCATCCGGCGCGGCGATCCGGATCTCGCCCGCGAGTGTGGTCGGGTCGAACACCGCCAGAGCCTCGGCCTGCACCTTCAAGATCCGCCTTGCATGCGCGAGGAGCAGCTCGCCGTCGCCGGTCAGTCGCGCATCGCGACCGGCCCGGACGAACAGCTTGCGACCGAGCTGTCTCTCCAGCTTGCGCATCTGCATGCTCACTGCCGACTGGGTGCGGTGCACGCGCAGGGCGGCGGCGGTGAAGCTGCCCGTTTCGGCAATGGCAACGAGGCTCTCGAGGTTCTCGGGGTCGAGCACGGCTGATCCATCAGTTATTCTCATCGATCCCATTAGACTAATTCGTTGGACTGATCAATCACACCGACCGACACTCTGCGGTGTCCGCAACCCGGCAACTGGAGTGACCCCGATGCTGCATACCCCTCTCGCTCTCGTCCCCGGCTCCTGGGACGACATCGTCGCCCGCGCCGCGCTGAAGGCCGTGGATTGGCTGCACGATCGCCTGTCGCGGCGCGTCCCGACCCTCGCCGCCGCGCCGCTGCCGGCCGATCCTGTCGCCCGCATGCTGCGCATCGGCGAAAGCGCCCCGGACCGAGACACCAAGCCCAGAAGCTGATCAACGACCCTGCCGCCATCGAGGGTCGGCTGGCCCAAGGGCGGCGATCGGCCCCGGCATCCACGGCCAGAAGGGGCCGACGCCGGCCGTCCAAGCTCTGGGACAAGGCGGCGCAGCCCGTGGCAAAAACCCGGCACATCACCTACCTGCGCAAAGGGTGAGCAGGCTTGCCGTGACGCGAGGGCGGTGCTAGCCGACACCCGCATCGGGCGCCACGTGCACGCCCCCTGACCACCGCCGGCGGAAGAGAATGGCCGAAGCCCCGAAGACCCCGACCAACGACGGCACCATCGAAACCGACATGGTGATCATCGGCGCTGGACCGGTGGGTCTCTTTGCCGTCTTCGAGGCGGGGCTGTTGGGCCTCGAATGCCACCTCGTCGACAATCTCGACAAGATCGGCGGGCAGTGCGCCGAGCTCTACCCGGAAAAGCCGATCTACGACATCCCGGCCCTGCCCCGCTGCACCGGCCAGGAGCTGATCGACCGGCTGGTCGAGCAGGCCGCCCCGTTCAATCCCGTCTACCACCTCGAGCAGCAGGCGGATACGCTCATCCGGCTGGACGACGGCCGCTGGCAGCTCGTCACCAGCTCCGGCACCACCTTCGTCACCCCCAACATCGTGATCGCCGCCGGCGCCGGCAGCTTCGTGCCGCGCCGCATCCCGCTGCCCGGGGCCGCGAGCTTCGAGGGCAAGTCGCTCTTCTACGCCGTCCGCCGCATGGCCGATTTCGAGGGCAAGCACCTGCTGATCGCGGGCGGCGGCGACAGTGCCCTGGACTGGCTCTTGAACCTCCAGCCCCTGGCAGCCTCGGTCACGCTCCTGCACCGCCGCGACGAGTTCCGTGCCGCCCCCGACAGTGTCGCCCGCATGCGCGAGCTCGTGGCCGCCGGCAAGGCGAAGCTGGTCATCGGCCAGATCGCCGGCATCGAGGGCACGGGCGACCAGATCACCGGTGTCAAGCTCACCACCAAGGACGGCGAGCTCGACCTCCCGTGCGACACCATCCTCGCCTTTTTCGGCCTGAAGATGGAGCTCGGGCCGATCGCCGACTGGGGCCTCAATCTCGAGCGCAACCTGATCAGCATCGAAACCGAGAGCTTCGAGACCAACCAGCCGGGCCTCTTCGCCATCGGTGACATCATCACCTATCCGGGCAAGCTCAAGCTCATCCTCTCGGGCTTCCACGAAGGAGCCCTGATGTGCCAGAAGGCCTTCAAATACGCGCGGCCCGAAGAGCGACTGGTCTTCCGCTACACCACCTCGAGCTCCGACCTCCACAAGAAATTGGGCGTGGCCTGAATGGCGAAAGTCTTCGTTACCGACCGCGACGGCGAGCAGCACGAGCTCGAGGGCGAGATCGGCTGGTCGGTCATGGAAATCATCCGCGAGAACAACCTGCCGATCGAGGCCGCCTGCGGCGGCTGCTGTGCGTGCGCCACCTGCCACGTCTATGTCGACCCGGAATGGCTGGCGAAGCTTTCGCTCCCGGACGACGACGAGAACATGATGCTGGACGAGGCCTTCGAGGTGCAGGACAACTCGAGGCTCAGCTGCCAGATCAAGTACACCGCCGAACTCGACGGCCTCAAGGTGACGCTGGCACCGGAATTCTGAGCGGGCCTTCACCCGGCGCGCGCGGGGCCCGTCGACTGGCGGACGACGAGCGGTGCCGAAAGCACGTGCGCCGCACTCGGCTCCAGGCCGAGCAGCATGCGGGCGGCGAGCGTACCCTTGGCCTCGATCGGCTGGGCGAGCGTGGTCAGCGGCAGCGCGCTTGCCGGATCGGCATCGGGGCCGGGATGGGCGCCGACATCATCGAAGCCGACCACCGAGACGTCCGCCGGCACGTCGAGGCCACGCGCCCGCAATGTGGTGATCGCCGCCCGGGCGATCGTATCCGACATGGCGAGCACGCCGGTGAGGCGGGGCTCTCGGGCCAGCAGCCAGTCGATCCCCGCCCGCACCGTCGGCGCATCGTTGAACGTCTCGAACATCGGCACGCTCTCGGGATCGATGCCGGCAGCGGCCAAAGGCTCGAGATGGCCCGCAATCCGGTCGCGCGAGACCGCATAGCCCTCGACCCGGCGCCGGGCGGCGTCGATCGGCCCCGTCTGTGCGTCGTCGGCGAGCTCGAGCGCAAGGATGCCGATCCGGCGATGACCGAGCGAGAGGAGATGCGCTGCCGCCCGTGCTGCCGCCTCGCGATTGTCCACATCGACCGTGGCGACGCCGGGCACCGGCCCGGAATCGACGGCGACGAAAGGGATGCCGCGGCGCCGCGCCCGGTCGATCAGCCGATGCGCATGGCAGAGCAGGATGAAGCCGTCGGCGATCGCCGTGTCGACCGACCAGCCCTTTCCCCGAGCTGCGTCGGCGGCGGCGACCACGGCGAGGCCGGAGCGAACCTCGTCGCAGACCCGGGCGATGCCGGCCAAGAGGCGCTGCGAATAGGCGTCGGTCAGCATGTATTCGAGCGTCTGCTCGACCACGAGGGCGATCAGATGCGCCTTGCCCGAGCGCAACGCGCGGCCCGCCGGCGCCGGGCCGCCATAGCCGAGCCGTGAAGCTGCCGCGAGCACGGCGTCGCGCACCTCGGCACGCACCAGCGCCGGCCGGTTGAAGACGTTCGACGCCGTCCCCTGCGACACCCCCGCCGCCAGCGCCACGTCCTTGAGCCGGACCCTGGTCATGCGCCGCAGCCTAGAGGGTGCATTGAACCGATTCAAGTTTCCTGTTGACAGCGTTGGGGCCAGCTGGCTATCAACCGCGTCGGCTCGGTTTGAATCGATTCAAGAAAGGATCGCCATGCTGATCCCCCCGACCTATCTCCGCCTCCTCGACAAGCCGGCGAAGACCGTCGCCCCGGCCAACTCGCCACGACGCGGTGCGCCAGGCCGCCTGCCCACCATGCTGCTCGCCGCCGCCACTGGCGCCGCATCGGGTGGGATCACCGCCTGGCTCGTCCTGGTCGGCCTCGGCTGAGGCATCGGCTGTCCGGGCCTTGACGGCCCGGCCGCCGGCGTTACCTGCTCGGAGCATGCACCGCCGCCGCTTCGTCTCCGCTGGCACCCTCGCCGCCGCCACCGCCTTCCTCGCCGCCTGCGCCACCGGCAGGGGCGGCGGCCAGAACCCCTATTACAATGGCCCGCCCTCGGACCATTTCGACGGGGTCACCTTCTTCAACCCCGAGGGCAGCGCGCTCAAAGGCTTTCGCGAGTTCCTCCGATGGCAGTTCGGCCGCGAGCGCGCCCCCTGGCCCGACTACTACCCGAGCCCGTTCGCCCCGGCCGAACCCGAAAAGCGGCTGCCCGAGGACGCCCTTCGCCTCACCCTGGTCGGCCACGCGACGCTCCTGATCCAGACCGGCGGGCTCAACATCCTGACCGACCCCGTCTGGTCCGACCGTGCGAGCCCGTTCGACTTCGCCGGGCCGCGCCGGGTCAATGCGCCCGGCATCGCCTTCGCCAGCCTGCCACCGATCGACCTCGTGCTGGTCAGCCACAACCACTACGACCACCTCGACACAACCACCCTCGCCCGCCTGCACCGGGCGCACGACCCGCTCGTCATCACCCCGCTCGGCAACGACACGATCATCCACCATGCCGTGCCGACGATGCGCTGTACCGCGCAGGACTGGGGCGGCGTCGTCGAGCACGCCACCGACACGAGCCGGGTGCGCATCCACCTCGAGCCCTGCCACCACTGGTCCGCCCGCGGCTTCCGCGACCGGCGGATGGCGCTCTGGGCCGCCTTCGTCATCGAGAGTGCCGCCGGGCGCACGCTGGTCGTGGGCGACACCGGCTACAACGCTGGCCGCGACTACCAAAAGGCCCGGGCCAGGCACGGCGGCTTTCGCTGCGCCATCCTGCCCGTCGGCGCCTACGAGCCCCGCTGGTTCATGGCCGCACAGCACCAGAACCCGGCGGAAGCCGTCCGGGGCATGACCGACTGCAACGCCGCCTTTGCCGCCGGCCACCACTGGGGCACCTTCCAGCTCACCGACGAAGGCCTCGAGGCCCCGTTGCGCGCCCTCGAGGCCGCCCTCGACCAGCAGGGCATCGCCCGCGAGCGCTTCCGGCCGTTGCGCCCGGGCGAGGTCTGGGACGTGCCGGAGACGGCTTAACGGATTCTTCAAGGGCGGGTGCGATGATCGGGGCTCTGTCCCCCGAGGCCGAGGCCCATGCCCGCCCGTTCCATCCACGCCCCGGCGCCGAGCCGCGGCATCGAGTTCCTGCAAGTCGCGGTGCTGGCCGCCCTTGGCATCATGGCGGCTCTCCTCGGCGATCCCCGGGTCATGGGCGAGACCCCGCTGGCACCGCAGCACATGGTCGTGCTCGCCTTGGCGCTTTTTGGCCTCTGGCTCGTCGTCGATCTCGTCGAGAAGCAGCGCTTCCGGCGCACCCGGCCGAAAGACCTCGCCAGTGCCTCGACCATCGTCCACCGCACCGGTGACGTTTCCCGTGCGGTCTTTCCGCTCGCGGTCGGCGGCATCGTCGCCATCCTCTGGGCGCTGCCGCTGGGTGGCCTCTGCCAGCGCCTCGTCCCCGGCAGCGAGGCGGGCTCACTCGCCGCCATAGTGGTCACCGCCGGTCTCGCCATCGGCGCGGCCAAGCTCGTCACCATTGCCCGCTACGGGCTGCGCAGCCGCGTTCTGCAGCTGACCCCGGAAGCCCTGACCCTGGGCGCCCACCGCCGGCGGACGATCCCCTGGCACGAGATCCGCGACGCCCGGCTCGTCCTGGTGCGCCGCCGCCACAGCGTGCCCTACCTGGCGCTCGCCCTTGCCGACCCGGCCCGCCATGGCCTGCGCCCGGTCTCGCTCTGGCACCGCTGGACGGCGAGTGGTGCCCTCGAGGGCGATGCGTTCCTGACCAATCTCGACATCTTCCTCGACCGCCCGGAGGAGATCGTCGAGGACGTCCGCCGCTTCATCCGCCGCCACCACGATCCCGCCAGAAGCTGACCCGAAACTGCCCCGATGCTGTCACGGGCTGGGTGCATAAGCGTCATCAACGCAGCGCACTCTCGGAGTTTCGATGCAGGCCAGCGTCGATTTGAGCTATGCCGATCCCACCGACCCGAAGCTCCGCCGCCTCGCCATTCGCGGGATCGAGCGGCTCACCGGGCAGCGCAAGCTGCGCCGGCTCTACGAGGACTACCGGGCCCAGCCGAGCCCGAACGAGGACTTCTTCGCCGCCGGTTGTCACCTCCTCGATCTCAAGATCGATTGTGACCCGGCGAAGCTCGAGCGGATCCCCCGGGCGGGCCCCCTCGTGGTCGTCGCCAACCACCCCTTCGGCGTGGTCGACGGCTGCGTGCTCGCGTCCCTCGTCGGCCAGCGGCGGTCGGACTACCGCGTGATCGCACACGGCCTGCTCGCCCGCGCACCCGAAGCCGCCGAGCGCATCCTGCCCATCGACTTCAGCAACCGGCCCGACGCCGCCTGCCGCAATGTCGGCGTCCGCCGGGCCGCGATCGACTGGCTGAAGCAGGGCCACGTGATCCTGGTCTTTCCGGCGGGCATGGTCTCGACCACACCCCACCCCCTGGCCCGCCATGCCGTCGACGAGCGCTGGAAGCCCTTCACCTCGAGGCTGGTCCAGGCGGCCGAGACACCGGTGCTGCCGGTCCGCTTCAGCGGCCAGAACAGCCGGCTCTTCCAGCTCGCCAGCCACCTCAGCCTGACCCTGCGCACCTCGCTCCTCTTCAACGAGGTGCACAACAAGATCGGGGCAACGATCGCGGTCTGCATCGGCGAGGTCGTCCCCTACCCCGCCCTCGCCCATCTCCGTGACCGCCAGGCCATGGCGGATCACCTGCAGGCGCTGACCTACGCGCTGCCATGCGCGCTGCGATCGGGGCCGGGTCGGCGCCGCCGCCTCAACTGAGATAGCACGCGTCGATCTCGCTGCCGATGACGATCGTCCGGTCGATGGTCTGGGTCAAGAACTCGTGCAGCCCGGTCTGGAAGATCTCCTCGATCGAGCTGTAGCGGAGCCTCGCCAGCATCTCGCCCGTGAGCCGATGCGGCGCGCCCGACCGGCCGCCGTAGCGATCCGCGAGGATGTCGAGGTTCTGCATCACCTGCTCGAAGCAGGACCGGAGCGAGCGCGGCATCTCGGGGCGAAGGATCAGCATCTCCGCCACCTGCCAGGGCACCACCCGGCCCTTGTAGAGGACGTGGTAGCTGCGCCTCGCCGAGACCGAACGCAGGATCGCCGACCACTGGTAATAGTCGAGCGAGCCGCCCACCTTCTCGAAGCTCGGCAGCAGGATGTGGTATTTGACATCCAGAATGCGGGCGATGTTGTCGGCCCGCTCGAGAAAGGTGCCGAGCCGCAGGAAGTAGAACGAGTCGGTCCTGAGCATGGTGTTCGAGTAGGCACCATTGAAGAGCAGGGCCTGGCGCTTCACCCAGTCGATGAAGACCGGGAAATCGTCCCGGGCATAAGTCGCCTCGGTAAACTGGCGGGCCTCGAGATAGGCGCCGTTGATCGCCTCCCAGACGTCGATCGAGAGATGCGAGCGCACCGCCCGGGCATTGTTCCTGGCCTGAAAAAGGCAGTTCATGACGCTCGATGAATTGCCCGGCTCGCTGGTCAGGAAATGGACCACCGAGGCCTCGTCGGTCGTCGCGTGCAGCGCGTCGTACGGGCCCTGGACCCCGGCCGCGATGATCGCCGAGCGCCATTCGTCGACCGAGGAGGAGGTCGAGAGCACCGACATGCGCTGCGCCACGTCGAGCAGGCGGGCGACATAGTCCATCCGCTCGATCGCGCGGGCGAGCCAGAACAGGTTGCTGGCGCTGCGACTGAGCATCACGTCAGCCTCCCAGGCTCTGGGTCTGCGCCTGGCCATCGGCCGGCGGTGCCGAGAACCGGCGGGTGGCCTCGGGCGCGAGGACCCAGGTGTCCTTGGTCCCACCACCCTGGCTCGAATTCACGACGAGCGAGCCCTCCTTCAAGGCCACCCGGGTGAGCCCGCCCGGCACGATCCGCACCTCGTCGGCACCGCAGAGCACGAACGGCCGCAGATCGACGTGCCGGGGAGCGACGCCGCTATCGACGAAGGTCGGACAGGTCGAGAGCGCCAGCGTCGGCTGGGCGAT
>DAIRDJ010000071.1:0-20105 GCA_036796215.1 Geminicoccaceae bacterium
GGATCATCAGCTTGATCTTCTGGCGGATGACCTCGGCACTGTGGTCGGCGGCACCATCCTTGCCGGCGATCGCGGTCGAGAAGAAATACTTGAGCGGGAAGGTGCCATGCGGGGTCGCCGCATATTTCTGGTTGGTCGCCCGGCTGACCGTGCTCTCGTGCAGGCCGGTGGCGGCCGCGATCTCACGAAGTACCAGGGGGCGCAGCGCTTTCGGGCCATCGGCGAGAAACGCCCGCTGACGGGCGAAGATGGCCTGGCCCACTTTGAGGATGGTGCGCGAGCGCTGATCGAGCGCCTTCGCGAGCCAGGTCGCGTTCTGGTAGCGCTCCTGGACGAACTCCTTGTGGCGCAGCTCGAGGCCGGCCTTGCCGAGCTCGGCATAGTAGCTGGTGTCGACCACGAGCCGCGGCAGGGCCTCGCTGTTGAGCTCGATCCGCCAGTGGTCGGGGCCGGTGCGGAAGACCACGATGTCGGGCAGGATGGCGGTCGTGGGCTCGGCCGGGAAGCGGTGGCCGGGGCGCGGGTCGAGCGCCTTGAGCTCGGCCACCATCTCCTCGAGATCCTCGCGATCGACGCCGCAGAGCCGCAGCAGGGCGGGCCAGTCGGCGCGCGCCAAAAGGGGCAGGTTGTCGAGCAGCCGCCGCATCGCAGGGTCGAGCCGGTCGCGCTCGGCGAGCTGCAGTGCCAGGCATTCGGCGAGATCGCGGGCGCCGACGCCGACCGGCTCGCAGCGCTGCAGCAGGCCTCGGGCCGCCGCCACCCGTTCGAGGCTCGCCCCCATCCGCCGCGCGATCTCGCTGTCCGCCTCGCGCAGGTAGCCCTCGTCGTCGACCCAGTCGGCGAGCTCGGCCGCGAGGTGCCGGAGCTCGGCATCGGCGCTCAGCATGCCGAGTTGCCGCCTCAGCGCCTCGCGCAGGGAGGGCGTTTCGCTGAACCGTTCCTCCAGGCTGCGCAGATCGTCGCCGCCCGCCGCCTGGCGCCTGGCGTGGAGTTGCTGGTCGAGCGGCCGCGGGGTGCCGGGCTGCTCCCACTCGCCGGTTGCATCGCCCGTCGAGCTTGCCGGGCCCGGGCGGAGCACCGGGTCGCCGTCCACCGTCAGGCGCTCGGGGCGCTGGCCCGCAGCCGCGACACCGGTCTCGGCGAGCTCCAGAAACGGGTTCTCGGCCACCTCGCTCAGCAGCGTGCCGACGAGCTCCTGGTTCGAGAGCTGCAGGAGGCGAATCGCCTGCTGCAGCTGCGGCGTCAGCACCAGGCTCTGCGACTGCCGAACATCGAGGCGGAGACCGAGCGCCATGGCCACCGACCTCAGCGCCCGCTCGCGTCGTGACCGGCGGCGGGGCGACCGCCCCCGCTTTCAGCGCTCGTCGCTTTGCCCGTGGTGCAGGCCATGCCCTTGCTCGGTTCTGCCGTGCCCATGCTCACCGGTCGAAACTGTCGCCCAGATAGACCCTGCGGACATCGGGGTCGGTGATGATCTCGGCCGGGGTCCCTTCCTTGATGACGATGCCGTCGGCGAGAATGTAGGCGCGATCGATCGTGGCCAGCGTGTCGCGGACATTGTGGTCGGTGATCAGGACCCCGATGCCGCGGGTCTTGAGGTGAGCGACGAGATCGCGGATCTCGGCGACGTTCAAGGGGTCGATGCCGGCCAAGGGCTCGTCGAGCAGGATGTAGCGGGGATCGGAGGCGAGTGCCCGCGCGATCTCGCAGCGGCGCCGCTCGCCGCCCGACAGCGTGTTGGCCCTGGCGTCCTTGAGGTGGGTCAGACCGAACTCGTCGAGCAAACCGGCGAGACGGTGCCGGCGCAGGGCCTTGTCCTTCACCCGCACCTCGAGGACGGCGAGGATGTTCTGCGCCACGCTCAGGCCGCGGAAGATCGAGGCTTCCTGGGGCAGATAGCCGATCCCGAGCCGGGCCCGCCGGTGCATCGGCAGATCGGTGACGTCCTGGCCGTCGAGGATGATCCGTCCGCCATCGGCAGCGACGAGCCCGGTCACCATGTAGAAGCTCGTCGTCTTGCCCGCACCATTCGGGCCGAGCAGGCCGACGGCCTCGCCGGGCGAGATCACGAAATCCACGTTGCGCAGCACGACGCGTCCCGCATAGGCCTTCATCAGGCCCCTGGCCTCGAGCCGTCCCGTGGCCCGAGGGGTGCCGGGTTCGCGAGCCGGCGCCGGCTGTGTCAGCCTCGGCCGCTCGACGTTCGGCGGTGGTGCCTCGAGGGTGAGGTCGCTCGCCACCGGCTCAGCCTTCGTCGCTCGGCTGGGGACGAAAGAGTGCCCGCACCCGCTCGCCAGCCGGCCGATCGGCAGCGCTGGTCATGGTCGCCAGCTGACGGGCCACGTCGATCTCCAAAAGGTCGCCGCGGATGACATTGGCGTCACGGGTGAGGACCACATTGCCGGAGAGCTCGATCATTTCCCCAGTGACATCATAGAAGCCCGCATCGCCGACCGCGGTCTCCTCCGCCGAGGCGATCGTGACATTGCCTTCGACCTCGATCCGCCGGATCGCCTGCTGGGAGGCGGCGCCGTCCTCGCCCTGGACGTAGTAGACGATGAGCTGATCGGCGCGCAGCAGCATCTCGCCCTGCTCGGCCAGGACGTTGCCGACGAAGATCGCACGGCCTTCGCTCTGCTCGACCGTCAGTCGATCGGCAACGATTTCGATCGGCAGGGTCGAATCGTGGCTGCCGAGCCCGCCCGTGGTGGTCGTCTGCGCAGCGGCAGGTGCGGCGAGCCAGACGGTCGCCAGGAGAAGGGTCGCCTGGCCGAGGCAGCCGACCCGCGCGGTGATCGTCGCCGGCCGACGCATCAGGCGATCCCGGCGCGCAGGCAGTCGTGCAAGTGCACGGCACCGACGGGCACGCCGTCATGGACGACGAAGAGCACGGTGACCGAATGGCGGTTCATGGTGCTGAGCGCTTCGACGGCGAGCACGTCGGGAGCGATGGTCAGCGGTCCCCTGGTCATCACTTCCACAGCCTTCCGCGCCAAGAGATCGGTGCCCATCCGCCGGCGGATATCGCCGTCGGTGATGATGCCGAGCAGCCGGCCGTCCGGGCCGGCCACCCCGACGCAGCCGAGACATTTCTCGGTCATGACAACGAGCGCCTCGCTCATCGGGCAATCGGGCGGCACGAGCGGCAGCTCACCCGGCCCACGCATCAACTGGTCGACCCGCATCAGCTGGCTGCCGAGCTTGCCACCTGGGTGGAAGACGGCGAAGAGCTGCGGCGTGAAGCCGGTACTCTGCAGCAGGGCAACGGCCAGCGCATCGCCGAGGGCCAGCATGGCGGTCGTCGAGGTCGTGGGTGCCAGGCCCATGGGGCAGGCTTCGGTGAGCTCGGGCAGGACGAGTGCCACCTCGGCCTCGCGACCGAGCGTGCTCTCGCGCCTGCCGATCATCGCAATGAGCGGGATGGCGAAGCGGCGGGTATAGAGGATGAGGTCCTTGAGCTCAGCCGTCTCGCCCGAATTGGAGAGGGCGAGCACCGCGTCCTTGGTGGTGATCATGCCGAGATCACCGTGGCTGGCCTCGCCCGGATGAACGAACATGGCGGGCGTGCCGGTCGAGGACAGGGTGGCCGCGATCTTCCGCGCGATGTGGCCGCTCTTGCCCATGCCGGTGCAGACCACTCGGCCCTCGAGGTCCTGCATGAGGGCGACGGCCCGGCCGAACGAGTCGTCGAGCCGCTCGGCCAGGGTGGTGAGGGCCGCAGCCTCGGTACGGAGCAAGGCGCGACCGTGCTCGAGTACCGCTTCATGATCCGCGGCGCGTGCCACGTGCCGCCGCTGTGTGGTGGCCGGGCCGCGGCCCGTCTCGCGCGTTGACACGTTGGGGCCGTCCTGCAGTGCCGGGTGGCTCACGCCATGGCTCCTTGTCATCCTTGGCCGGCCCTTGAGGGGACCCGCATGCGCTCGATCGGCGTTCCGCCCGGGCAGGCAGCGCATCCCGACCCTGGCCTCGATGCCGTCGGCATGGTCGCCCGCTGCACGGGTCGGACTATGCGCCGTGGTCTCGTTCGGGTCAATTCCGGCCAAATGCGCACCAACTCCGGCTCACGAATGGGCGAAGATGTCGATGTCGGGCCAGCCGGCGAGATCGAGGGCAACGCGCGTCGGCAGGAACGCGAAGCAGGCCTGGGCCATGGCACGCCGCTCCTCGCGCTCAAGCATGGCCTCCAGCCGGGTCATGAGGTCGTGGAGATGGAGCACGTCTTGCGCCGCATAGCGCTGCTGCGCCTCGCTCAAGGTCTCCGCACCCCAGTCGGAGCTCTGCTCGGTCTTCGAGAGCTCGATGCCCAAGAGCTCGCGGCAGAGGTCCTTCAGCCCGTGGCGGTCGGTGTAGGTGCGCACCAGGCGCGAGGCGATCTTGGTGCAAAAGAGGGGGGCCGCCATGATGCCCAGATGGTGCTGCAGCACGGCGACATCGAAGCGGGCGTAGTGGAAGAGCTTGAGCCGGGCGGGATCGGCGAGCTGGGCGGCAAGTCTCGGGGCCTCGGTCACGCCGCGGGCGAGCTGGACCAGGTGTGCCGTTCCGTCGCCGGCCGAAAGCTGGACGACGCAGAGCCGGTCGCGACGGGGGTCGAGGCCCATGGTCTCGCTGTCGACGGCGATCACCGGCCCGAGATCGAGGCCTTCGGGCAGGTCGTTCTGGTGGACACTCACGGTCATTGACTGAGGATCACTCTCGAAGCGGTTCGGCGCTGTTGCGGTCGCACGATCGCTGCCCGATCACGGCGATCGGTCGCGGTTATAGCCCGCCTCGGGTAAAGTTTGGGTTAAACTTGATAAGCGAGGGTGGTGCCCAGGAGAGGACTCGAACCTCCACGACCTGACGGTCACTAGCACCTGAAGCTAGCGCGTCTACCAGTTCCGCCACCTGGGCCCAGGCCGCACGATCTATGGATGATCGGTGCTGCCGTCAAGCTCGGTGACGCCGGCGTGTCGTCCGGTTGGTCGGGCCATCTTGCGTAACGGCGGCAGTTTGCCGACAACGGCGCCAGCGGCGAGACGCCGAAGAGGACCGGCGGCGAGACGCCGAAGAGGACCGGCGGCGAGACGCCGAAGAGGACCGGCGGCGAGACGCCGAAGAGGAAAGGAACGGGAGATGCGCAACGAGGTCGTGACGGTGTTCGGTGGCACCGGGTTCATCGGGCGGCATCTGGTCGAGAAGCTCGCCCAGGCCGGGGCGACGCTGCGCGTGGTGACCCGCGATCCGGACCGGGCGGGCTTCCTGCGGCCGATGGGCGACGTGGGGCAGATCGCGATCCTGCCCTATGCCGAGGACGAGGCCGGTTTGCGCCGCCTGGTCGAGGGCTCGATGGGCGTGGTCAATCTCTTGGGCATCCTGGTCGAGCGGCGCTCGGGCGACTTCATGCACGTCCATCGCGACATGGCCCGGCGCATCGCCGAGGCGGCACGGGCGGCGGGGGTGCGCCGGCTGGTTCACATGTCGGCGATCGGTGCCGATCCGAACGGCGAGGCGCTTTATGCGCAGAGCAAGGGCGAGGGCGAGGCCGCGGTCAAGGCCGCCTTTCCCGCGGTCTCGATCGTTCGCCCGTCGATCGTCTTCGGCCCGGGTGACGGGTTTTTCGCCCGCTTCGCCCAGATGAGCGTCATCTCACCCTTTTTGCCGCTGATCGACGGCGGCACCGCGCGCTTTCAGCCGGTTTATGTCGGCGATGTGGTCGAGGCCATGGCCCGCTGTCTCGAGAGCGACGCGCACCAGGGCAAGACCTTCGAGCTCGGTGGGCCCAGGGCCAGGACCTTTGCCGAACTCCTGCGCTACACGCTGGAGACGGTCAATCGCCGGCGGCTGCTGCTGCCGCTGCCGAGCAGCATCGCGGCGATCCAGGCGCGGTTTTTCGAGCTGCTGCCGAACCCGCCCTTGACCCGCGATCAGCTCAAGATGCTGAAGAAGGACAATGTGGTGAGCGAGGGGGCGTTGACGCTCGGGGATCTCGGGATCAAGCCGACGCCGATGGAGGTGATCGTGCCGACCTACCTCAAGCCGTTCGCCCGGCCGCGGCGGGTGAGCCCGGTCGCGTGAGGCAATCGTCTCGGAACGAGACAAATTGGCCGACCTGAGTGCTTTGCCGGCCGAGTTTCCAGCATGAAGGTGTGCCGGCGCGAAAAACAAGTCGCCTTTCGTGACTATGTCCCGGTCTGTGTCTGGACGACAGGAATTCAGCCCGCTAGACCTGCAGGCTCCGTCACCAATGCAACGTGCTCCGGGCCGGCCGTCGGTCGGCTCGGATGCGTGCGCCGGCCCGGCCGCCACGAGCACACCGGGCAGTGGGGCCTGTGAGGAGGATGCGCCATGCCGGCCAAGATGATGCAGTTCACCGATGTGCCGAAGGCGATGCCGGCGAAGCGGCCGGCCCCGGACCGGGCCGCCGATTTCGACGAGATCTACGGGCGCTACGAGGCCGACAAGGCGGCCCAGCAGGCCTCGCGCTGCGAGCAGTGCGGCATTCCCTTCTGCCAGGTCCATTGCCCGTTGCACAACAACATCCCGGACTGGCTGAAGCTCACCGCCGAGGGGCGGATGGAGGAGGCCTTCGAGGTCGCGTCGGCCACCAACAACATGCCCGAGATCTGTGGCCGCATCTGCCCGCAGGATCGCCTCTGTGAGGGCAATTGCGTGATCGAGCAGGCGGGCCACGGCACGGTGACCATCGGTGCCGTCGAAAGGCACATCGTCGATACCGCCTTCGACATGGGCTGGGTCAAGCCGGTCAAGCCGCTGCATGAGCTCAAGGAGAGCATCGGGATCATCGGTGCCGGACCGGCCGGCCTCGCGGCTGCCGAGGAGCTGCGCAAGAAGGGCTACCAGATCCACGTCTACGACCGCTACGACCGGGTGGGCGGGCTCTTGATCTACGGCATCCCGGGCTTCAAGCTGGAAAAGCCCATCGTCGATCGCCGCGCCGAGCTCCTGGGCCAGGGCGGCATCCTCTTCCATTTGAACTGCGACATCGGGGCCGTGGGTGGGCCGAGCTTCGCCGAGCTGCGCCAGCGGCACGATGCGGTGCTCGTGGCGACCGGGGTGTACAAGGCGCGGGCGCTGATGGCGCCGGGCGTTGGGCTCGGTGGCGTGGTGGCTGCCCTCGATTACCTGACCGCGAGCAACCGGAAGGGTCTCGGCGACGCCGTGCCCGACTTCGACAGTGGGACGCTCGACGCCAAGGGCCGCGACGTGGTGGTCGTGGGCGGCGGCGATACCGCCATGGACTGCGTGCGCACTGCCGTGCGCCAGGGGGCGAGGTCGGTGAGCTGCCTCTACCGGCGGGACCGGGACAACATGCCGGGGTCGATGCGCGAGGTGGCGAATGCCGAGGAGGAGGGGGTCGATTTCGTCTGGCTCTCGGCGCCAGAGGCGTTTCTCGGTGACGAGACGGTGGCGAGTGTGCGCGTGCAGCGGATGCGGCTCGGAGCGCCCGACGCCTCGGGGCGTCGGTCGCCCGAGCCGGTGCCCGGCTCCAGCACCGACCGGCCGGCGGATCTGGTGATCGCGGCCTTGGGCTTCGATCCCGAGGACCTGGTCACGATGTTCGACGAGCCGGCGTTGCCGGTCACCCGCTGGGGGACCTTGAAGATCGACTGGGAGACGATGATGACCGAGCTGCCCGGCGTCTTCGCCGCAGGCGACATCGTCCGTGGTGCCTCGCTCGTCGTCTGGGGGGTCCGCGACGGGCGTGATGCCGCAGCCGGCATCCACCAATACATCAGAAGTGGTGCGCACAAGGCCGAGAGTGCCGCACCGCTCAAGCTCGCGTCTTGAGGATGAGCACGATGCACGAGACGAGCCACGAAGCGCTGGCGCTCTACGGGCGGGAGCGGGCGAAGCTCGAAGCGCTGGGCTACGGGCCCGAGGATTTCGAGCGCGATGCCTGTGGTGTCGGCTGTGTGGTCGCGATCGACGGCAAGCCCAGGCGCGAGGTCGTGCTCGCCGGCATCGATGCCTTAAAGGCCGTCTGGCACCGCGGTGCCGTCGACGCCGACGGCAAGACCGGCGATGGTGCGGGCATCCACATCCAGATCCCGCAGAGCTTCTTCAAGAGCCAGATCAAGGGCGTGGCGGATGCCGAAGGGCAGATCGCCGTCGGCATGGTGTTCCTGCCCAGGAACAACCTGAACCAGCAGGAGGCCTGCCGGACCCTGGTCGAGAGCGAGATCCTGCGCTTCGGCTATGCGATCCGCGGCTGGCGGCAGGTGCCGGTGAACACCTCGGTGATCGGCGAGAAGGCAGCGGCCACGCGGCCCGAGATCGAGCAGATCATCATCGGCAACCCGAACGAGCGGGATAACGAGCGCTTCGAGCGCGACCTCTATATCATTCGCCGGCGGATCGAGCGGCTGGCCTTGGCCGAGAACATCACCGAATTCTACATCTGCTCGATGAGCTGCCGCTCGGTGATCTACAAGGGTCTGTTCCTCGCCGAGCAGCTCGCGGTGTTCTATCCCGACCTCCTGGATGAGCGGTTCGTCTCGACCTTCGCCATCTTCCACCAGCGCTACTCGACCAATACCTGGCCGATGTGGAAGCTGGCCCAGCCGTTCCGGACCCTTGCCCATAACGGCGAGATCAACACGCTGCGTGGCAACGTCAACTGGATGAAGAGCCACGAGACGCGGATGGTGGCCGATGTCTTCGGCGCCCACAACGAGGACCTGAAGCCGGTCATCCAGGCCGGCAGCTCCGACAGTGCGGCCTTGGATGCGGTGGCCGAGGCGCTGGTCCAGGCCGGCCGCTCGCTGCCGCTGGTCAAGACGCTGCTGGTGCCGCCCGCCTGGTCGAAGAAGATCCGGATGTCGGACGCACACCAGCATCTCTTCAACTACTGCAATTGCGTGATGGAGCCCTGGGACGGCCCGGCGGCGCTGGTCGCCACCGACAGCCGCTGGGTGATCGCCGGCATGGACCGGAACGGCCTCAGGCCCTTGCGCTTCAGCCGGACCTCGGACGGGCTCCTGGTGGTCGGCTCGGAGACCGGCATGGTGCCGATCCGCGAGGCCGACATCGTCGAGAAGGGCCGGGTCGGCCCCGGCGAGATGATCGGCGTCGATCTGCAGTCCGGCGTCTTCTACCATGACGACGAGCTGAAGGACCATCTCGCTGGGCAGAAGCCCTACGGCAAGTGGGTCGAGAACATCCGCCACCTCGAGCAGCTGGTGGCCGAGGCCCCCTCGGCTCCGATCCAGCTCGAGCGCACCGAGCTCAAGCGCCGGCAGACGCTCTATGGCCTCACCGTCGAGGACATGGAGCTGATCCTCTCGCCCATGGTGCTCGATGCCAAGGAGCCGGTGGGCTCGATGGGCGACGACACGCCCTTGGCCGTCCTCTCCAAGCGCTATCGCGGCCTGCACCACTTCTTCCGCCAGCAGTTCAGCCAGGTCACCAACCCGCCGATCGATCCGTTGCGCGAGTGGCGGGTGATGAGCCTGAAGACCCGCTTCGGCAATCTCGGCAACATCTTCGACGAGGACCCGAGCCAGACGCAGATCCTGCAGCTCGAAACACCGGTCCTGGCGACCGACGACTTTCGCGCCCTCGAGCGCTATTTCGGCGACAACGCCAAGACCATCGACTGCACGTTCGAGGCCAAGGGCGAAAGGCTCAGGGTCGCCCTCGAGCGCATCCGCCAGGAGGCCGAGGAGGCGGTGCGCGGCGGCTGTGAGCAGCTCATCCTGACCGACGAGCAGGTCGGGCCGGAACGCGCACCCGTGCCCATGATCCTCGCCACCAGTGCCGTGCACAGCCATCTCACACGGCAGGGGCTCAGGGCCTTCAGCTCGATCACCGTGCGCTCCGGCGAATGCCTCGACGTCCACTATTTCGCCGTCTTGATCGGCGTGGGTGCGACCACCGTCAACGCCTATCTGGCCGAGGCGGCGATCGCCGATCGTCACGCCCGTGGGCTCTTTTCGGGCTTCACGCTTGCCGAGTGCCTCGGCCGCTTCAAGGAGGCAGTCGATCAGGGGCTGCTCAAGATCATGTCCAAGATGGGCATCTCGATCATCAGCTCCTATCGTGGCGGGCTCAACTTCGAGGCCGTGGGCCTGTCGCGCTCGGTCTGCCGCGAGTATTTCCCCGGTCTGGTCAGCCGCATCTCAGGCATCGGCCTGACCGGGATCAAGAACAAGATCCGCGCGCTGCATGCCCGCGCCTTCGACGAGGCCGAGCCACCGCTGGCGATCGGCGGCTTCTACCGCTACCGCCGGGGCGGCGAGCAGCACGGCTACGAGGCGCGGATGATCCACCAGCTGCAGCACGCGGTGGCTTCCGATTCGTTCGCGGCCTACCAGCGCTTCGGCGAGATGGTCGAAGCCCAGGATCCGGTGTCGATCCGCGACCTGCTCGACTTCCGCCGCACCCTCCAGCCGGTGCCGATCGACGAAGTCGAGAGCATCACCGAGATCAGGAAGCGCTTCGTCACGCCCGGCATGTCCCTGGGTGCCCTCGGCCCCGAGGCGCACGAGACGCTGACCATCGCCATGAACCGGATCGGCGCCAAGTCCGATTCCGGCGAGGGCGGCGAGGGGGTCGAGCGCTACACGCCCAGGCCCAATGGCGACAACGCCAACTCGCCGATCAAGCAGGTGGCGTCCGGCCGGTTCGGCGTCACCGCCGAGTATCTCAATGCCGCGCGCGAGCTCGAGATCAAGGTGGCGCAGGGGGCGAAGCCGGGCGAGGGCGGCCAGCTGCCGGGCTTCAAGGTGACGGTCGAGATCGCGCGGCTGCGCCATGCGACGCCGGGGGTGACGCTGATCAGCCCGCCGCCGCACCACGACATCTACTCGATCGAGGATCTGGCGCAGCTGATCTACGACCTCAAGCAGATCAACCCCGAGGCCAAGGTCTGCGTCAAGCTCGTCTCGGAGAGCGGCATCGGCACGATCGCGGCCGGGGTGGCCAAGGCCAAGGCCGATGTCATCCTGATCTCGGGCCATGTCGGTGGCACGGGTGCGAGCCCGCAGACCTCGATCAAGTTCGCGGGTGCCCCCTGGGAGATGGGGCTCTCCGAGACCAACCAGCTTCTCACCCTCAACCGCCTCCGCCACCGGGTGACGCTCAGGACCGATGGCGGCATCAAGACCGGCCGCGACATCGTCATCGCCGCCATGCTGGGGGCCGAGGAGTACGGCATCGGCACGCTGTCCCTGGTCGCCATGGGCTGCATCATGGTCCGCCAGTGCCACTCCAACACCTGTCCCGTGGGGATCTGCACCCAGCGCGACGACCTTCGGGCGAAGTTCACCGGCAATCCCGAGAAGGTCGTCAACCTGATGAGCTTCATCGCCGAGGACGTGCGCGAGATCCTGGCGTCGCTGGGGCTGCGCTCGCTCAAGGAGGCGGTCGGCCGCTCGGACCTGCTCCGTCAGGTCAATCGCGGCAGCGAGGACCTCGACGATCTCGACCTCAACCCGATCCTGGCGCAGGTCGACGCCGGGGGCCTACCCCGCTACTGCAGCATCGAGGGGCGCAACGAGGTCCCGGACACGCTGGATGCACAGATGCTCAAGGATGCGCGGCCGCTGCTCGAGGACGGCGAGAAGATGCAGCTGCAGTACAATGTGCGCAACGTGCAGCGCGCCGTCGGCACCCGGCTCTCCTCGCACATCACCCGTCGCTACGGCATGGCCGGGCTGCAGCCGGGCCATCTGACCGTCCGGATGAAGGGCTCGGCCGGCCAGTCGCTGGGGGCCTGGGCGGTGCAGGGTCTCAAGCTCGAGGTCTTCGGCGACGCCAACGACTATGTCGGCAAGGGGCTGTCGGGCGGCACCATCGTCGTCCGCCCCAAGGTCTCGAGCCCGCTCGTGCCGCATGAGAATGTCATCATCGGCAATACCTGTCTCTATGGTGCAACGGCCGGCAAGCTGTTTGCGGCCGGCCGCGCCGGCGAGCGCTTCGCGGTCAGGAATTCGGGTGCGTCGACCGTGGTCGAGGGTTGCGGCGACAATGGTTGCGAGTACATGACGGGCGGCGTTGCCGTCATCCTCGGCGCCGTCGGCGACAACTTCGCCGCCGGGATGTCGGGCGGCATGGCCTATGTCTGGGACGAGGACGAGACCCTCGACGGCCATCTCAATCCGGACTTCGTCATCATGCAGCGGCTCGAGGTCGACCATTACGTGCAGGAGCTGAAGAACTTGATCGTGGAGCATGTCTGGCAGACCCAGAGCGCGCTCGCCGAACGCATTCTGCGCGACTTCGATCGGGAGCTGCCGCGTTTCTGGCAGATCGTGCCGAAGGAGCTTCTGGACAAGCTGCCGGTGCCGGTGACCGCGGCGAGTGAGGCCAGCGCGCTCTTGGCATGACCGATCCTTGCGCGTTGCGGCTGCGACCCTCGAGGTTGGTGGCGTCGGCTCGCCTGCTGCTGGTCGGTGCCGTCCTGGGATGGCCTGAGCTCGCCCCTGCGGCACCGCCCGAGGTGCCGGGTTTGGCCGCCATCAACACGATGGTCGAGGCCGTTCAGACCTTGCCGTTGCCGGTCCCGGACCCGCTGGTCGAGGGGGCCGTCTATGTCGGGGTGGCTTCCGAGGAGCGGCGGTTGCAGCGCAGCTTTATCGAGCTGCAGCAGGCCCAGCCCGAGTGGCGCGACGAGGGGATCGTCATCGCCAGCGGCCGGCATCGCCTCGAGGCCGTGGCCGCGAGCCTCGATCGTCCCGACCTGCTCGACTGCGCGGAGAGCATCTGCCGGCTGCGCGCTCCCTTGGCGGTCGACAGTGGCGCCATGCTGATCATCGACGGGCTGACGGTGGCGCTCGAGCAGCAGGCCGGCAGCGCCATCGTGGCCTTCGGCGATCTCTTCATGAGTGCGGCCTCCGTCCTCGGCCGCGACGGCGAGGCTGCAGCCGCAACCGACGGCACGAGCTTTCGGCCCTTCATCGTTGCCTATGACGAGAGCCGGACGGTGATCCGGGACAGCCGGCTCGCCGCTCTCGGCTTCGATGCCTTCGGCACGACCGGGCTCTCGGTGATGACGGTCAGCCGCGACGAGCCCGCAGGCCAGCCCGAGATCGTCATGGTCGGCACGCTGATCGAGGACGTCTATGAGGGCGTGTTCGTGCGCGGCGCCGGCAGGGTCGAGCTCTTGCGCAACACCGTCACCGGGGCCGGCCGCCACGGCATCGTCGTGCGTGACGGCAGCGAGCAGGTGCTGATCGCCGAGAACGTCGTGGCAGCGAGCGGGGCGCTGGCCGAGAATGGCAACGGTATGGTCGCCCGCGGGCTGCGCGGTGTGGTGGTCGCCGGCAACCGGGTCGAGGACAGTGCTGCCGCTGCCATCATGGTCGAGCGTGGCACGGCCGGACTCGCGGTCAGCGGCAACCAGCTGGTCAATAGCGGCCGCGACGGCTTGATCATCTACGAGAGCGGCGACATCGATATCGTTGGCAACGGCATCTTCGGCAGTGGGCGGTCCGGCATCCGGGTGCGGGCGTCGGACGGCATCCGCGTTGCGAGCAACTCCATCGAGCGGAACGGTCGGGCCGGTGTGGATGCGCACGACTGGAGCGTTGCCTCGCGCGAGCCCAACGAGGAGGAGCTGCCGCTGATTCGGCCGACGGAGGTCACGGTGACGGGCAATCGCTTTGCCGACAACGCGCGTGGCGACTGCCTCTTCGAGGGCGTGGTCACGGTCCTGCCGGCCGGCGCCAGCGATTGCTGAGCGGGCGACTGCCGGGGCGGCTGGCCCTCGGTCTCGGCCTGTGGCTGGTCGCGGCCCAAGCAGCAGCATCACCGGCGGTGCCGAGCGCAGACGAGGTCGCACGGCTGGTCGAGGCGGTGCTCGATCGGCCACTGCCGGAGCCTGAACCGGGTACTGTCGTGATCACCGCGGCGGCCGACGAACGCGATCTCGGCCGCGGCTTTCTCGCTGATCTCGAAGCGCTGCCGGACTGGCCGGGCGAGGCCGTCGTGGTGGCGAGCGGCACGTTTCGCCTGGAGGGCGTGGCGGCGGCCATCGAGCGACCGGACCTCTTGCGCTGTGCCGACACGGTCTGCCGGCTGCGCGCCCCGCTGCTCGTGGCCCATGGTGCCGCGCTCGTCATCGACGGGCTGCGGCTCGACCTCGTGCAGGACGCAGGCGGCCTCGTCTCGGCGGCGGGCGATCTCTGGATCAGCGATGCCGTGATCCGGGGCTGGGACGGACGCCGCGACGAGCCCGCCGCGACCGATGCCGAGGGCCGCCGGTTTCGCCCCTGGATCGCCGGGCTCGAGGCCAACCGGACGGTGATCCGCCGGAGCCACCTGGCGCATCTCGGCTACGATTCCAACTCCACCCAGGGCCTCGCCTTCACCGACGCCGAGCGCGACCCGCCGGCCGGCTTGCCCAGCGTCGATCTCGTCGACAACCGCATCGAGGACCTCTGGTTCGGCTTCTTCACCTGGAACGCTCTCGGCGTGAACGCGCTGCGCAACACCGTCGAGGGCAGCCATGTCTATGGCCTCGACCCGCACGATGCGACCCGCGACATGCTGATCGCCGAGAACTTCATCCGCGACACGAGGGACAGCCACGGCGTCGTCATGAGCCGCGAGATCCACGACACGGTGGTGACCAGGAACCGCAGCATCGACAATGGCGGTGCCGGGTTCTACCTCGAAAAGGCCAGCTGGAACGTCACCTTCGCCGAGAACGAGAGCTTCGACAACGGCACCGACGGTATCGTCGTCTACGAGAGCCGCGACGTGCGCATCCTGGACAACCACGTCGCCGGCAACGGCCGGGCCGGCATCCGCATCCGGGCGTCGGCCGACATCGTGATCGAGGGCAATATCGTCCACCACAATGCCGGTCCCGGCATCTTCGTCTACGACTGGAGCCGTTCCTCGATGCCACCCGACTCCGAGGACGCGCTCTACCAGCAGCCGGTAAGCGTCACCATCACCGGCAACCGCCTGTCCGACAACGAGAGCGGTGACTGCAGCCTGCAGGGCGAAATCACCGTCATCGAGCCCGACGGGAGCGACTGCTGAAGCGGGGCAACTGGTCACCTGGTTGGCAGTAGCAGTGGCAGATTGGGCTGAATGACGGCGCGATGGGTGAGCCCGGTCATGGTCTGCCAGGCGGTTTGGCCGGCGGTCCCGGCGGCGCTGGTGAGGGTGCGATATCCGGCGTGAACCCGGGCGCCCCAAGCCGATCGAAAGCCGCCGGTGAGCTTGCGCCAGACGACGGGCGCCAGACGACGGGCGCCAGACGACGGGCGCCAGACGACGGGCGCCAGACGACGGGCGCCAGACAAGGGGCGGAAGACGACCGAGGGCCGGATCTCCCGCTCGGAACCATTGTCGGTGGCGGGCACGCGGCGGTCGGTCAGGAACAGGAAGTACTTGCCTCGCCGGGCCTTGACCTGGGCCCGCAGTTCGCGGCCGGAGCTGCAGGTGGGCGGGATCGTCAAGCGATCGTCGAGCCGGCAGGCGAAGGATCCGGCTTGCGCAGCAACGGGCGTCGGCAGACACCCCAGGGGCCAGTGGGTGATGCCGTCGATCCGGGTCGTCGTCTCGTCCGAGGCGATGACCGCCGCATCCGCGAACCTCGGCGGAGAATTCTTCGAAGACGCTTTTCGGGATGCGCATTAGGGGTTTGGTAAGAAAGGTCGCCTAGGCTCTGTAGCGTATTGGCCTGCGACCAGCGGAAGGATTTGTCTTGGCCGCTCGCTCGATCGAACGACCCCGAACGTTCGGTTCGGTAGGGCGTGTTTCGACACGTTCTACCGTACGGAGGCTGTGGCACGACCGGCACGGCGTATCGGCGGTCGAGTTCGCGCTTGTCGCACCGGTGCTGATTCTCATGATGCTCGTTTCGGTCGAAGCGGCAAACCTGTTCCACCTGCGCAGCGAAATGGTCGCGGCGACGCGCGACGTCGCCCGCCGCCTGGCGGTGAGCAGCATCGACCACGACAGCGCGCAGGCGCTCATCCGGGAGCGGCTGAGCGGCAAGACCGACGCCACCGTCGACATAGTCATCCAGGAGAATGAACTCCCGGACAGTGCGGGGACCGATATCGTGGTCGAGGTCTCGGTACCGATCGCCGCAGCGATGATTACCGGGCTCGGCGGCAGCGAGTCGAGCTACGAGCGGGAAGAGGAGAAACTGCCGGGCGCATCGCCGACGCCCGGGCGGCAGTCGCTCGACACGAAGCTGCTCGATGGCGACCAGGAAGAGCCGGACGTCGTGACGACCTCCGGGGACGGCCGGCTCCGCATTCGCGTCTCGACGACGATGCTGAAGGAAATCTGATGAGCGTGGCCGGTAGTCTCGGAGCCGCGCGCGCCATGGCCCGGGACGAGCGCGGCAACATGGCGGCGATCGCCGGCTTGCTGGTGACCGTGCTCGCCGGCTCGGCAGCGGTAATGGTCGATCTCGGTCGCGCCTATGCGCTGCGGGCGGATCTCGAGGCCACGGCGGATGCTGCCGCTCTGGCGGCGGCGGCCCGGTTGCCGGATGTGAAGCGCGCTCGCGCGGTGGCCATCGACTACGCGCGGAAGAACCTGCCGGTCGAGCAATACGGCGACGTCCTCAGGCCGGAGGACATCGTCTTCGGCGCTTGGAACCCCGAAACGCGCACGCTCGATCCCAATAAGGCGGCCAATGCGGTACGGGTCACGGCGCGCATGGGCAAGGCCAACGGCAACGCGATGCCGACCATGCTCGCGGGGGTCTTTGGTGTCGCAGACCTCGAGATCGAACACTCGGCGATGGCCGGTCGTCGCGGTGCCGCCTGTGTCATGGCTCTCGGCCCCAGCGGCAAGGGCGGCATGAAGGTCGAACACGATGCGGCGGTCCAAGCCCACGAGTGCGGGGTTCAGGTCAACTCGACGAAGCAGCACGCGTTGGATGTCACGAAGAACGCCAGTTTGACGGCGGCAAGTGTGTGCGTGACCGGCTCGGCCAAGATCGACAAGCGGGGCGCCGTCTCGCCGGTGCCGACCGAGGGCTGCCCGCCCCAGCCCGATCCGCTCGCCGATCTCGCGACACCACCGATCGGTGCTTGTGCGGCAAAGCCCAATCTCACTCTGCCCGGAGTTGTCACGACGGTCGGCCCGGGCACCTATTGCGACGGACTGCGGATCGACAATACAGCGATCGTGCACTTCTTGCCCGGCACTTATGTCTTTCTCGACGGTCCGCTCGCGGTCCACGGGGGTTCGTCGATCACCGGCCACGGGGTCACGTTCTTCTTCAGCGGGACGAAAGCCGTCCTGGAGATCGAGAGTGGTGCCGAGATCGAGCTCGAAGCACCGAGCGACGGTCCGTGGCAGGGCATGCTCGTCTTTCAGGATCCGGCGTCGGACGGCACGCACACCTGGAACAGTGAAGGGGCGTCCGAGCTGACCGGCACGATCTATCTGCCGAACGGCGAGTTCGTTTCCGAGAGCGATGCCAGGATCACCCCGCTTCGCTCCTGCAGCATCCTGATCGCCAGGTCGATCTCGTTCGCCAAGAAGAGCGGCATGTCGATCGATCTGAGCAGCACCTCCTGCCAGAAAGCGCTGCCGGCGGCACTCAGCCGTGCCACGGCGCTCTTGGAATGAGCGCTGGATCGCTGCTCGGGCGCATCGCCGCCTGGCTGCTCCTCGGCGTCCTGGTGATCGGCGGTGGCGCTGGTGCATGGCAAATCACCAGCCGGCTGCTCGAACGCACCGACGGCTTGTTGCGCTACGTCCGCGTCGACAGCTGGACGGTCAACGCGGCCCAGCAAGAGCTGCAAGCGTTCTCGAACCTGATCGCCCGACACGCGGCGGGCGATACCGCGGCAGACCCGGCGACACTCCGTGGCCGAGCAGCGCGTCTCGCGAGCACGCTGCGGCTCTTGACCAGCAGCACCCCCAAAAGCGATCTCTTCACCTACGCCGATGTCGGCGAGACGGCCGAGCGCGTGCTCGCCGATCTGGAGCAGGTCGAAGCGGCCCTGGCGGACCTCCCGCGGGAGGCGGGTGCCCGGTCGCTGCTCGACCTGGCCGACCGACGTCTCGCGCCCCACGCCGACGAGCTCGCGTCGCTGGCCGGCAGCATTGCCCATACCCGGCTGCAGCTGCAGGACCGCGACATCGCCACCATGATCGACCTGGTCGGGCTGAACCGGATCATGTTGCTGGTCTTCTTCGGCGTTGCCGGCTGCTTTGCCCTGGCGCTCGGCGTGGAAGCGGTCGCCGCACGGCGGGCCGAAGCCGAGGCGCGGGCGGGTGAGCGCCGCATGCGCTACATGGCCGAGCGCGACTCGCTTACCGACCTCGCCAATCGCGGTCGTTTCCACACCGTGCTGGCCGACCGCCTGGCGGCGCCCGAGCCGAGTGCTGCGCTCCTGCTCGTCGACATCGACGGCTTCAACGAAATCAACGATGTCTTCGGCCACGAGGAAGGCGACGCGGCGCTGGTCGAGGTCGGCAGATTGCTGCGCACGCGCGCCGGCGACACCGCGCTGGTCGCCCGGCTGGGCGGCGACGAGTTCGCCTTGCTGTTCCGGGGCGACGCTGAAACGGCGATGGCCGGGGCAAAGACGGTCGCGGCGCTGTTCGCGGCGCCGATCCAGACGCTGAGGCGCAGCCATCGCCTCGCGGCCTCGATCGGTATGGCGCTGGCGCCGATCGATGGCGAAACACCGGAAGCTCTGCTGAAGGCTGCCGACCTCGCGCTTTATGCGGCCAAGGCACGAGGGCACGGGCAGATCGCCCGTTTCGAGCCCGAGATCGGCGCGGCGTTCGTCCAGCGCAAGACCATCGAGGCCGCCCTCGAAACCGGGACGTTCGTCGCCGGACTGTCACTGGTCTTCCAGCCGCAGGTGGAACTGGCCACGGGACACTCGGTCGGTGCCGAAGCGTTGCTGCGCTACGTCGATCCGCTGCTCGGCGCTGTCCGGCCGGACGAGTTCGTCGCGATAGCCGAGCAAACCGGCCGGATCGCCGCCCTGGGCGAGCACATCCTCGAAGAGGCCTGTCGCGCGGCCCTCAGCTGGCGTGGCGCGCTCGCCGACGGTGCCGTCGCGGTCAACCTCTCGCCGCTCGAGCTCGCTGAAGGCGACGTGGTCGCCACGGTCGAGAAGGTCCTGAGCCGAACGGGACTGCCGCCGCATCGGCTCGAGCTGGAGGTTACCGAGGGTGTCCTCGTCAGGGATGTGAAAGCCGTGCGCTCGACCCTCGAGCGATTGCGGGCGCTGGGGATCGCTATCGCCATCGACGATTTCGGCACCGGCTATTCGAGCCTCGCCTATCTTGCCGATTTGCCGGTCGACAAGCTCAAGCTGGATCGTGCTTTTCTGCGTGACATCGAGGTGGACCACGGCCGAAGCGTCGTCGTGCGCGGGGCGCTGACCATGGCGCGCGAGCTGGGCTTGCGGACGATTGCCGAGGGGATCGAGACCGAGTCGCATCGCCGCTTGCTCGAGGAGTTCGGCTGCCGACTGGGGCAAGGCTTCCTGTTCTCGCCGGGCGTGCCTTCGGCCGAGCTGCAGCAATTCGCCGAGCGCCACCCGGCCGGCGAGCCGGCGTCGCGCGGCCCGGGGCATCGTCACCCCGACCGGCATCGATCCCGGTCAGCACTCGATGCCTGAGAGGTGCTGCACGTGTCGGTCGTAGCGGACAGGCGGCCGGCCGGTCGAGCGTAGCGTTCGAGGGTGGCTTTGCGCTCTCGTGCGCGGCGCGAGCAACACGCGACGTGCCAAGAGCGGCTCGATCGGATCGCGCGTTCGTTCGAGCAGTCGCGACAGGCGATCAGGTGAGCCGGGGCCTCCAGCGGTCGGGGCCTGCAGGACCATCCCGTGCCGCACCAAGGCGCGCGACGCGGGGGATATCGGCTCAAGGACGTCCTTGTGGCAAGAGGGGTGCCGCCGAGTGCGGACGCCGCGCCTCGTTTCGAGCCGGCGACGGTGCGGCCGCATCGCTCACAATTCGGGGGACACATTGCGCAACTGAACGACCCTCGACTGGAAGTCGAGGGATTTCAACCATCTCCGAACGGGACACTAGCGAACGGTGGGGTTCGCAAATCGCTACGTCACGGTCGAGCCCCTTGTTCCTTTTCCGCCACACATCGCCATGGCGACGGCACGGCTGTCGTGCAAGCGTGAGGGGTCGTCGAGCGCACGCGTGAAGGC
>DAIRDJ010000072.1:0-19230 GCA_036796215.1 Geminicoccaceae bacterium
CCCCGAGGACCCGAGCAGGGGCTTGGCGGCGGCGGTCGTCGGCGCTGCCACAGAAAGACGCCTGCCGGCGCATGGTGGCCCTCCTGGCGCTGGCCCACGACGAAGCCTGCGAGACCGAGCTCGGCAGGCTCATCGACCCGGGCTCGGCAACGGGGATCTCGCCGCCAACCGGCTGCCCGACGCGCGCCAGCTGCGGGGCTAGGCTCGACGACCTGCTGCCGTGGAACTGGACTGCCGGCCTCCAGCCCGCCGCAAAAGCCGTCTGATCACCGGGCCCTGACCGGCCGGTTACCCTCGAACGCCGTCGAATATCGCTTCCGTGTCCCCGTCATCGGGCCCGTCCTTCCATCTCCGCAAACCAGGCTTATCGAACTGTCCGGGAAACAGGGACCACCTCTATCCTCGCCGACGCGATGACCGTCATCGAAACCGCCAAGCTCGCCGGCCTCGACCCCGAGGCCTACCTCGCCGACGTCCTCGCCCGCATGCGCGACCACGACCCGGCCAAGCTCGACGCCCTGCTGCCGTGGAACTGGTCGTCTCGGCAGCCCGGCACCAGCAAGGGCCGCTTGGCCACGGGTACTGGCCGTCCGGTTACGCACGATCATTCTGGAACAGAGGATCGACAGAAAATGGGCTGCGATGCGCGCCGAGCGCAAGGCCGAGCCGTCCAGGTATTCAGCCTCGGTGCAACCGCGTGACGTGCCCCATTTTTCGCCCCTGGCGAGCCTCGCGCTTGCCGTAGAGATGCAGGCGGGCACCCCGTTCGGCCAGGATCTCGGGCCAACCGTCGACAGCGTCACCTATCAGGTTCCGCATGGTCGAGGGGGCTGTGGGCGTCGGATCGCCCAAGGGAAGATCACAGATTGCGCGGACAAGCTGCTCGAACTGGCTGACTGCACAAGCATCTAGACTCCAGTGGCCCGAATTGTGCGGCCGCGGCGCCAACTCGTTGACCAGCAGCCGACCATCCGCGGTGAGGAACATCTCGACAGCAAGCAGACCCTCCAGCGCCAACGCGCAGGCGATCCGCTCCGCCATGGCGACCGCCTCGCGGGCGATGTCGGACGGCAGTTCGGCAGGCGCAGTGGTCTCGATAAGGATTTGCGCCGCGTGCCGGTTCTCGGCCGGCGGAAAGCTGCGCAGCTCGCCACTCGGCCGGCGGGCAGTGATCACCGATAGCTCCCGCTCGAAGCTCACGACACCCTCGAGAATGGCCGGTGCCCCCTCGAGGGTCGTCAGCGCCCCGGCCAGCGATGATCCCGGACCGAGCCGAACCTGGCCCTTGCCGTCGTAACCGAGCCGGCGGGTCTTCAAGATGCCGTGCGGACCGATGATGGCGCGCGCTGCCTCGAGACCTTTCGGATCGTCGACCGGGACGAAAGGCGCCGTCGGCAGGCCAAGACCTGCCAGAAATTGCTTCTCGGTCAAACGATCCTGGGTGACTTCGAGAACAGCGGCGCCTGGCCGGACAGGGCGAGCCCTGGCCAGTTGTTGGAGCGCTGTGACAGGGACATTCTCCCATTCGAGGGTCACAACATCAACCCGATCGATGAGGTCGGCAATTGCGGCCGGGTCGTCATAGGCCGCCCGCAAGTGGTGAGCTGCGACATCGGCCGCCGGTGCCTCGGCTTCCGGGGCGAGAATGACACATCGATAGCCGAGCCGGCCGGCCGCCATGGCAGTCATTCGACCGAGCTGGCCACCGCCCAAAATGCCGATCGTACTGCCTGGCGGGATCATCGGCCCGATGAAGCCATGTCGGCAGACGGATCTTCAGCCGGTGTCGCCGCCACGGCGGCCGTGCGGGCCGCCCGCCACGCACTGAGCCGCGCGGCCAAGGCCGGATCCTCAAGGGCCAAAACAGCTGCGGCGAACAATCCGGCATTGGTGGCCCCGGCGGTACCGATGGCCAGCGTCCCGACCGGAACGCCGGCCGGCATCTGGACGATCGACAACAGGCTGTCGAGGCCAGCGAGGGCACGGCTCTCGACCGGTACGCCGAGGACCGGGAGGACGGTAAGCGAGGCGATCATCCCGGGCAGATGGGCAGCCCCCCCGGCCCCCGCGATGATCACGCGAAAGCCTTCCGCGGCGGCACCTCGGGCGAAGGCGAAGAGCCGTTCCGGTGTACGATGCGCCGAGACGATTCGTGCCTCGTGCGCGATGGCGAGTTCACTCAGGATCGCTGCCGCTGCCCGCATGGTTGGCCAATCCGATTGACTGCCCATCACGAGGGCGACACGCGCTGATTCAGCTTGCGACATGGCGCCCGCTCGTTGTCATACGTCGTCGGGCCGAGCGGCGCCGTCGATGTCCTCAGTGGCCGTCCCGCGCTCGGCCGAGCTTGACCCGGCTCTGCCCGGCGGCGTCGGGCGCGCTTGCTCCCCTTGCGCCCGCAGCACCTCGGCCGAGGCTGCTAGGGCGGCCTCGTTCTCGGCCTTGATCTGCAGGAAGACCTCCTCGCGCAACACCGTGGCGTCGGACGGAAAGGTGAAGCCGAGCTTCACGGATTTGCCTTTCAGCTCGACCACCCGGACCTCGATGGCGTTGTTGATGATAACGGCCTCGCCGGGTCGCCGCGTCAGATAGAGCATGCCGGTCTCCAACAAGAGCGAGCCCGAAGCAAACGCTGATACCCCTGTGCTACCAGAGGCAATGCCACTTGCCTAGCAATCGCCGGCCGATCAGCGCTCGCGCAGCGCCTCGTCGCGCGCCTTCAGGATCGGCTTCATCAGATAGTCGAGCACTGTCTTCTCGCCGGTGATGACGTCGATCTGGGCGGTCATGCCAGGAATAATTTCCAAAGGTTCTTCAACCGTGCCGAGCGATGTCTTGTCGGTTCGTACCCGGACCCGATAGAAGCTCTCGCCGCGCTCGTCGGTGATCGTGTCGGCGCTGATTTGCTCGACCCGGCCCTCGAGGCCACCGAAGATGGAGAAATCATAGGCCGTGATCTTCACCATCGCCGGCAGGTCCGGGCGCAAGAAGGCGATGTCGGCCGGACGCACCTGGGCCTCTACCAGGAGCGTGTCGTCCAGGGGCGTAATCTCCAGGATCGGATCGCCCGGCTGAATCACCCCGCCAATGGTGTTGAACTTGAGTTCTTTTATCGTGCCGCGGACCGGCGAGCGAACCTCGGTGCGGCGCACCCGGTCCTCGCCGGCAGCGATGATCTCGGTGAGCCCGGCGCGCTCCGCCTGAAGCGTGCTCATCTCGCGGTGCGCCTCGCTCCTGAAGTTGCTGTGCGCGCTTTCGATCCGCTCGACAGCCTCCCGGATCGCCGACTCGACCCGTGGGATCGACTGCCGCGTCTGCCGCAACTGTCCGTCGAGCTCGTTGACCTCGCGCTGGAGTTGCAAATGCTCCGACTGGCTGACCACCCGGCGCTCGGCGAGCGGTGCGACGATCGCCAGCTCCTGGCGGGCGAGTCGCAGCGATTCGCTGTGTTGCTGCTCGCGCGTGTGCAACTCGGCCAACTCCTGCTCGCGCTGCTCCTTCTGCCGCTCGAGAATGGCAATCTCGCTGGCCAGTGATTGCTGGCGCGATTCGAACAGCCGCTGCTCCGCGGCGACGACGTCGGGCGATGCCACCCGAACCTCTTCACTGAATGCCGGCTCTCGGCCGTCGACCTCGGCCCCCAGCCGGGCGAGCGCCGCCGCGACCGCGAGGTAGCGCGAGCGGCGCTCGCGAAAATCGGAGGCGGCGCGGATATTGTCGATCCGCATTAAAGGCTGCCCCGCCTCGACGACCTCGCTTTCGCGCACCAAGATCTCGGCAACGATGCCGCCTTCCAGGTTCTGCACCACCTGGGTTTGGCGGGACGGTATCACCCGACCCTCGCCCCGGGTCACCTCTTCCAGCGTCGCCCAGCTGGCCCAGCCGAAGAAGACCACGAAAAAGGCGATGACGACGAAGAGAAAGACGTGCGTCAGCCAGCTAGGACGCAAATCCTCGACGCCGTAGCCACTCACAGCGGCCGCTGCCACTAACGGATCGCGACCGGGCATCGTCAGCTCACGCTTGTTGGGCTGCACCATCTCAGTTCGCCCCCTTGATTTGACCCGATTGCAAACCTTTCAATATCGCATCGCGCGGTCCATCGGCGACCACCCGCCCGCCGTCCATAACGATCAGTCGATGGACCAGCGCGAGGAGCGAGGCACGATGGGTCACCAAGAGCAACGTGCGCTGGCCGAGCTCGTCCGCGAGCCGCGCACGGAACCGATTCTCGGCACCGTTGTCCATGGCACTGGTGGGCTCGTCGAGCACGACAACAGGCGGATCAAGGAGCAGTGCTCGAGCGACAGCGATTGCCTGCCGTTGCCCACCCGACAACAATTCGCCGCGCTCCCCCACCGGCATGTCGTAGCCCATCGGATGGCGGTTGACGAACTCGTCGACCCCGCTGATCTCCGCCGCACGCAGCACTGCTGCGTCGTCGGCGAAAGTGGCTCCAAGCGTGATGTTCTCACGCACACTGCCCTGTAGCAGAAAAACGTCCTGCGGCACGCAGCCAATATTTCTCCGGAGATCGGCCGGATCGAGCTGGCGAATATCGGTGCCGTCGATCAGGACTGCCCCTTTCTCGGGCTCGTAGAGGCCGAGCACCAGCTTCTCGATTGTCGTCTTGCCAGAGCCGATGCGACCGATCAGGCCGACCCGCTCGCCCGGCTGGATACGGAACGAAACGTCCTGCAAGGCCGGCAGCTTCTGACCCGGGTAGGTCAGGGTAACATTCTTGAACTCGATTGCCCCCGCCATTTGCGGCCGGCTCAAGAAGCGGACGTCGGCCGAACGCTCGAGTGGCAGGGCCATCACGCGGTTCAGCGTATCATAGGCCATCTTTGCCTGATGGTAGCGGGTCAGCAGCCCGGCCACTTGGCCCAGGGGAGCCATGGCACGGCCCGCGATAATCGTGCAGGCGACGAGCGCGCCGACCGTCATCAGGCCTTCACTGATCTGGTAGACCCCGACCACGACGACGCCGACCGTCACCAGCTGGGTTGCAAGACCGGCAATATTCACGGTGAGCGCCGACAAGAAGCGCGAACGATTGGCGCTCTCCGCGGTCGCGCCGACGAACCGTTCCCAGCCGGCCTGCAGCCGACTTTCGCCACCGACACTCTTGATCGTCTCGAGCCCATTGATCGCCTCGACCAAGACGCCATGCTTGGCCGCGGCCTCTTTGAACGTGCGGCGGACGATCCGATTGAGGGGGATCTGCATCAAAAGGCCGATGGCGATGACCACAGGTACGGCGACCAGGGGCACCAAAGCCACGGGTCCGCCAAGGTACCAGACGATAGCGATGAAGAAGAGAACGAACGGCAGATCGACCAACGTGGTGACCGTCGCCGAGGTGAAAAAGTCGCGCAACGATTCGAACTCGCGCAGATGATTGGCGAATGCCCCGGCCGATGCCGGTCGCGCTGCCATCCTGATGCCCATCACGTGCTCGAAGATGCGACTGGCAAGTCTGATATCGGCGATGCGGCCGGCCGTGTCGATGAAGTATCCACGCAGTGTCTTCAAGCCGAAGTCGAATGCAAACACGGTGAAGGCGCCGATCGCCAACACCCAAAGCGTCGCAATCGCGTTGTTGGGCACGACGCGGTCGTAGACATTCATGACGAAGAGCGGAGAGGCGAGCGCAAACGCGTTGATCAAGACAGCCGCGATCAGCACTTCCGCGTAGGTCGGCCACTGCCGAAAGAGGGTCGACCAGAACCAATGCCCCTTGCGCTCGAGGGCTAGCGGCCGATCGCGCTGCTCGTAGCCGATCTCAGGCCGGGCGAAAAGGGCGTGGCCGTCGTAGCGACGCTCCAACTCGGCAAGATCGACCTTCGTGGTGCCGCGGCCGGTCTCGGGCACCACGACCTGTGCCACACTGCCTTCGCGGCCAGTCAGGATGATACATTGCCGATCCTTCAAGAACAGGATGCACGGCATCGCCAGGGCGTCGATTTGGGCAATCGGGCGACGAACCAGCCGAGCGCTCAGGCCCGCGCGCTCGAGGGCACGCGGGGCCAAGGGGGGCACCATGCGTCCCTCGGGCAGCGGCAGCCCCGCTACCAGCGCTTGCATCGACGTCGGCCGGCCGTGCAATTGGGTCAGTGCCTCGAGCGCCCTGAGCAGTGGATCGTCATGTGTCTGAGCGCTCGCGCGCAACTGCCAGCCCTCGTCGTCGGCGCTACCTTCCGGGCTGCGCCGAAAGTCACCACCGAGTTGTCGCGGCGCCTCGACCGAGACCACCTGCGGCGTCGGATCGCCCTCGCCTACCGCGCGGCCAGAGCCGGCATCGGTCGCAACGGTCCGTTCTTCATCGGCCTTGCGCAGCAGCGTCGCTCTGTCGCTCATTGATGTCTCCACAACGCGTATCCGGCCGTCAGTGCGACGGTAACAGGCGACGGACGAGCGGTCATCGGCAGTTCACCATGCGCGGTCCGCCGATCTGCGAGCGTGCCCGGATCCCAGGCCTCGCACCCGGATAATACTCACAAACCGTCACCAGAAGGTAAAGATCGCGCACGCTTATCGGTCACCCTTAGGCATAGCACACGCAAAAAAACAACACACGGCGCCAGCCGCTGTGTCGCAGCTTGGATTGGCGTTGACGGTCAAAGGGCTAGGCGATACCACACCGACGATCGGACGACATCCCGTTAGGACGGGGACGTCGCGCAAGCGTAGCGGAAGGGCACATGAGACAGATGATGGGTTCGGCTGGTGTGCGACGACGGACGCTCGCCCTCTTCGCTTCTGCTGCCATGGTTGTCGTCGCTAGCAGTGATGCACTGGCGACCTCGCTGCAGGACACGGTGCACGGTGCGATCGAGAACAACCCCGAGATCGACATCGTCAAGACCAGTCGTCGAGCGACCGATCAGGAACTGCGCCAGGCGCGCGCCGGGTATCTGCCGAGCCTCGACTTCCGCAGTGCGGCCGGGCCCGAGTGGTCCGACAACAACACGACCCGGGGCGACAACGACAACACGCTGTTTCGCACAGAGGCGCAACTGACCCTCTCGCAGATGTTGTTCGACGGCTTCGCGACACAAAGTGAGGTCGACCGGCAGCGAGCGCGCATCGACAGCGCCGCCCATCGTGTCGAGGAAGCCGCCGAGTTCATCGGGCTCAACGCGATCGAGGCCCATCTTGACATTCTCCGCAACCAGGAGATCGTCCGCCTGAACGAGGCCAATATCGCTCAGCACGAGCGGATCCTCGCCCAGGTGCGTGACCTGGAGGCCACCGGACGTGGCGATATCGCTGATGTCCGACAGACCGAGTCGCGCTTGGCGCGCGCCTTCGACAATCTCGCTATCGCGCGCGGCGCCCTGGCCGATTCGATCGCCCGCTACCAACGCGTCGTCGGTGCCCGGCCGGGCGACCTCGAAGATGCCGAGGCCCCGGCCGCGGCACTGCCGCCGTCGCCCGAGGATGCGGCCAATCTCGCGTCGGTGAACAGCCCCACCGTGCGCATCGCCGCCGCCGATACTGACGTCGCGGGAGCCGAGATCCGTGCGGCACGGGCCGGCTTCTACCCGCGCTTCGACTTGGAACTCGGCACCAGCTTGAACCGCAACATCGACGGCTCGGACGGTCGCGACAACGACGCCTCCGGCCTCGTGGTGATGACCTACAATCTCTATCGCGGCGGCGCCGACATGGCGCTCGAGCGGGAGGCCTTCCATCGCGCCAACGAAGCCAGGGCCTCCTTGCGCAACACCCGGCGGCTCGCCGAGGAAGAGGCCCGGGTGTCGTACAATGCGCTGGAGACGGCCGGGGCCCGCGGCGAAGCGTTGACCGCCAAGGAACTGGCGGGGCGGCAGACCCGGGATATCTACGCCGAGCAGTTCGAGATCGGGCAGCGCGAGCTGCTCGACCTGCTCGATGCCGAGAACGAGCTGTTCTTGAACCGCGTCGACCTGGTCACCGCCGTTTATACCGAGCGATTCGGCGCCTACCGGGTCCTGGCGGTCGTGGGCGATCTCTTGAATTCCCTCGAGGTCGTGCCGCCGCGCGAGTCGATCAGCATCCACCGCACGGTGGACAGCCTGCAGACACCTGTGGCAGTCGAGGAGAAGGCCGAGCCGTTGTCCGATCCGCGGGCCGAGCCGCGGCCGCTGCACGGCGTCGAGCGCGGCGAGCCGCCGGCGGATGCTCTCGACATGGCACCGCTGATCAACCGCCCCGCCGGCGCACCGGAAACGGGTGCGGCGCTACCGGTCGAGCCGGCGACCGACATGGCTGACGTGCCGGCGGCCGCCCAGATCGTCTCGGCGTTGGACGCGACCGCGATCGTTGCCGAGCCCACCGTTCTGGCACTGACGGACAGTGAGGAGGCGGTGACGACGCCGCGGACAAGCGCCAGGAGCACCGCCGGCAACACCTTCTCGACGGCGACGGCGAATCGGGTCGAGACCCCGTCCTACGACAGCATCGGCGACTTCTTCGGCAACCTGTTCGGTGGCGCGCCAGCGAGCGACTGACCGGGCGTCCCGGGCGGCAGGCATCTGCGAAACGTCGGCGCGAGCTGGTGTTTCTTTGTCTGTCGTTGCACCAATCGCCGTCGCCGTTAAGAGAATCTCAATAAAGGAGCCCTAGAATCCAGTCGGTTCGCTGGTGATGCGGCGCTCGATATAGTATGTTCCCGGTGGCGTGACGGGCAAGGCCGTGCTGCCGGCAGCCGGCAGAATCGATAGCGATGGGAAGGGCATGCAAAGGCGTCCAGTCGTTCTCTGTATCCTCGACGGTTGGGGCTATCGGGCCGAGACGGCGAACAACGCTGTGGCCTTGGCCGCAACTCCGGTCTTCGATCGCTGGTTCAAGACATCTCCCCATTGCCTGTTGCGCACCGACGGACCCGAGGTTGGGCTACCTGAGGGGCAATTCGGCAATTCCGAGGTCGGGCACATGAATCTCGGCGGCGGCCGGGTCATGCTGCAGGAGCTGCCGCGGATTGACAAGGCGATCGAGGAAGGGGACCTCGCAACCCGGCCGGCGTTTCGCGATCTCGTCGCGCGGACCGAGGAATCAGGCGGGTGTGTGCACCTCATGGGCTTGCTGTCGCCAGGTGGCGTGCATTCGCACGAGCGTCACCTGTTTGCGCTTGTGCAGTTGCTCGATGAGGCCGGACTCGGCATCCGGGTCCACGCCTTTCTCGACGGGCGCGATACGCCGCCGCAATCGGCGGGACCGTCGATCGAGCGGCTGCAGAACGTGGTCGACGGCTGTCGCGATGCTGCGATTGCTTCGGTCACCGGCCGCTACTACGCCATGGATCGCGACAATCGCTGGGACCGAACCGAAGCCGCCCATAATGCGATCGTGCTGGGTAACGCCGGGTCCGGGTGCAAACGCGCAGCAAATGCGGCAGCGGCGGTGGCGCATGCCTATTCTGCTGGGCACGGCGACGAGTTCGTGCCGGCGACGGTCATCGCCGATTATGCCGGTATGGTCGACGGCGACAGCTTTCTCTGCATCAATTTCCGCGCCGATCGCGTCCGGCAGCTGCTCAGAGCCTTGAGCCTCGACGACTTCGGCGGCTTCGAGCGCGATCGACGGCCGGTTTTTTCCGCCAAGGCCGGCATGACGCGCTATGCCGAAGATCTCGACGATCAACTGCTGGTCCTCTTCACGCCGCAAGCGGCCGAAGACCTGATGGGCGAGGTCCTGTCGCGCGCCGGCATGACCCAACTGAGGATGGCCGAGACCGAGAAGTACCCCCACGTCACCTTCTTCTTCAATGGCGGTCAGGAGCGCGTGTTTCCGGGCGAGGAGCGGGTGATGGTACCCTCTCCAAAGGTCGCCACCTACGATCTGCAACCCGAGATGTCGGCACCTGAACTCGCCGATCGTTGCGCGGCGGCGATCCGTGAGCGCCGGTTCGACTTTATCCTGATCAATTTCGCCAATCCTGACATGGTCGGCCATACCGGGGTCGAGGCCGCAGCGATCGCCGCGGTCGAGACGGTCGACAGATGCCTTGGTCAGTTGATCGAAGCGGTGCGGGAGGTGGGCGGGGCCATGCTCGTCACCGCCGATCACGGCAATTGCGAGGTGATGCGAGACCCTGAGACCGGCGGGCCGCACACTGCCCATACGACCAATCCGGTGCCTTGCTTTCTGATCGGCGCAGCCCCGGGGCTCCACCTGCGCGACGGCCGCCTTGCCGATGTGGCGCCTACGCTGCTGGCCCTTCTCGGCGTCGAACAGCCGGCGGCGATGACCGGGCGCAATCTTGCGGAGGCCGATGATGGCTGAGCGGCGGCCTCGCCGCCAGACGCATCGGGCATGGCACCCGGCTCAACACATCCTCATGCGGCTCACGCTGATCGTCGTGCTGGTTGCTGGCAGCTCCGCCGGCCTCGGCGTGGCCCGAGCCGGCCTTCTCGTCGAGCCCGCGCTGGAGCCCGCCACGACGACGTCGACCGTCGCCATGATGCTACTCGGTGAGCGACATCTGGAGCGCAAGCGGCTGATCGAGCGGCAAGCCCGCCTCGAACGCGACACGGCAGTAACCGCGGCAGTGCTGCAAGGCGCCGAACTGCGCCTGCGGCGGCTCGCTGCCGATTTCGCGTCGGTCAGACAGAAAAAGTCCGACCTCACGGCCGAGATCGCCCTCCAGCGCATCGAGATTGCGAGGCGACAGCAGCGCCTCGAGGCCCTGCTTGCCGAGATCGTGCAGCTGTCACGCGATGAGCTGGGTGATCCGCGACGCCTCGCCCAGCTGCGCGCTGTCACGGCATCATTGGCGCAGCCGTTTGCTGCCGCCAAGGCAGCGCTCGCCGAAACACGATCGGCGGAAGCCGATCTCGAGGACCGCCTCGCGCAGCTGCGGATGGCCAGTGTCGAGGCGCGGCAGGCGCTGGACGATGCCAACGCTCGGGGCGAGCGGCTGGCGCTCGCGCGAAGCGCCACGTGGCTGCAGGCGACCGAGACGGCGCGTCGTGCCGCAGCCGCGGAGCGGGTGGCCGCAGCCGCAACGCGACGGCTCGACCAGGTCATGGCCAGCCGCACGCTGGCGACCGCGCCGATGCCCATGACGGCGATCGATTCCAGTACGGTCGTCCTATCCTCGGGCGCGAGAATCCTGGAGCCCGAGGCACTGAGGGCGCAGGCAGCGATCGCTCCGCGGCAAGCACGCCGGCCAGTGCACTATGATCTGCCGGAGATGGCCCTTGTCGCGTTGACGCCAAGTGGACGTGACGCTGGGGTGAACCGTCGTCGGCTCATGCCAGTGGCGGGCGCGGTCGTGAGCCGGTTCGGCGAGGGTCAAAAACCGCCGTTCGATCGCGGGCTAACCATCAAGGTCGACGACCGCCGACTGGTGCGCGCACCGCGCGATGGGCGGGTGGTGTTCGCCCGGGCCTACGAAGGCTTCGGTCTCCTCTTGATCATCGATCACGGCAACGAATATCATAGTCTTCTTTCTGGTTTATCACGCTTTGTCGTGCACGAGGGTTGGACGGTGCGAGCCGGGCAGATGGTCGGCACGCTCGAACCCGGAACCGAGACAGCCGGCCGACTTTATGTCGAGCTCAGGCGCCGCGGGGTCCCGGTCGATCCGCTCACCTGGTTCGCGGCGGGTCAGGACAAGGTGCGGAGTTAAATGGCAAACGTGGCAACGCGGGTCGGTTTTGCGGCAGTTTTGGGTCTTTTGATCACCGGCTGTGTGTTGACACCGCCATCGGCCCAGGCCCAATCCACGTCGGGCGACACGATCCGCCATCTGAAGCTCTTCGGCGACGTGTTCGAACGGGTGCGCAACGAATATGTCGAGGAGGTCAGCGAGCAGGAACTGGTCGAAGCCGCAATCGACGGCATGCTGACGGCCCTCGATCCGCACAGTGGTTATCTCGACCCCAACCGTTACCGCGACATGCAGGTGCAGACCCGGGGCGAGTTCGGCGGCCTCGGCATCGAGGTCACAATGGAGAACGGCCTCGTCAAGGTGGTCTCGCCGATCGACGACACCCCGGCCTACCGCGCCGGGATAGAGGCTGGTGATTTGATCAGCCATATCGATGGCGAGCCGGTGATGGGCCTCTCCCTCGGCGAGGCGGTCGAGCGGATGCGTGGCCCGGTTGACAGCGAGATCGAGCTTCGGGTCCTGCGGGAGGGCAGTGAGGAGCCGATTGCGGTAAATCTTGCTCGTGCGATCATCAAGATCTCGCCCGTGCGTGCCCGGGCGGAAGGCGACATCGCCTATGTTCGGTTGACCACCTTCAACGAGCAGACCAACGCCATGATGCGCGAGGAGGTCGCCAGGCTGAAAGAGGAGATGGGTGAGGGCTTTCGTGGCTTGGTTCTCGACATGCGCAACAATCCTGGTGGTCTGCTCGACCAGGCGGTCGCGGTGGCCGACGCGTTTCTCGACCAGGGCGAGATCGTATCGACCCGCGGGCGGCGGGCCCAGAGCGTTCAACGGTTCAATGCGCGGGCTGGCGACATTATCGATGGCACGCCCATGGTCGTGCTCATCAACGGCGGTTCCGCCTCGGCCTCGGAGATCGTGGCCGGAGCGTTGCAGGACCACCGCCGCGGGATCGTCATGGGCACTCCTTCCTTCGGTAAGGGCTCCGTCCAGACCATCATGCCGATTTCCGGCCAGGGCGCCATCCGTCTGACCACCGCTCGCTACTACACGCCGGCCGGGACTTCGATCCAGGCCAAGGGCATTACCCCCGACATCGAGGTGCAGCAGGCCGATGTCGAGTTGGTGGACGATACCAACGGACGGCGCGAGGCTGATCTGCGGGGTCGGCTCGACGCCGAAGGTGGCGACAGCGTACTCGACGAGACGAGCGAGTCCCTCGAAAGCACCGACTATCAGCTTGCCCGGGCCATCGATCTTTTGCGCGGCATTGCCCTTTACGAGGGCCGTGCGACGACGCGCGGGTGAACGAGGGGTTTACCGTACTGTGACTCGGCGCGCTGGACCAGCCCTAGGCCTGCGTGGCTTGGCGACCAAGCCAGCGCTCGAAGCGCGGCCAAGACGACACGGGTCCGCATGTTCCCCACGCGCCTAGCCCTTGCGCGGTCGGCGATCGACTGGCAATCGCCACGGACGCCGGCCGTCGTCATCGCGGCGCTCGGCACGTCTCTGGCTCTCGCCCTCGGGTATGGCTGGCTCTTCGATGTCGAGGCGCCTTTGCGCTACAACGCGTTGCCGCGGATCGAAGGGAGTGTTCCGGCCGGGGCGATCGCTCCTCTCGAACAGATCGCCTTGTTCGGGCTCGATATGCCGGCAACGCTGCCGCCGCCGCTGGTCGGTGGCGAATCGGCACCGGGAGCACCACCGCTCAACGTCGATCCGGCGCTTGTCGAGTGGCGCGACGGGGTGGCCCTGCCGCAGATCGCTGCTGATGGCCGAGCGCCGCGACGGGTCTATGCGCGCTCCGTGCCGGCCACCGTGGCCGAGCGGGCGCTCATCGCCGTCGTCGTTGTCGATCTCGGGCTGGACGCTGAGCGACTTGAGCAGAGTGTCATGCTGCCGGACGCCATCGGCCTCGCTCACACACCCTACGCTGCCAACCTCGCCGCCTGGCAACGCCATGCCCGGTTTTCTGGCCATGAGGTGATGCTGGAACTGCCGCTCGAGCCTGCCGACCATCCGATCAGCGATTTCGGCCCTTGGGCGTTGCGACCGACAGCGGTGCCTGCAGTGCAGTTGGCACAGCTCGAACGCGTCCTCGGGCGGAGCGATGCCTACTTCGGTCTTGCGGCCGCAAGCGAGGCCTTCGCGCCGGTACCGGAAGCGTTCGCCCCCGTCGCGGCGGCAATCGCCGAGCGTGGTCTCGGGCTTGTCGAACTGGGTGGTACCCGGCTGGCCGAGATCGCAGCCGCAGCCGGGCTCGCCTATGCGAGCGCCCGGGGCCCCCTCGATGCGGTTCCCGAGGCCAGCGCCATCGACGCTGCGCTCGGCAGACTGGAAGGTGCCGCCTTGCGCGACGGGCTCGCCGTGGGCTACGTGCAATCCCACCCCTTGACCTTCGATCGGTTATGGCATTGGTCCCAAAGCCTCGAGAGCAAAGGCATCAGCCTGGTCCCGGTCAGCCATCTGCTCACCGCCCGGTGACGACGGGCCACCTTCCGGTGCGTACCACTGCCGGTCTGCCGACATGACGTGTCTGGTCACCGAGGAGGCGCGGCCCGGCTATCGGCCGTGCGTCGGCATCGTCCTGCTCGATGAGCGCAATCGCGTTTTCGTCGGGCAGCGCTGTGACACCCGGGCGGAGGCCTGGCAGATGCCGCAGGGCGGCATTGACCCTGGCGAGCCTGTGATCACGGCGGGCCTGCGCGAGCTCGAGGAGGAGATCGGGACCGATTCGGCCGAACTCCTTGTCGAAAGCCGTTTCTGGCGCTCGTATGACCTGCCGTCGGAGATCGCCCGCCGGATGTGGAACGGCCGCTACCGCGGCCAGACCCAGAAATGGCTCGCCTTTCGCTTTACCGGCAGCGACCAGGATATCGCGATCCACGGCCCGCATGCCGAGTTCTGCGCCTGGCGCTGGCTGGAGCCGAACGAGCTCGTGGAGCGCATCGTCTCCTTCAAGCGCGACGTCTATCTCAGCGTCGTCGAAGAATTCCGCCACCTATGGGCTTGATCGCCGGTGCCGCCGGTCGCGGCGGCTCGGCGGCTCGTGGCTGGCCCCTGGTGGCTGGCTCCTCAGCAGCCGGCTGTGGCGAACGATCGTCACGACTGCCGGTATCCAGACCAGTTGCAGCGGTGCCGTCACCGACTTTCGGGCCCTCGGCCAACGGACGCCCCCGCGCTTTCCCGGGCTCATCCAAATGCTCGGCCGGAACAGCGTGGCGCAACCAGCCGAGCTTGCGTGGCGGCGGCAGAGGGTGATCGTCGGCTGGCGCCTGCGAATGAGTCGCGGACACAGGATCGCTGCGCTTGTCGGCATCTGCTGCAGGCGGCGGCGCCGACGACGGCACACCGGGGCTCACCGGTGTCGTTTCGAACAGCCGGCGGCGCGAGGTTGGCTGTCGCTCGGCGATGATTTCTGACGACGCCATGCTGGCCTCTTGTGCTTCGGCCGGAGCTGGCCGGTCGGGTCCGGGCGCGACCGTCGACGATGTGCTGGCGGATGTACTGGCCGCGTCTCTCGACAAGGCGGTCTCGTCCTCGAGCGGTGCTCTCGAAGCTGGATGCCCGGCCGTAGCGTTTCCTTGCGGCTGGCTTCCTGCCTCATCCGTCGCTGCCCCGACGCTCGTCACGACCGGCGCACCATCGACCGGCCCTTGTGCCATGTCCGCTCCGCCGGCCGACCGCTTCACCGCCGGTTCGGGACCGAGAACGCGGCCCGGACGGGTGACACTCGCGACCGCCAAGCTGCCTTGGGCGACGCGTTCCGCGTGCTCGGCCACTGCCGCATCGCACCAGGTGACCATGTCCGGCCAGCCGAGCACACTCTCGACATAGTCCTCGACGACCCCGGCCAAGGGGACGCCATGGGTCACGAAGCGGGCGGCGATCGGCGCCATCATGGCATCGGCAATCGAAAAAGCGCCGAACAAGAACGGCCCTTGGGCAGCGAACCGGGCCCGGCAATGCTCCCAGATCGACATCATCCGGCGGATGTCGGCGGCGAGACCGCGCGGCAGGAGGCCCGGTGCGGCGAAGCGGTTGACGATATCCATCGGCATCAGCCGCCAGAGATCGAGAAAGCCGCTGTGCACCTCGGCACTGATCGCCCGGGCCTCGGCGCGCGCGATCGGATCGAGCGGCCAGATGCCGGGATCGAGCTCGGCGATGAACTCGGCGATGGCGAGACTGTCCCAAATCGGGACTCCTTCGGCGAGCAGCACCGGTAGCTTGCCCGAGGGCGAATACCGACCGACCCGCTCCGCTGTTTCCGGTCCACGCAGGGGAATGCGGGTCTCGACGAAGGCGAACCGAGCGAGCCTCAACACCAGCCAGGCACGCAACGACGAGGAAGAAGTGTTGTAATTGCCGATGATCAGATGCAGCGGTGGCTCTGCCATATGGCTCCTCGTCGATCGTGCCGACCACGGCCCGCCGGTCTCTATCGTGCTGGCATCCCGACCACGTGCGCCGCTCTCGCCGACGATGGCCGGCAGCAGCCGTCATGGACTGGTCGGGGCGGGGTGATTCGAACACCCGACCCTCTGCTCCCAAAGCAGATGCGCTACCAGGCTGCGCTACGCCCCGACACCCCTTTCATTTAGGGGATGGCCGTCGCCGTCGCAATTGCCTTGGCACATGCGGCCACCGGCGGGGGTGCCGTGAGCGCCCGACAGCGCCGGCTTCCCGCGCCACGGCGACAGCGTCCCTGACCGGGGCAAGCGCAGGTCAGGATCGAGCGCGCGATAGTTGAGCCGTGCCGGCGCCTCGCCAGGCATCACTATTCCCGCAGGCGCGACGGCAAAGCCGAACCGGGCATAGTAGGCGGAATCGCCGACCAGGAAGACCAGGCGATGCCCGGCGGTCGCCGCACTGTCGAGACTGTGAAAAACCAGGGCCCTGCCGATGCCGCGGCCCTGGCGGTCGGGGTCGATGGCGAGCGGCCCCAAGAGCAGCACCGGGCGGCTGCCGAGACGAATGGGCCAATAGCGGACGGCGCCGACGAGGCGGCGGTTCTCGTCCTCGGCCACGAAGGCGAGATCGGCCAAGGGCTCGACCCCGTTACGATAGCGATAGGAAATCTTCCGATGACGGTCGATGCCGAAGCAACGATCGAGCAGCGGCTCGATCAGACGTTCATCGCCGGGGGCTTCGGAGCGAATCAGAAACATGGCAGCAGCTACTCGATGAAGAGACGAGGATCGGGTCCGCCGCCAGGGCCGACTAGCGGATTGTGCAGCCGGCAGCCGAGGGCGCGCGGACGGGCGCAGGCCGCAAACAGCCTCGTCGTCGTCGAAGGGTCATCGAGCCTTCCATGCCATCGGCGTTAGTCGGCCGACAGCGGCCTGTCAATTCCCTTGTTCAACACCGTCATTGGTCGCGTGTGCGGGGGTCAAGTGTGCGGGCAGCACATCGGACTCGGGATTGCCGACCGGAACAATGGGGCCTCTCTGCCCGCGCAGCTCGGCCGCCCGTCGCAGGACCCAGTGAACGGTCGGAAAGGCCAGCTCGTCCCAAGGAATATCGGGCCACTCGACCAGCCTCACCTCGAGGCTCTCGGCACCGGCGCTGACCTCGGGACGGGTCAGGCGCGCCTTGTAGAGCAGCTGCACCTGGTCGATCCGCTTGATGCTGTAGACGGCGATCAGCCCCTCGAGCGCGATCTCCGCCCGGGCCTCCTCCCAGGCTTCGCGCCGGGCACCCTCCTCGACCGTCTCGCCGTTCTCGAGATAGCCCGCCGGGATGGTCCACAAGCCGCGGCTAGGGGCGATCGCCCGGCGGCAGAGGAGCAGGCGATCACCGAGCGTGCACACACTACCCACCACGACCTTGGGGTTGCTGTAGTGAACCACGTCGCAGGCCGGGCAGACATGCCGCTCTCGATCATCCAGTGCGGGAACACGCCGGTCCAGCCTCCCACCACAGTCCGGGCAAAATCGCATCAATCCTCCTCGGCCGGGCGTGCGCGCTTGAAGAACGCTTCGGCCGCGGCACGCACGTCCCGGCGCGCGACGAGCGCGGCGCGGACCCGGGCGAGCTCGCGCTCCAGCTCGCCCTCGAGCGCCTGCAGCTCGTCCACCGAATGGCGCTCGAGATCGCCGCCCAGAACGAAGTCCTTTGGCTTCTTCGGCAATTCGTCGTCCATCACCGTCTCCCGCCATGCCCTCCAAGCGCTCCGACCTTCGCTCTCCGCCACACGCTTGACAAGCGGCCATGCGGGCGGCCTCTAGCGGGTCAGCACCGGCGTCGGCGAAAGGGTCGAACCTTGGGCGACACATACCAGAAATACTTCCCGGTCTCATGGAACGAGTTGCACCGCGATGCCAAGGCGCTGTCCTGGCGCCTTGCTGCCGGCGCACCGTGGAAAGGAATCGTCGCGATTGCCCGGGGCGGCCTGGTACCCGCCCACATCGTCAGCCGCGAGCTCGACATCCGGCTGATCGACACGATCTGCATTGCCTCATACGACGATCACACGAGAGGCGATGCGAAGGTTCTGAAGACGGTAGAAGGTGACGGCGAGGGCTGGCTGATTGTCGACGACCTGGTCGATACCGGGCAGACCGGCCGCATCGTCAGGAAGCTCCTGCCCAAGGCGCATTTCGCCACCGTCTACGCCAAGCCCGCCGGCCGCGAGGTGGTCGACACCTTCATCACCGAGGTGAGCCAGGATACCTGGATCCTTTTCCCCTGGGACACCGAGCCACAATACGTCCAGCCGATCAGCGCCAACCAGCTGCGCCAGGGCTGAAGCGAGCGGGCCTGCCCGACTTTTTCGGGATGGCGGGGAGGGTGACGACGACGCCGGCTCGGGCTGGACAGATGACAGGAGAACATTTAGGGGTCATGGGTGTCCGGCTGGTCGGACCGGCGAGGGCGACCGCGCATGCCATTCGAGACCTATCTCATCTATCTGGGCGTCGTTGCCGTGTTTTTCGCCACGCCGCCCGATACCAGTCAATTGCTGATCATCGCGAACAGCATTCGGTACGGGCTGCGGCGTAGCGCCTTCACCATTGCCGGTGATCTGACCGCCAATTGCCTGCAGATGACCGTCGCCGCCTTTGGACTGGCGACAATCGTCGCGACATCGGCAAATGCCTTCGTCTTGGTGAAATGGCTCGGCGTCGCCTACCTGGCCTGGATCGGCCTGCAGTTGATCCTGGCCAGGGAGCAACCTCGTGATGCCGCTGCCAGCCGATGGGCGACGCGCCCCCGGTTGTTTCGCCAGGGCTTTATCACGTCGATGGCCAACCCTTATGCTGTCGTCTTCTTCGGCGCCTTGTTCCCGCAATTCATCGACCGGGCGCTGCCCGTCCTGCCGCAGCTACTCATCCTGGGCGTCACCTACCTCGTCGTGGACGGGGTGATCCTGGTCCTTTGGGGCTGGCTCGGGCTGCGAGCAGCCGGTGCCTTGAAGAGCACCACTTTCGGCCTTTTGAACAAGCTTTGCGGCGGGCTGATGCTCGCCGCAGCCGCCCTGCTCGCCGCCAAGGACGTGCAGCCACAGCGTTGAGCGCAGCTGGCGCCCTCCAATCCCGACGCCGCCGCCCAGCGCCACCCGCTGACCTCGTCACCACCGAGGCCTTGAGACAGTTGACGACAGGTAGATTGCGCAACTTTTGATT
>DAIRDJ010000073.1:0-16282 GCA_036796215.1 Geminicoccaceae bacterium
TCAGCCGACGATTTCGGCAACCACACCCGCACCCACGGTCCGGCCACCCTCGCGGATGGCGAACCTGAGGCCCTGCTCCATCGCGATGGGCGCGATCAGCTCGACGTTCATCGTCACGTTGTCGCCCGGCATCACCATCTCCGTGCCCTCGGGCAGCTGCACCGTGCCGGTGACATCGGTCGTCCGGAAATAGAACTGCGGCCGGTAGTTGGTGAAGAACGGCGTGTGCCGGCCCCCCTCCTCCTTGGTCAGGACATAGGTCTCGGCCTTGAACTTGGTGAACGGCTTGATCGAGCCGGGCTTGGCCAGCACCTGGCCGCGCTCGACATCGTCGCGCTTGGTGCCGCGCAACAGCACACCGACATTGTCGCCGGCCTGGCCACTGTCGAGCAACTTCCTGAACATCTCGACACCGGTGCAGGTCGTCTTGGTCGTGGTGCGGATGCCGACGATCTCGATCTCGTCACCCACCTTCACCATGCCGCGCTCGATCCGCCCGGTCACCACCGTGCCGCGGCCCGAGATCGAGAACACGTCCTCGATCGGCATCAAGAACGCCTGGTCGACCGCCCGCTCCGGCTGCGGAATGTAGTCGTCGACCGCCTGCATCAGCTCCAGCACCTTGGCCTTGCCGAGCGCGTCGTTCGAGCCGTCGAGCGCCGCCAGGGCCGAGCCCGCGACGATCGGAATGTCGTCGCCCGGGAAATCGTACGACGAGAGCAGCTCGCGGACCTCGAGCTCGACCAGTTCCAAGAGCTCCGGATCGTCGACCATGTCCACCTTGTTCAAGAAGACGACAAGTGCCGGAACGCCCACCTGCCGGGCCAGCAGGATGTGCTCGCGGGTCTGCGGCATCGGCCCGTCCGCCGCCGAGACCACCAGAATAGCGCCATCCATCTGCGCCGCCCCGGTGATCATGTTCTTGACGTAGTCGGCATGGCCCGGGCAGTCGACATGCGCATAGTGCCGCGCCGGCGTCTCGTACTCGACGTGGGCGGTATTGATCGTGATGCCGCGCGCCTTCTCTTCCGGCGCCTTGTCGATGTTGTCGTAGGACATGAACGTCGCCCCACCCGTCTCGGCCAGGATCTTCGTGATCGCCGCCGTCAGCGTCGTCTTGCCGTGATCGACGTGACCAATCGTCCCGATATTCGCATGCGGCTTCGTCCGCTCGAATTTCGCCTTCGCCATGACCGGGTTCCCGTTCCACCTTACTGGGCCAAAGTGCCGCGCCGTTGCGGCGATCGATCTGGAGCGGGTGAGGGGAATCGAACCCCCACCGCCAGCTTGGAAGGCTGGAGCTCTACCGTTGAGCTACACCCGCGGCTCCTGTTGTGCGATGCTCCCGCCCGAGGCGGCTTGGTGGAGGGGGTAGGATTCGAACCTACGTACGCGTACGCGGGCAGATTTACAGTCTGCTGCCTTTAACCACTCGGCCACCCCTCCAGGTGCCCGCCTCCGGCGAAAACGTCGTGCCGCATATCGCTTAAATCAACGTCTTGTCAACTGGACGCCCCGCAACACGCCTTGGATTCCCGATGTCCGAACGCCCCCCCAAGAACCGACCCGGTCAACCGGGCAAGCCGTCCGATCGCCCCCGGCCGCCGGCAGGTGCCGGCCCCCGCCGCAGCGGCAAGCCGCAACCCGCGAGGCGCTCCGGCCCCGAACGCCCCGGGGAGGGACGTCCTGAAGAGGGACGGAAGGCCGAGGGACGCCGTGGCCCCGATCGGCCGGGCGCGAACGAGCTCTGGCTCTTCGGCGAGCACGCGGTCCTCGCGGCCATCAAGAACCAGCGCCGCACCTGCCATCAGCTCCTGGCATCCGAGGACGGCATGCCGCGGATCCGCGACGCCGCCGCCAAGCGCGGCCTCAGGATCACACCGCTGCCGAATGATGAGATCGCGAGGCGCCTGCCCCGGGGCGCCGTCCATCAGGGCGTGGCGATGCACGTGGCGCCTCTGCCGCCCCTGCAGCTCGAGCGGGTGATCGCGATCCAGCCGGAGCGCAGCCTGCTCCTGGCCCTCGACCAGGTCACCGACCCCAGGAACTTCGGCGCCATCCTGCGCTCGGCCGTGGCCCTTGGCGTCGGTGCCGTGATCGTGCCCGAGCGTCGCTCGGCAGAGCTCAACGGCACCGCCGCCAAGGCCGCATCCGGTGCCCTCGACATGCTGCGGATCGCCGAGGTCGTGAATCTGTCACGCGCCCTGCAGCGCCTGAAGGAAGCCGGGTTCCGCATCACCGGCCTCGATGTCGCGGGCACCACCAGCATCGACGCGGCGCCCCCTGCCCCCCGTCGGGTCCTGGTCATCGGCTCCGAGGGCGACGGCATGCGGCGCCTCACGACCGAGAATTGCGACGAGACCCTGTCGATCCCGATCGACCGCCGGATCGACAGCCTGAACGTCTCGGTCGCCGCCTCGCTCGCCCTTTATGCGTTGACGCGCAAGGCCACGACTCCCTAAATCCCGCGCATGGGGCCGGCATAGCTCAGCTGGTAGAGCAACCGCCTTGTAAGCGGTAGGTCGCGGGTTCGAATCCTGCTGCCGGCACCAGCCTCTCGCCGCGATCAAGCCGCCCGCGGCGTCACCTCGCGCTCGACCCGGTCGCCCAGCGTATCCTCGGCGACATCCAGGTCGTAAAGAGTCTGCAGGTCGAGCCAGACCGCGGGTCCATCCCGAAGTAGCGCCCGAGCCGCATGGCCGTCTCGGCCGTCACCGCCCGCCGCCCGTGCACGATCTCACCGATCCGCTGCGGCGGCACGCCGATGGCCTTGGCCAGCGCGTACTGGCGCAGCCCCATGGGCTCGAGAATCTCGTAGAGCAGAATCTCGCCCGGATGCACCGGGGCTAGGCATTCTTCACGCGCGGTCCCCGTTCGAGTCGTCACTCGATTGTCTCCAACGGCTGCAAGACTCCTTAATCGAGTCATATTCTGCCAGGATTCGGGAGTCTGCGACAGCCAGCCATCCAGCACCGGACCACTCCCAGCCGAATGTCTGGAACATGGGCTTCAGGCTGCCGAACCGCGCCTCGGCGATCGCTCGCATGTCCCAGCCGGGGCTCCGATCCTCATCCATTTCGCAACGCAGCCTTCAAGTTAATGGTACCCGGTACCCCTAACGACCCGTTAACGCAGCCGCCGCCGCAACAGCCTCCTTCGCCTGCCCCCTGAACGCCGCCCGCAGCCGCGCCTCCTCCGCCTGCACCGCCCGCACGTGCCGCTCCTTGACATGCCCGAAGCCGCGAATGCGCTCCGGCAGGCTCAAGAGCTCCACCGCAATCCCTTGGTTCGCCGGCGTCAACCGCAGGATCACATCATCCACCAGCGCGTCGTAGTCCTGGAGCAGCTGCCGCTCCAGCCGCCGCTCCGCCGTCCGGCCGAACACATCCCACCGCGTCCCACGCAGCCCCTTGAACCGCGCCAAGCCCCGCATCGCCCGCAGCATCCAGGGCCCGAACCGGCGCTTCAAGGGCTCGCCCGTCCGCGGATCGCGGCTGGCGAGCAGCGGTGGCGCCAGATGCAGCTCGAGCCGATCCCAGCTCGCGAACTCGGCCTCGAGCTGCCGCTTGAACGCGTCGCCCGAATGGAGCCGCGCCACCTCGTACTCGTCCTTGATCGCCATGAGCTTGAAGAGATGGCGCGCCACCGTCAGGGCCAACGCCTCGCTCCCCGGCAAAGCAGCCGCCTCGGCCGCCCGCACCCGCTCGACCGCCTGCCGATACCGCTCGGCATAGGCCGCGTCCTGGTAGTCGGTCAAAAACGCCGAGCGATGCGCCACCACCTCGTCGAGCCCTTCCGGCGGCCGCGGCACCGGTGCCGCCGCCAGCCTCGCGACCGCCGCCGGATCATGCGCCGCGAGCCTGCCCCACGAGAACGCCCGCTGGTTGACCTCTACCGCGACCCCGTTGATCTCGATCGCACGGCTGATCGCCGCCGAGCTGAGCGGCAGCCAGCCCCGCTGCCAGGCATAACCCACGAGCAGCAGATTGGCGCCGATCGCATCGCCCAAGAGCCGCCGGGCGAGTGCCGAGGCGTCGAGCCTGGCCACCTCCCCCGCCGCGGCCTCGATGTCGCCGAGCAGCCGGGCGGCCGGAAAGACCAGGTCCGGATCGCGGGTGAAATCGCCGGTCATCTGCTCGTCCAGATTGACCACCGCCCGGGTGCGGTCCTTGGCCATCAGCGGCACGGCCCCCCGACCGGCCGCCACCATCATGTCGCAGCCGAGGACCAGATCAGCCGTCCCCGGCGCCAGCCTCGGTGCTCCCGTCGCCTCGGCCGTGGGGGCCAGCTTGAGGTGCGAGACCACCGCCCCACCCTTTTGCGCCACCCCGATCATGTCGAGCCCGGCCGTCCCCTTGCCCTCGAGATGCGCCGCCATGCCGAGGAGTGCTGCGATCGTGATCACCCCGGTCCCGCCGACCCCGGTGACGAGAATCCCGTAGCTCCGATCGAGCGCCGGCACAGCGGGCTCGGGCGGTGCGGGCAGCTCGCCCGCCACCTGCGCCGCGCGCTTCTTGAGCCTTGCCCCCTTGACCGAGACGAAGCTCGGGCAGAAGCCCTTGAGGCAGGAGAAGTCCTTGTTGCAGGCCGACTGATCGATCCGCCGCTTGCGCCCGAAGACGGTCTCGAGCGGCTGGATCGCCACACAGTTCGACTTGACCCCGCAATCGCCGCAACCCTCGCAAACCAGCTCGTTGATCACCACCCGCTCGTCCGGGTCGGGATAGGTCCCGCGCTTGCGGCGCCGCCGCTTCTCCGCGGCACAAGTCTGGTCGTAGACGATGGCCGTCACCCCGGGGATCGTCCGCAGCCGTCGCTGCACGGCATCGAGCGCGTCTCGATGATAGCGCCGCACGCCCGGCGCAAAGGCCGTGCCGATCGGATATTTCAGGGGCTCGTCGGAGACCACCGCGATCTCCTTCACCCCCTCGGCCTCGAGCAGCCGGGTGATCGCCGCGACACCGAGATTGCCGAGCTCCATCCGCTGCCCGCCGGTCATCGCGACGGCATCGTTGAACAGGATCTTGAAGGTGATGTTCTGCCCCGAGGCCACCGCAGCACGGATCGCCATCGAGCCCGAATGATAGAACGTCCCGTCGCCGACATTCTGAAAGAGATGCCGGCGCTCGCTGAACGGGGCCGCCCCCAGCCACGACGCCCCCTCGCCGCCCATCTGGGTGAACCCCTGGGTCCGCCGGTCCATCCAGTTGGCCATGGTGTGGCAGCCGATCCCGGCCATCGCCTGGCTGCCTTCCGGCACCACGGTCGAGGTATTGTGCGGGCAGCCGGCGCAGAAATAGGGCAGCCGGGCCATCGCCGGCACGAAGCCCGACGCCGCCTCGACCAGCCGGTCGAGCTGCGCCAGCCGCTCCGTCAGACCCGCATCCCCCGGCCGCCCGAGCAGCCGCCGGCCGATCGCCCGGGCGATCTGCACCGCATCCAAGGCCCCGTGGCTCGGCAACAGCGGTGCCCCCGTCTCGTCCGCCTTGCCGATGATCCGCGGCCGAAGCTCGCCACCATAGAGCAGCGCCTTCAGCTGCTCCTCGATCAGCCCGCGCTTCTCCTCGACGACCAGCACGAGCTCGACCCCCCGCATCGCCTCCTCGAGCCCGACCGGCTCCAGGGGCCAGGGCATCCCGACCTTGTAGACCTTGAGCCCCAAAGCCTCGGCAGCGGCCGCGTCGATCCCGAGCAGCTCCAGGGCCACCACCACATCGAGCCACGACTTGCCCGTGGTCACCACGCAAACCGGTGCGCCGGCCACCCCGTGCGTCAGCCGGTCGAGCCCGTTCGCTCGGGCAAAGGCCCTGGCCGCCTCGAGCTTGGTCGTGTGCACCCGGCGCTCGAGCTCGCCCGCCATTGCCGGCAGGGACTTGGAGGTATCCATATCGATATGCCGGGGCCCGGCCTGGACCTCGCTCTCCGCCGGCACGACGATGGCAGGGCTCGCCGGATCGACCGGGATCGACTCCGTGCACTCGACCGTGTCGTGCACGCATTTCAAGGACACCAAGCCACCGGTGAACCGCGACATCGCGATCCCGAGGAGCCCATACTCCAGGATCTCCTGCACACCCGCCGGATTGAGCACCGGGATCTGCGCGTCGACCATCGCGTATTCGGACTGATGCGCTGTGGTCGAGCTCTCGCAGATATGATCATCGCCCAAGAGCAGCAGCACGCCGCCCTTGGGGTGCGTGCCGAAGAGATGGCCGTGACGGAAGGCATCGCCCGACCGGTCGACCCCCGGCCCCTTGCCGTACCAAAGGGCGAAGACACCGTCATACCTGGACCCGCCGATCAGCTCGACCTGCTGCGTCCCCTGGCACGCCGTCGCCGCCAGCTCCTCGTTCACCCCCGGCTGATGATGGATGTGATGCGCCTCGAGCAGCGGCCGCACCGCCTGCAGCTGCTGATCCAAGGCACCGAGCGGCGAGCCCCGATAGCCCGTCACATAGCCAGCCGTGTTCCAGCCCCGCGCCAGATCGCGCCGACGCTGCTCGAGCACCAGCCGAACCAACGCCTGCACCCCGGTGAGATGCACCCGGCCCCGGTCCTTCACGTATTTGTCGTCGAGCCGGACGTCAAAAAGCGCCGTCAAGCCTGCCTCCCTGCCTGCGGACACAAGGCATAGCAGCCCCGACACCTGTCTTAAAGACCGGCGCCATCGCACACATCGGGCGAAACGTGTGTGTGGACGCTCGTCAGATCGGCATTGTATCCAGGCGCATGCTCGAGCGGCTGCAGTTCACCAATTTCAAGACCTGGGAAAGAGTCGACATGCCGCTCGGCCGGGTCACGGCGCTGTTCGGCACGAACTCGTCCGGCAAGACCAGCATCCTGCAATTCCTGCTCCTCCTCAAGCAGACGAAGGACGCGACGGATCGGTCGATCGCGCTCGAGCTGAACGGCGATCTCGTTCAGCTCGGGACGATCACGGACGCGATCCATCGGCACGACAACGAACGCGCAATCCGTTTCCGCTGCGATTTCGCAAGACCCGGCGAGCTTCGTTTGCTCGACCCGGAAGGCAAACGCCGCACAGCAATGGCAAGCTCCAAGCGCTTTGCCATCGAGAGCGAAGTGATCGTGAAGCAGCAGGCCCCATCTGCGCGCCTCTTGCGCTATTTCTTCGAGCCGCTGGTCTTCTCGCTAACAACGAAGAACGGCGACGACACGCAGTTCGAACTTAAGGAAGAGGGCCTGGGCGCACCACTGAAACGGACTTCCGGAAGGCCTTGGGCACTGCCCGGTCCGATCAAGAGCTATGCGTTTCCCGATCAGGCCCGCACCTATTTTCAGAACACCGGATTTCTGTCCGACCTGGAATTGGCCTACGAGGAGGCAATCGACCGCATCTACTACCTCGGCCCGCTGCGCCAGTACCCGTCCCGTGACTATCTTTGGGCACGATCCAGACCCAGCGACGTCGGCCAGCGCGGCGAAAAGGCGATCAACGCCATCCTCGCAGCGAGCGAAGCCAACTGGACGCGAAATCTGAAGCACAAGGCCCACCGCAAGAGCTTCCAGGAGATCATCGCGCACTGGCTGAAGGAGATGGGGCCTGATCGACACCTTTACCGTTACGGAAATCGCACCAGGCTCCAACCGCTGGCAGGCGCGACTGCGCACACGACAGAATTCGGCCGAGGTCCTGCTGACCGACGTGGGCTTCGGGGTCTCGCAGGTGCTACCGGTCATCACGCTGCTCTATTACGTGCCCGAAGGTTCGACCGTCATCCTGGAGCAACCGGAAATCCACCTCCATCCGCTAGCCCAGGCCAACCTCGCCGATCTCATCTTGAACGTGGCCAGACACCGCAAGGTGCAAGTGCTCCTGGAGAGCCATTCCGAGCATCTCCTGTTGCGCCTGCAGCGGCGGATCGCCGAGGAAGGCGCGGCGGCAGGTGACGTAAAGCTCTATTTTTGTGACCTTGTCGGCGGGAAATCGTCCCTGGTGCCACTCGAACTCGACATGTTCGGCCGGATCGAGAATTGGCCGGATAACTTCATGGGAGACGCCTTCGGCGAGACAGTGGCGGCGGAGAAGGCCCGATTGAAGCGGATGCGCAAGACCGCCTGATGCGTCGGGTCGTCGATACCAATATAGCGATCGTTGCCAATGGCCGCACGGATGAAGCCCGTGGCAGTCGTCAACCATCTGTCGATTGCAGACTTGCGGCAGTGGAGTTTCTCGACGCGCTCTTGAGGCACGGTCGCATCGTCGTGGACAGTGATGGCGAACTCCAGTCCGAGTACCGCCGGCACCTCAATCCGCGCGGAGAGCCCGGCGTGGGTGATCGCTTCTATCGCGAGGTGCTCAATCGAGCTGGCAGGATCGACCTTTTCATCCTGGCCGTCCGCCCCGACGGCAGCTACGCCGCGTTCCCTGACGATCCGGCGCTCGACGGCTTCGACCGAAGTGATCGCAAATTCGCCGCCGTAGCGCGGCTGTCCAAGGCGCCCGTGGCCAATTCCGTCGACAGCGACTGGCTGGACTATCGCGCAGCGCCGGCTGCACACGGCATTGCCGTGGACGTCGGCTGCGGCTGCGATCGAACGGCCTGGTTCGCGGGCTGATCATCCCGTCTGATCATCGCGTCCGGTCTGCCGGCTGCTGGTACCCTTGCTGAGGATCCACAAGCCCAGAAAGATCACCGCTGTGCCGGCGAGCCAGTAGGGAGCCCGGTCGGCGACCGGCAGGTCGGCGGAGAGCCTGTTGGCGAGCAGCGCACCGCTGCAGGCGACGGCAGCACCGGCGAGCCAGTAGGCCCAGCGCGGCGGGTGCTTCGGCTGCTTGCCCGGATCCGTCACCTGCTCAAAAGGCACCGCCACCGGCGGCGCGGACGATGGTGATCAGGACAGCGGCGAAGATCGCCGAGGTGATCACGCCACTGATGCTCGCCCCCAGGGCATGCGGCATGACCACGGCGTCGGGGGTGACCTCGGCCACGGTCTTCTGCGCCACCTTGGCACAGGTCGGGACACAGCTGACCCCGGCGATGCCGATCACCGGGTTGTACACCTCGCCCCGGCGCTTGTGCCAGAAGTAGAGGACATAGCCGCCGGCGAGCCCGCCGATGCCGGAGAAGGTCAGGGCGATGATCCCGATCACGAGCAGGCTCAGAACCTCGGGGCGGAGGATGGTGCTCGCCTCGCAGAGCACGCCGAGCAACAGGCCGAGAAAGAAGGTGGCGCCATAGAGCACCGGGCCGCTGAAGGTCTCCTGGTAGTGGCGAAGGCCACTCTCGCGGATCACCACCCCCATGAAGAGCGAAAGGAAAAGCGGCGCCGCCACCGGGAAGAGCAGGCAAAGGGCGACGCAGGCGACCACCGCGAAGACCGTCTTCTCGCCCGCGGTGATCTTGGTCGGTGGCTCCGGCGGCATCCTGAGGCCGCGAATATGGCGGGGCACCATCGCCTTGATCAGGAACGGATAGCCGCCATAGGTGAGCCCGAGATAAAGATAGGCCACGACCGTGATCGGCACGAAGAGATCGTCCGAGAGCATGAGTGCTGCGAACAGGATCATCGGCCCGTCGGCGCCACCGATGGTCGCCGTCGCCGCCGCGTCGGCGAGCGACAGGCCCATGGCAACGGCGAGCGGAAAGGCGATGACGGTGCCGAGCTCGGCGCAAAGGGCGATGAACATGCTCTTGAACGGCCGCGCCATGACGAAGCCCACGTCGAGCAGCGAGCCGATGCCGATGAAGACCAGACACGCGATCAGGCCGTTGGAGAAGGTGAAGGCGTAGACCGGCTGCAGCCACTGGATCTGCAGAAGATCGACCCACTGCGCCCCTTCCGAGACGAGCGGGTTGAGAAAGAGCGTGCCCATGCCGAGGCCGGTCTCGGCATCGACCTCGAGCGACATCTTGGGCGGCACGAACATCACGGCCGCATTGACCGCCGCCATGCCGAGCCCCATCGGCACCATGATCAGCGCCTCGAGAACCCCCTGGCGGCCGAGATAGACGAGCGCACAGCCGACCAGGATCAACAGCAAACGGCCCCAGAAGATCAAAGGTTCGGCCTCGGCGAGTGTCGCGACACCCTGAAAGATCTGCAGAAACTGGATGTCGCCCATCACTCTCCGCCTCAGTCGATGGTCAGGAGCGGCTGGCCGGCATCGACCGCCTGCTGCGCTGCCACGTGGATCTTGCGCACCGTGCCCGGCCGGTGCGCCGTCACCACCTGCTTCATCTTCATTGCCTCCATGACCAGGACCTGCTGACCCGCCTCGACCTGGTCGCCCTCCTTGACAAGGATCTCGACGATCATCCCGCCCATGGGAGCGAGCTTGTCGTTCTCCCCCACCGCGACCGCTGCAGCAGGCGCGGCTGCTGCGACAGCCGGCGCCGACGCCGCCCCGGCCGGCGGCTGATGCGCAATGCTGGAGAGCCCGGGCGAAGGATAAAACGTGCCGTCGTCGTCGGTCACGTCCTCGACCACCACGTCGTAGACCTTACCCTCGACCGTGATCTTCAAGTGCCGCATTCTCGCCATCGATCGCCTTCCTGCTCTGCGGGTCTCGGAATTGCCGGCTCGAAAGTGTCGCCAGGCCGTGTCGCCTCGGCGTTGCTCAAGGTTCAACGATGCGGGGTGTGCGAGCGGTGATGTATCGCCCGTCCCGTGGTGCGCCACAAGCCGGGCACCGCCCCCTCCTCGATGCGCACGATCCGGGTGCGCCCGGCCATCGTGGTGACCGCCGCCGCCACCACCGCCACCCGCCGCGCAATCTCGGCCTCGTCGGGCACGGCCATGGCCGACGAGGCCGGCCGGGCGGCTACCGGCGCCGGCTGGCCCTTGTCGAGGGCTCGCAATCCCTTGACCAAACCCGCGATCAGGCCGGCCGTCGCCAACGCCACCACGATGGTGATGAAGTAGCCGATCAGCCCCTGAACGAATACCGCGCCCACACTCATCCCGGCCGCCTCCAGCTGAAAAACGATCGTCTGTCCGCTCTGCCGCACCCGCTCAGAGCGGGATATTGCCGTGCTTCTTCAGCGGCCGGAGCTCGCGCTTCTCCAAGAGCTTCTTCAGCGTCAGCGACAAGACGGCCTTGGTGCTCGCGGGCTCGATGATGTCGGTGAGGTGGCCGCGGGCAGCCGCCAGATAGGGCGAGGCGAACTCGGCCCGATAGGCCGCGACCAGCTCGGCCCGCTTGGCCACCGGGTCCTCGGCCGCCTTGAGCTCGTTCTTGTAGAGGATGCTCACCGCCCCCTCGGCCCCCATCACCGCCACCTCGGCGGTGGGCCAGGCGAAGACCGCATCGGCCCCCATGTCCTGGCTGCACATCGCGAGATAGGCGCCGCCATAGGACTTGCGGGTGAGGATCGTCACCTTGGGCACCGTCGCACTGCCGTAGGCGAACAGCATCTTCGCACCATGCCGGATGATCCCGCCCTGCTCCTGGGCGATCCCGGGCAGGAAGCCCGGCACGTCGACCAGGGTGGTCACCGGGATGTTGAAGCAGTTGCAGAACCGGATGAAGCGGGCGGCCTTGTCGGAGGCGTCGATATCGAGACAGCCCGCCTTGACCATCGAGTTGTTGGCGATGAAGCCCGAGACCAGGCCGTTGACCCGGCCGAAGCCGACGATGATGTTCTGGGCGAACTCGGCATGCACCTCGAGGAAGCGGCCGCCGTCGACCAGCCGGCGCAGGATGCCGTGCATGTCCATCGCCGTCGACGGATCGGCCTGCGCGAGCGCCTCGAGCGCCGGATCGTCGTCGAGGATCAGCGTGTCGGCCGGGGCGTGCGGCGGGTCGACCGCATTGTTGGCCGGCAGGTAGCTCAAGAGCTCGCGGGTGATGTCGAGCGCGTGGCGGTCGTCGTCGGCGACGAAGTGGACATTGCCGCTGACGCTGCTGTGCATCGCCGCACTGCCGACCTCATCCATGGTGACGTCGCGCCCGGTCACCGACTTGATCACCTGCGGCCCGGTGATGAACAGCTGGGCGTTCTCCCGGGTCATGATGATCCAGTCCATCAGCGCCGGGGCATAGGCAGCGCCACCGGCACAGGGTCCGGCGATCACCGCAATCTGCGGCACCACGCCCGAAAGATCGACATTGCGCCGGAACACCCGGCCGTAGCCGGAGAGCGCGTCGACCCCTTCCTGGATCCGCGCCCCGCCGGAATCGGCGATCATCACGAAGGGCGAGCCGACCTTGAGCGCATGGTCCATGCCATGCACCATCCGCTCGGCGTGCATCCGGCCGAGCGAGCCGCCCAGCACCATGAAATCCTGGCTCGAGGCGGTCACCTGCCGGCCGTCGACATAGCCCGTGCCGGTGATCACGCCGTCGCCGGGCACGTGGGTCTGGTCCATCCCGAACGCCGTGCACTGATGGGTGACCCAGGCGCCGACCTCCTGGAAGGTATCGGGCTGAAAGAGATAGAGCAGCCGCTCGCGGGCACTCATCAGGCCCTTGGCGTGGCGCTTCGCGAGCTTGTCCTTGCCACTGCCGGCGAGGATCTTCCGCTGCCGCTCGCGAAAGCCTTCGAGCACGGTCTCGTCCAGAGCCATCGGCACCTCCCGTCTTCGAACGTTCACCATCCGGCCGCCCGAGAAACGGCTCGGCTTCGGCGTCCACCTGCCCGACACGCTGCATATGAGCCGAGATTGGCGCCGCATGTAACTGCCAAATTTACCGATCGGCGAGAAATTTCCGTTGCCGCCCCGAGCCGCACTCCTGTCGGCACCGTTTCCGTCTGCTATGAGCGAAGGGCTTGGCGACAGCGAAAGGGGTGCTCGATGCGGCGCAGGAAATCCCGGCTGATCCTGAAAAAGCGGGCGGCACCCGGTGCGGCACCCGGCGAGCTCGTCGCCGATCCCACCGCTGCGGCAACGAGCATCGCCGCCATCACCTTTCGCCCCGACGCGCCAAGGAACGGCTTCAGCGAGGCCCGATCGCTCGCTGCCGAGGCCTTGCCGGCGCTGCGCACGGCCGAAAACCTGCTCTGGGTCGACATCGTGGGCCTCGCCGACCACGCGGCGATCCGCAAGGTGGCCACCGAGTTCGGCCTTCACCCGCTCGCCGTCGAGGACATCACCAACACCCACCAGCGGCCCAAGGTCGAGCTCTATGAGGACCACCTCTTCATCGTCTTCCGCATGGTGACCGCAGCCGGACCCATCGACGGCGAGCAGGTCTCGATGATCGTGGGCCAAGGCCACGTCCTCACCTTCCAGGAGAAGCCCGGCGACTGCTTCGAGCCGGTCCGCGCCCGGCTGCGCCACGGCAAGGGCCGGCTCAGGAGTGCCGGGGCGGACTACCTCGCCTACGCGCTCATCGATGCGGCGATCGACGGCTACTTCCCCGTCCTCGAGAGCATGGGCGAAGCGATCGAGACCCTCGAGGACAGCGTCGTCAGCGCCCCCGATCGCCACCAGGTCGAGGCGCTGCACCACCTCAAGCGCGACCTGCTCGTGCTGCGCCGTGCCATCTGGCCCCTGCGCGAGCTGCTGAATGCGCTGCTCCGCGACGAGACCAGCTTGGTCACCGCCACCACCCGCCCCTATCTGCGCGATGCCTACGACCACACGGTCCAGCTCATGGACATCGTCGAGATCTACCGCGAGATCACCTCGGGCCTGCTCGACGTCTACCTCTCGAGCCAGAGTACCAGGCTCAACGAGGTGATGAAGGTCTTGACCATCATCGCCACCATCTTCATGCCGATGAGCTTCGTCGCCAGCCTCTACGGCATGAACTTCGACACCAGCCACCCCTTCAACATGCCCGAGCTGCACTGGCCCTTCGGCTACGCCATGGCCCTGGCCCTGATGGCCGCCATCGCCACTGGCTTCGTCTGGTGGTTCAGGCGCAAGGGCTGGCTCGGCGACGGCAAGGCAAGCCGAACCCCCAAACCGTGACGCCCCGTTGCGGTAATCATCTGGCATCATCGGCACAATCCGTTCGCCAACGACCCCGTGCGGGTCTAGTCTCGGGCGATTGGGGCGCTGGTGCCGCCGCGATCCTCGAGATCGGTGGCACTGTATCGCGCGGGCCGCTTGCCCGTCGCTGGAGGAGACCAGTCGATGCGCCATTTTTCCATGACCGTCGTCGCGATAGGCCTGGGTCTAGGGCTCTTGGCCGGCGGTGCCGCTGCCCAGCAGACGATCACGCCCACCGCCGGGCAGAGTGCCGAGCAACTGCAGGCCGATCAGGCGATCTGCATCAACGAGGCCGCGGCCCAGTCGGGCTACCACCCCTCGGCCTCGCCATCGACGGCCGACGCCGGCGGGCCCGCCGTGGGCGGGCGGGCGCGCGGTGCGGCACGCGGCGCGGCGATGGGTGCGGTGCGCGAGGGCCGAACCGATGCCGACGAGCGGGAGGTCGAGGATCTGACCGACTCCGCCGCCCGTGCCGGTGCTGCCGCCGGCGGGATGCGGCAGCGCAGCGACCGGCGCGAGGAGCGCCGCGAAACCCAGGCGGCCGAGGCCAATCAGGCCGAGCAGCAGGCCCGCTACCAGCAGGTCTTCTCGAGTTGCATGACCGCCAAGGGCTACGCGGTCCAGTAGCACGCGCTCGCTAGGGGTTGAACGGCAGCAGCACCGGCACCAGGAGAACGCAGGCGACGAGTGACATCACGCTGAACGGCACGCCGATCTTGATGAAGTCGCCGAAGCGGTAATTGCCCGGCCCCACCACCAGCGTGTTCACCGGCGAGGAGACCGGGGTCATGAAGGCGGTCGACGCCGCCAGGGCCACGATCATCGCAAAGGGATAGGGCGAGGCACCGAGATCGGCCGCGATCGCCAGGGCGATCGGCGCCATGAGGATGGCGGTTGCCGTATTCGAGATGAACATGCCGATTACTGCGGTGATGACGAAGATCACCGCGAGCACCAGCCGCGGCGAGCCCTCGCCCAAAAGCTCGAGCAGCCCAAAGGCCGCGAGATCGACGCCACCGGTGCGCTGCAACGCGAGCGAGAACGGCATCATGCCGACGATCAGGACGAGGCTCTGCCAGTTGATCGACCGGTAGGCGCTGCCTGTGTCGACGCAGCGAAACAGACCCAGGAGCAGGCAGCCGAGCAGCACCGCATGGACGTTGGGCAGCCAGCCGGTGACCATCAGCACCACGACCAGCGCCAGAATGGCGAGCGCCTGCGGCGCCCGATCGTGCGCCGGCAGCACGTCGTCGAGCTCGGCCGGCATCTCGAGCGGGACGAGCTCGCCCGTGTCCTGCCGCAGTCGCTTGATCTGCGACCAGAAGCCGATCACGAGCAGTGTGTCGCCGACCTTGAGTTTCTCCTCGAGCAGCCCCTCGCCGATCACTTCCTGCCCACGCCGGAGCCCGACCACGGTAAGCCCGGCTTCCGAGCGCACCCGGGCCTCGAGCACGGTCTTGCCGATCAGGCTCGATTCCGCCGGCACGATCGCCTCGACCATGCCGAGATCCTGGGCACAATCGATCAGCTGCCGATGCGTGGCGCCCAAGGGCAGGAGCTCGACGCCGAACTCGCGAATCAGCCCGTCCACCTCGCTCGCCGGGACGCGAACGTCGAGCAGCAGGATGTCGCCGGCGAGAAGCTCGGTCGTCCGCACCGGCCGCAACAGCCGCTTGGCCCGGCCGATCCCCCGCTCGATGGCGAGGAGATTGATCCCTGATTGCCTGAGATCGATCTGCTCGAGCCGCCGGCCGACCAGTTTCGAGCCGGGCTTGATCCGCACCCGATACTCCCGCGCCTGCAGGTTGTAGCGATCGATCAACAGGCGAAAGGTCGGCCGCCGGCTGGCCAGGGCCTGGTCTCCCGCATGATCCGGCAGCCAGCGCCGGGCTACCAGCATGTAGGCGGTGCCCAGCACCAGGACGGCGACGCCGAAGGGGGTGATCGTGAAAAAGCCGAACCCGGCCTCGCCCTGGCGCATCAGCTCGGCATTGACGACGAGATTGGGGGCCGTCGCGACCAGCGTCATCATCCCGCTGATCAGGGCGGCAAAGCTCATCGGCATCATCAGCCGCGACGGTGCGGTCCCGGTGTTGCGGCAGATCCGGAGCACCACCGGGATGAAGATGGCGACGATCGCGGTCGAGCTCATCAAGGAGCCGAGCGTGCCGACCGCGAGCATCAAGAGTGCGACGAGCCCGAGCTCGCTGCCGCCGGCCTTGGCATTGATCCAATCCCCCAGCCGGCGCGCCACGCCGGTCCTGACCAGCCCTTCGCCGAGGATGAAGAGCAGGGCGATGAGCACGATGTTGGGATCGGCAAAGCCCGCGATCGCCTCGCCGACCGTGATCACGCCGGTGAGCGGCAGGGCCGCCATCAT
>DAIRDJ010000073.1:16382-18847 GCA_036796215.1 Geminicoccaceae bacterium
GCGGAAGCTCTCGAGCTCGTACTTCTCGTTCGGGCTGTGGATGCGGTCGTCGTCGAGGGCGAAGCCGGTCAGCACCACGTCCATGCCGAGCTTCTCCTTGAGCTCGTGCGCGACCGGGATGGACCCGCCCGAGCCGATGAAGACCGCCTCCCTCCCCCACTCGGCGGAGAGCGCGTCGCGGGTCCGGCCGAAGGCGGCGGCGTCGATCGGAAAGGTGATCGCCCGGCCCGAGCCGTGCTCGATGAACCGCACGCTGCAGTCGGCCGGCAAGCGGGCCCGCACGAAGGCGCGGAACGCCTCGCGAATGCGCTGCGGGTCCTGGTCGAAGACGAGGCGGAACGAGACCTTGGCCGAGGCCTTGGCCGGGATCACCGTCTTGAACCCCTCGCCCTGGTAGCCGCCGCCCATGCCGTTGACCTCGGCCGTGGGCCTCGACCAGGTCTGCTCGAAGATCGACCGGCCCGCCTCGCCCGCCGGCAGCGACAGCCCGACCGCCCCCAGAAAATCGGCGGCATCGACCGGCAGGTTGTCCCAGGCCGCCTTGAGCTCGGGTGCCAGCTCATGCACGCCTTCGTAAAACCCCTGGATCGTCACCCGGCCGGTCTCGTCGTGCAGATCGGCCAGAATGCGGGCCAGCACATGGTTCGGGTTGCGCGCCGCCGAGCCGTAGAGGCCGGAATGCAGGTCCCGGCTCGCCGCCTCGATGACGATCTCCTCGCCGCAGAGACCGCGCAGCATCGTCGTGATCGCCGGGGTGCGCGCATCCAGCATCCCGGTGTCGCAGATCAGCCCGATATCCGCCTTGAGCTCGCCCGCATGCGCCTCCAGAAACGGCGGCAGGCTGGCGCCACCCGACTCCTCCTCGCCCTCGAGCACCACGCTCACCGAGATCGGCAGCCTGCCGGTCACCGCCCGCCAGGCGCGGCAGGCCTCGACGAAGGTCATCACCTGGCCCTTGTCGTCGGAAGCGCCGCGCGCCCGGATGCAGCGGCTGCCGTCCGGCCGGGTCTCGAGCACCGGCTCGAACGGGTCGCTCTGCCATAGCTCGAGCGGATCGACCGGCTGGACGTCGTAGTGGCCGTAGAAGAGTGCCGAGGACCCGCCGGCATCCCGCGCATGGCCGGTGACGATCGGATGGCCCGGCGTGTCGTTGAGGGTCGCCTGAAAGCCGATGCTCGCGAGGTCGCGCACCAGCCACTCGCCTGCCGTCCGACACGCGGCGGCATAGGCCGGGTCGGTCGAGATCGACTTGATCCGCAAGAGCGCCGTCAACCGGTCGAGAGCCGCATCCAGATCGGCATCGATACGGGCGAGGACGGCGTCGAGGTCGGACATGCTGGCTCCAGCAGGCAGTGCGTGACGGATCGAGGCCCCCTCTCTACGCCGCGCCGCCGATTCTCGCCAGGGCCTGCGGCTAGCGCGCCGGCTTCGACGCGAAGAGGTTGAGACCCAGCCGCTCCGACAGATACTTGGTCGCGCACTGCCCCTTCACACTGTTGCCGGCGGCATCGAGCGGCGGGGCGAAGGTGCCGAGCCCACCCTTGCCCGGGGCAATCGTGACGATGCCGCCACCCGCACCGCTTTTCCCGGGCAGGCCGATCTCGTAGAGCCAGTCGCCGGAGTGCTCGTAGAGACGCGCCGTTGCCAGGATGGCTAGGACGCGCTTGCAGACCGGCGGGCCCACCACCCGCTCTCCGGTCAGCGGATTGACCCCGCCATCGGCGAGGGTGGCCCCCATCACCGCGAGATCATGCGCGGTGACCAGGAGCAAGCATTGCCGCGTTTAGAGGTCGGTCGCCTCGAGGGCATCGCCATACATCCGCTCATAGCCCTCGAGCAGCCGGGCAATGCCGCGATTGCGCCCGTTGGTCGAGGTCTACGAGTCGGAGACCTCCCGGTCGATACCGAGCGCGCGCCCGGCGACGCGCGACAGGCCGTCGCGGATGAACCGCCACTTGGCCTCGGTCGTCGCCCCCGGGACGAGGCTGGTCGTGGCGATGGCACCTGCATCGACCATGGGGTTCATGGTGCGGTCGGCATTGAGCTCGATCGCCATCACCGAGTTGAACGGCAGGCCCGTGGCATGCACCCCGATCTTCTCGCCTGCGACCTCCGCTCCGATCGCCTGGCAGACGAGTGCAAAGACAAAGGGCTTGGAGACACTCTGGATCGAGAACGCGTGCGCCGCGTCGCCGATCTCGTGGACGGCACCGTTCACACCCACGATGCCGATGCCGAAGAGCCTGCGGTCGACCCGGGCAAGGGCCTGGATGTAGTCGGCGACCTCGCCCTCGTCGACGGCACGGTAGCGCTCGTGGGCCTCGCGCACCAGCCGGGCGACGCGCGCTGGCTCGGGCAGCCGGCCGGTCGAGACGACGGCATCGGCCTCGGCCTCTGGCACCTCGACACGCTCGAACATCAGGCACTCCCCCGTTGCCGCCGCTTCAGCTCTCCAGCCCCGCCTT
>DAIRDJ010000074.1:0-12584 GCA_036796215.1 Geminicoccaceae bacterium
CCAAATACCGTGGCAAACCGCTTGACAGCCAAGACAGTCGCTCCCCGGTTCTCTTGCTTCCTCGTCAAGCCGGCTGACGCGCAGCCGTTGTCCCCGCCGGCTTCGTGGCCGGTGCCACCCACGGCCGGAGCCTGCCGTCGTGGAGCTCGAGGGTGCGGTCCATGGCGGCCGCGATGTCGGGGTTGTGGGTGGCGATGAAGGCGGCGGTGTCGGATTCGCGGACGATCTCGATCAAGAGGTCGAGGACCTGGGCCGAGGTTTTCGGGTCGAGATTGCCGGTGGGCTCGTCGGCGAGCAGCAGGCCCGGGCGGTTGGCCAGCGCGCGGGCGATGGCGACGCGTTGCTGCTCGCCGCCGGAGAGGCGGCCGGGGCGGTGGTCGAGGCGGTCCTCGAGGCCGAGGCGGCTCAACAGCTCGATGGCGCGGGTTCTCGCCTCGGGCTTGCTGTTGCCGGCGAGGAGCTGGGGGAGCATGACGTTCTCGAGGGCGGTGAAGTCGGCCAGGAGGTGGTGGAACTGGTAGACGAAGCCGATGCGGTTGCGCCTGAGCCCGGTGCGCTCGCTGTCGGAGAGCCTGGTGCAGGCCCGGCCATCGATCGTGACCTCGCCGGCCGAGGGGCGCTCGAGCAATGCTGCGATATGCAGCAGCGTGGACTTGCCCGAGCCCGAGGGGCCGACCAGGGCCACGAGCTCGCCCGTCTCGAGGGTGAGATCGGCGCCCTTGAGGATCAGGAGCTCGGCCGTGCCCTGGCGAAAGCGGCGCTCGATGCCGGCGAGCTGCAGCACGGTCTCACTCATACCTGAGCGCCTCCACCGGATCGACGCGGGCGGCCCGCCAGGCGGGGTAGAGGGTGGCGAGGAAGGAAAGGCCGAGGCCCATGCCCACGATGCGCAGCACGTCATCGGTGCGCACCTCGGCCGGCAGGCGGGAGAGGAAGCGGATTTCGGCGGACCAGAGCTCGGCGCCGGTCAGGCCCTCGAGGAAGAGGCGGATGCTGTCGATGTTCAGCGCGAAGGTGACGCCGAGGCCGAGGCCGATCAGCGTGCCGATGATGCCGATGCTGGCGCCGGCGAGGAAGAAGATGCGCATCACGGCGCCTTGCGTGGCGCCCATGCTGCGCAGGATGGCGATGTCGCGGCCCTTGGTCTTCACCAGCATGGTGATGCCGGTGATGATGTTGAAGGCGGCGACGATGATGATCAGGGTCAGGATCAGGAACATGACGTTGCGCTCGACCTCGAGCGCGTTGAAGAAGTGCGAATTGAGCTGTTGCCAGTCGACGACCCTGCCCTGGCCCTGCGCCGCCGTGGCGATCGGCGTGCGCCAGCGCTGGACCTGCTCCGGCTGGGTGACCAGCACCTCGACGGCGGTGATCCGGTCGCCGAGCTGAAAATAGGCCTGGGCGTCCTCGCGGCCGATATAGGCGAAATTGTTGTCGTACTCGTACATGCCGACCTCGAAGAGGCCGGCGATGCGGAACGACTTGATGCGCGGGATGGTGCCGAAGGCGGTGGCCGCACCCTGCGGCGAGATCAGGCTGATCTGGCTGCCGACGCCCAAGCCCATGCGCTGGGCCATGCGGCTGCCGATGAGGATGGTGTCGGGCTCGTCGAGGCCGGCCAAGGAGCCGGCGACGATGTTGTCGGCGAAGATGGCGCGCCGCGCCAGATCCTCGGCCCGCACGCCGCGGACGACGGCGCCGGACGCGATCTCGCCCGCCGAGGCCATGACCTGGCCCTCGACATAGGCCATGGCGTCGACGACGCCCTCGATGGCCCTCAGCCGTTCGACCATGGCGGCATCATCGGCGATGCCTTCGGGACCGGCGATGACGGTGGCGTGGCCGTTGACGCCCAGCACGCGGCCCAAAAGCTCGGTCCGAAAGCCGTTCATGACGGCGAGCACGACGATCAGCGTGCCGACGCCGAGTGCGATGCCGACCAGCGCGAAGGCGGCGATGACGGAGATGAAGCCTTCGCCCCGGGTCGGCTTGAGGTAGCGCCAGGCGACGAGGCGCTCGGCCTCCCGCATCAGGTGGTGAGCCGCTGCAGCAGGGCGTCGGGGGAGAGCTCCGTGGTCTCGCCGGTGCGGCGGGACTTGAGCTCGACCTTGCCCTCTTTCGCACCACGGGGGCCGACGGTGACCTGCCAGGGCAGGCCGATCAGCTCCATGGTGGCGAACTTGGCCCCGGCACGTTCCTCGCGGTCGTCGATCAGGGTTTCGACGCCAGCGGCCTGCAACTTCGTGTAGAGGTTTTCGGCGAGCCCGTGCGAGGTGGCGTCATCGGGGCGGAGATCGACGAGGCCGATCCGGAAGGGGGCGACGGCTTCGGGCCAGATGATGCCCTTGTCGTCGTGGTTGGCCTCGATCAGCGCACCGACGAGCCGCGACACGCCGATGCCGTAGGAGCCCATGTGGACCGGACGGGTCTCGCCGTCGGGGCCGATGACAGTGGCGCCCATGGGCTCGGAATATTTGGTGCCGAAGTAGAAGATGTGGCCGACCTCGATGCCGCGCCCGCTCCTCAGCCGGTCGGCGGGGACCGGGCAGCTCTCGGGAACGTGCTTCTCGTCGGCGGCGGCGTAGAGGGTCTTCAAGGCCTCGATGTCGAAGGTGTCAGCCGAAAAGTCGATGTCCTCGAAGGAGGCATCGAAATAGACCGCACTCTCGCCGGTCGACGCCAGGATCTGGAACTCGTGGCTGAGATTGCCGCCGATCGGACCAGTCTCCGCCTGCATCGGGATGGCGGTGAGGCCCATTCGCTTGAACGTCTTGAGGTAGGCCACGAACATGTTGTCGTAGGCCGCCTGCGCCCCTGCGTAGTCGGTATCGAAGCTGTAGGCGTCCTTCATCAGGAACTCGCGGCCGCGCATCACACCGAAGCGCGGGCGCACCTCGTCCCGGAACTTCCACTGGATGTGGTAGAGGTTCAAGGGCAGTTGCTTGAAGCTTTTCACGTGCCGGCGGAAGATGTCGGTGACGTTCTCCTCGTTGGTCGGCCCATAGAGCATGTCGCGCTCGTGGCGATCACGGATGCGCAGCATCTCCTTGCCATAGTCCTCGTAGCGGCCGCTCTCGCGCCAGAGGTCGGCCGGCTGGATGGTCGGCATCAGGATCGGGATGACCCCTGCCCGCTGCATCTCGTCGTGGACAATGGCCTCGACCTTCCTCAGCACGTTGTAGCCCAGTGGCAGCCAGTCATAGATGCCGGCCGAGAGCTGCTGGATCATGCCGGCCCGAAGCATGAGCTGGTGGCTGACGATCTGGGCCTCGGCCGGGGTTTCCTTGAGCACAGGGAGAAAGTAGCGGGAAAGGCGCATCAGGGTCTCGACTGGTGGGCGAAAGCTGGCAGGGTGATCGCACGGTTTGCCCTGCCGTGCAACGGCGGCCCCGAGCCTGTGGCGCGATCACGGCACAGGATCGTGAGCGGCTGCGACTTGCGCGCCGGGCCAGCTGGCTCGACACTTCATGATCACTCCACCAACGATCGGGAGGCATCATGTCTGAGCGCATCGAGGGAACGGTTTCCGGGCAGTTGGCCCGCATGGCGGACGAAGCCGTGGCGATCCGGCGGATCGGCATCGCGGACCTGCGTGACGTCTTGGCCAAGGGGATCGACGATTTTCGAGCGATCCCGACCCATGCGTTCTTCGTCGGGATCATCTATGCCGTGCTGGGGCTGGTGATCATCCGCTGGAGCTTCCAATACAGCCTCCTGCCCCTGGTCTTTCCGCTGATCGGCGGGTTTGCGCTTTTGGGCCCGTTCGCGGCACTCGGCCTCTATGAGCTCAGCCGCCGGCGCGAAGCCGGGCAAGAGGTCCGCTTCTGGCACATGTTCGAGGTGCGCCGCACCCGCAATCGGTGGGCCATCCTGCGGCTCGGTCTGGTCCTGGCGTTGATCTTCCTCGTCTGGCTCTGGGTCGCCCTGGCGCTCTATCGGTCGACCTTCGGCGAGGTGGCGCTCGAGGCCGGCGCCTTTCTCGACCAGCTCTTCACGACCGGGCCCGGCTGGACACTGATCATCCTCGGCAACCTGCTCGGTGCCCTCTTCGCGCTGGCGATCCTCGCCGGCACGGCCGTGGCCTTTCCCATGCTGCTCGATCGCGAGGTGGACGTGGCGACCGCGGTTTCGACCTCGCTTCGGGTGTTCGCCGCCAACCCGGTACCGATGCTCGCCTGGGGTTTGATCGTCGGCGGCGCGCTGTTCATCGGTGCGGTGCCGATCCTGCTCGGCTTTCTGGTCGTCCTGCCGGTGCTCGGCCACGCGACATGGCACCTCTACCGGCGGGTGGTCGAGTAGATCGGGGAGGTAGCACCTCCCCGAGCCCCTCCGTTACTTTGCGGCGGCCGCTGTCCCAGGCACCTGTGCAAAATTTCGGTGGGGCGTGGGGAGGATCATCCTCCCCACATCAGCTTTCCTCGCCGCCGATTGCGAGCAGCGAGGCATTGCCGCCGGAGGCCGTGGTGTCGTTCGAGATCGTCTTCTCGGTCAGGAATCGATGCAGGTAGTGGGGCGTGCCGGAGGGGGTGCTGCCGATGCCGTTGCCGGTGGTGGTCCAGGGGATGACGGGCCGGATGGGGCCGTCGGTGGCGGCCATGGCCTTGGCAACGAGGCTGATCGTGGCGACGGGTGCGGCGATGGCGATGCCGTCGATCGCCGGGCTGGCCGCCAGGTCCTCGAGGCTGTCGGCGCCGCCGGGCAGGATGGCACCCAGGACACCGGTGTCGAGGCCGGCGGTCTTGAAGCGGGCGACGACGGCGCGGGCCTCGGGGCCGAGGAGCAGCACCCGGTTGCCGGTGACGAAGGCGGCCGCGGCCTGGGCGGTCAGGACATCGAGATCCTGGGCGATGCAGGCGAAGATGCCGCGCCGCTCGAGGCCGAGCTCGTTGCGCTCACCGGTGGGGCCCGGCAGCGGCTCCGGTGCCTCGAGCAGATCGCGCGCCTCGGCTGCGAAGAAGCGGAGATAGTCGGCGGCAGAACCGCCGGTCGAGGTCGCCACCTGCTCGATGATTCGGGCGCGTGTCTCGAGGTCGGGCACGTCGCTGCGCAGCGCCTTGTGCACGGCACCCGCCACGGCACCGAAGTCGATCGAGAGCTCGGCGAGTTCCGGGGCCGGCTCGGGCGATCCCTGCATCGCCATGAAGCGGTGCAGGTAGTGCGGCCCGCCGGCCTTGGGGCCGGTGCCGGAGAGGCCCATGCCGCCGAAGGGCTGGATGCCCACGAGCGCCCCGATCTGGTTGCGGTTGACGTAGATGTTGCCGACCCGGGCCCTGGCCGCGACCCGCTGCCAGGTCTCGTCGATCCGGGTGTGGATGCCGAGCGTCAGGCCGTAGCCCGTGGCGTTGATCTGATCCACGACCTCGTCGAGCCGATGGGCCTTGTAGCGGACGACGTGGAGGATCGGGCCGAAGACCTCGCGCTCCAGCTGCTCGAGCCGCTCGAGCTCGAAGGCGGCGGGGGCGACGAAGCAGCCGCGACTCGTGCCGGGGCCCGGCTTGATGGCCTTGATCAGTCGCGCCTCGCCGAGCATGCGTTTCTTGTGGGCCTCCAGCATTGCCTTGGCCTCCTCGTCGATGACCGGGCCGATGTCGCTCGAGAGCAGCGCCGGGTCGCCCACCACGAGCTCGTCCATCGCCCCCTCGATCATGGCGAGCATGCGGTCGGCGACGTCGGTCTGGAGGAAGAGGACGCGCAGGGCCGAGCAGCGCTGGCCGGCACTCTGAAAGGCGCTGATCAGGACGTCGCGGGTCACCTGCTCGGGCAGGGCCGTGCTGTCGACGATCATCGCATTGAGCCCGCCGGTCTCGGCGACGAGGACCGGGATGCGATCGCTGCGTTTGGCGAGCTCGCGGTTGATCGCCCGTGCCACTTCGGTCGAGCCCGTAAAGCAGACGCCGGCGATCCGCCGATCGGCGACGAGGGCGGCACCGACCTTTGCACCGTCGCCGGGCAACAGGTGCAGCACGTCAGGAGGAATGCCGGCCTCGTGCAGGATGCGCGTGCCGGCTGCGGCGATCAGCGGGGTTTGCTCCGCCGGCTTGGCGATGACGGCATTGCCGGCGACGAGGGCTGCTGTGATCTGGCCCATGAAGATGGCGAGGGGGAAGTTCCAGGGGCTGATGCAGACGAAGATGCCGCCGCCCATGAGCTCGACCGTGTGGCCGGCATGCGGGCCCCTGAGGGTCAGGGGCCGGCCCATGTCGGCACGGGCCCGGGCGGCGTAGTAGCGACAGAAATCGACGGCTTCGCGGACCTCGGCCACACCATCGGCCATGGTCTTGCCGGCCTCGCGGGTGGCGAGCGTCATCAGCTCGGGCAACCGCTCCTCCATGAGGTCGGCGGCCCGCTCGAGGCAGGATGCCCGCTCGTCGACGGGCAGCACAGCCCAGGCGGCGGCGGCCTTCTCGGCGAACGTCAGGGCGCGGTCGATCTCGTCCGGGGTGGCATCCCGGGTCTCGCCGACGACGCGATCGCGGTCGGCCGGTGAGTGGACCAGGCGGAGGTCGTCCGTGGCCTCCTTGCCACTGATGATCGGCCCTGCCGTGGCTGTGCGGCCGTCGACCTCGACCATCCGCTCGCGCAATGTCGCGAGCGCTCCCGGCGAGCTCAGGTCGATGCCGCGGGCGGCGGCCCGCTCGGGCATCAGGATGTGCCGCGGCGCCGGGATCCTCGGATGGGGCCGCCCCCCCGCCGCACGGGTGCGGACGATCGGGTCCTCGATGATCTCGTCGATCGGCAGGCGGTCGTCCTGCAGGCGGTTGACGAAGCTGCTGTTCGAGCCGTTCTCCAAAAGACGGCGGACGAGATAGGCCAAGAGGTCCTCGTGCTGGCCGACGGGCGCGTAGATGCGGCAGCCCACCCCGAAGCGGTCGGACTCGACGATCGCGTGGTAGAGCACCTCGCCCATGCCATGCAGGCGCTGGAACTCGAAGGCGCGGCTGTTGCCGGCATAGTCGAGGATGCTGGCGATGCTGTGCGCATTGTGGGTGGCGAATTGCGGGTAGACCAGCTGCTCCTGGTGCAGGAGCTTCTTGCCGCAGGCGAGGAAGGAGACGTCGGTCGAGGCCTTGCGGGTGAAGACCGGATAGCCGTCGAGCCCCTGCTCCTGCGCCCGCTTGATCTCGCTGTCCCAGTAGGCACCCTTGACCAGGCGCACCATCAGCCGGCGCTTGCTGCGCTTTGCCAGATCGAGCAGCCAGTCGATGACGAAGGGCGCGCGCTTGAGGTAGGTCTGGACGACGAGACCGAAGCCGTCCCAGCCCGCGAGCTTCGGGTTGGTGGCGACGGCCTCGGCGAGGTCGAGGAAGAGGTCGAGCCGGTCGGCCTCCTCGGCATCGACATTGAAGCCGATGTCGTGTTCGGCCGCCTGCAGCGCCAGGGCTTCGAGCCTGGGCAGGAGCTCGTCCATCACCCGGCTCTTCTGGGCAAGCTCGAAACGCGGGTGCAGTGCCGAGAGCTTGATCGAGATGCCGGGCCCCTTGATCGGCCCGCGCCCGCCCGCCGCGGCACCGATCCTGGCGATCGCGGTCTTGTAGGCGTTGAAGTAGCGCTCGGCGTCCCGGGCGGTGCGTGCCGCCTCGCCGAGCATGTCGTAGGAATAGGTGTAGCCCTTGGCCTCGGCGGTCTTCGCCCGCTCGAGCGCCGTCTCGATGGTCCGGCCCATGACGAACTGGCGGCCGAGGATCTTCATCGCCTGGCCCACGGCCTCCCTGACCACGGGCTCGCCGAGCCGGGCGACGAGACGGCCGACCAGGGCACCGGGCGAGCCGTTGCCAGTGAAGCGGCCGAGCCCGACGACCCGGCCGGTGAGCATCAGGGCCAGGGTCGAGGCATTGACGAAGAGCGAGCGCGAGTGGCCGAGATGCTTGTCCCAGTCGGCGGGGGCGATCTTGTCGCGGATCAGCCGTTCCTGGGTGTCGTTGTCGGGGACGCGGAGCAGGGCCTCGGCGATGCACATCAGCATCACCCCTTCCTGGGTGGAGAGGCCGTATTCCTGGAGGAAGGCGTCGATGCCGCCCGGGCGATGGCGCTGGCCGCGGACCGCCTGAACCAGCGTGCGGGCGGTAGCGTCGATCCTGTCCTGCGCTTCGGGGTCGAGCTCGAGCTCGCCCAGGAGCGCCCGCACGCAGGCGGTCTCGTCGGCCCGGTAGTGGGCATCGATGGCAGCGCGCAAGGGGGGGTGGTCGCTCGGTGCCGCTTCAAGGATCATCGCCCGGGTCCTCCTGATCAACACCTGAAGAGGTAGCACGAGGGCCCATGGCTGACGAGGCGGCTACTTCTGGAGACGCTCGTCGCTCACGATTTCGTGCCCGAGCAGCACACGGATCAGGTGATCGGCGAAGGCGATGGCGAGGACCACGGTGCCGACCGCCATCACGAGCTGCGGGATCCAGAGGGGGGTGGCGTCCTGGCCCTGGCTGATATCGTTGATCAGCCGCGAGATTTGCACGGCCTTGATGGCGTACCAGGCGAAATACGCGGAAAGCCCGGTGGCGACGAGCAGGCACCAGGCTTCGGCCATCCGCCGGGCCATGCCGGTAAGTCTGCTGATCAACAGCGACACCCGGATGTGCGCCCCATGATTGAGCGTGTAGGCGAGCGCGAAGAAGGAAGCGCCGGCCATCGCATAGCCGGCATAGGAGGTGGAGCCCGGGAACTGCAGGCCGAGCCAGCGCGCCCCGATCTGGGCGAGGATGATCAAGAGGACGGCGAGCAGAAAGAGGGCGGCGATGACGCCACAGACACGGTAGAGGGCATCGAGCCCCAACCGGATCGCGCGCACCACCGCCGCCATCGGTCGTCACATGCCGTGATAGGCGTCGATGACACTCTTGCCACCCTCGCCCGCCAGCGCCAGCCACTCCTCGGTCATGGTGGCGCCGATCGCCTCGAGATCGGCCCTGAGCTGGTCGCCCGGCGGCACCACGGTCATGCTGTTGGCGACCAGCTGCTCCTTGTACCAGTCGTTGAGCTCCTCGGATTTCGCCGTGCCGCGCCCCTCGGCCTCGCTGGCGCAGTCGCTGAGTGCCTGGCGGGTGGCGTCGTCGAGGCCTTCCCAGGCAGGCTTGTTGACGAGGATGTGGTTGCGCGGCAGCCACGCATTGACCTCGTACCAATGGGTGAGCTGCTCCCAGACCTTGCTGTCATAGCCGGTCGAGCCCGAGGAGATGAAGCTCTCGGCAACGCCGGTGGCGAGCGCCTGGCTGAGCTCGGCCGCCTCGATCTGCACCGGCACGGCACCCGTCAGCTCGGCCATCCGGGCCGTCGCCGAGTTGTAGGCGCGGAACTTCACACCCTCGAGATCGGCGGCGGCGTTGATCTCTTTCTTGGTGTAGAGCCCCTGCGGCGGCCAGGGCACGGCGTAGAGCAGGACCATGTTCTGGTCGTCGAGCAGGCCCTCGAGCGCCGGCCGGGTGGCCTGCCAGAGCTTCTCCGAATCCTCGTAGCTCGATGCCAGGAAGGGGATGCTGTCGATGCCGAAGAGCGGGTGCTCGTTGGCATGCGCCGAGAGCAGCCGCTCGCCGATCAGCGCCTGGCCGGTCTGCACGGCGCGCTTGATGTCCGCCCCGCCGAAGAGCGAGCCGCCGCCATGGATGACGATCTCGAGCTCGCCGCCCGTGGCCTCGCCGACGCAGGCGGCGAATTCCTTGCCGTTCTCGGTGTGGAAATTGCTGTCGGGATAGGCCATCGGCATGTCCCAGCGCTCCGCGGCGGCCGCCGAGCCGGCGGCAAGGGCTATGGCGGCAGCACCCGCGAGCGCAGTGCCAGAATGCTTGGTCATCAGTGCCTTCCTCCTCACGGGCCGGACGCGCCGGCGTTTTCTGCTGGAAGCGTAGGCGGCGGGCAGGCGCGCGGTCAATTGCGAAGCGCTGCGGCGAGTCCCCTGGCCTCGCGCGCCTGGCCGAGGATCCGCGCCTGGGTGCGGCCATAGCCGTGCTCCAGCTCGGCGAGATGCGGGCCGAGATGGCCGTGCAGCGCCGGCAAAGCGTGGAACGGGACGGCCGGCAGGCTGTGGTGCTCGGCGTGATAGGCCATGTTCCAGTTGAGCCACTGGATCGGCCGCAAGGTCAGCACGGTTCGGGTGTTCTTCAGCATGTCGGGGACGAGGGGGCAGGCGCCGTGCTCGGAGAGCCGGATGACCCGCATCACGGGCTCGGCGACGACACGCGGGAGGAGCCAGACCCAAAGGGCGGCAAGCGAGGCCGTGGCGACGGAGACAGCAGCGACCGTGGCATAGACCGCCCACATGACCCAGGCCTCGCGCCGAACGCGGCGGCGCTGGCTTTCGGGGATGAAGCCCTCCTCGACCGGTGTGAAGGCCGCGAACGGATGCCGGACCAGCGAGGAGAGGAGGTAGTAGAAATAGGGCAGGCTGGACGCGTACCAGAGATAGCCCAGGACGGTATTGCCGGCGGTGATCATCTCCGGGTCGTGGTCGGGATCGGAGGTGTGCGCGTGATGCGCTGCGTGCTCGAGGCGGAAATGGGTCGGCGGCAGGCCGAGGATCAGCGACGTCGTCCAGTAGACGGCGTCGTTCAGCCGGCGGGACTTGAAGGCGCTCGAATGCGCCGTCTCGTGGAAGGGGGCAAAGAGGTGGACGATCACCACCCCGTGCAGGAACATCGCGGGCCAGAGCCAGGCACTGCCGAGGCTCAGCCAGACGAGGCTCCCGGTAAGGACGAGGGTCGCGACATGGGTCGCGAGAAAGACGAGGCCGGGGCCGTCGCGGCGCTGGGCGAGCGCGCGCAGCTGGCCTTCAGGGACGAGATCGCGGGGGCTGGGCAAGGGTCGGGCTCCTCCGGGCTTTCGCCAAGGAGAGTTGCGGCTCCAGGCCACGGCTGCAAGGGGTCGGCCAAGTGTTGAGGATCACCTCAGATGTGGGGAGGATGATCCTCCCCGAACGCCTTTCTACAACCTGGCGGCCGGCTGCGGCGGGGCGTCGTAGCAGCCGAGGATGGACTGGTCGAAATCGACCAGCGAGCCGGTCATCATGCCGCTTTCGCTCGACGACAGAAAGGCGATCGCCTTCGCGACCTCGCTGGTTTCGAGCAGCCGGCCGAAGGGTTGGCGGGCTTTCGCCTGCTCGAGCCAGTCGTCGGCAGCACCGTGCTCGCGCTTTTGGATCGTGTCCTCGCCGGGCGTGTTCATCCAGCCGATGTTGAGGCCGTTGACCCGGATGCGGTCGCGCATCAGCGAGTAGGCGACATTCTTGGTCAGGCCGGCGAGGGCTGCCTTGGAGGCCGAGTAGGCGCAGATGAAGGGCTGGCCGCCGTGGCTCGACATCGAGAGGATGTTGACAATCGTGCCCTCGATCTTCTCGCGGCGCATGATGGTGGCTGCATCCTGCATCAGGAAGAAGGGGGCGCGGACGTTGATGGCGAACATCCGCTCGTAGAGCTCGGGACTGGTGTCCAGGATGGTGCCGCGGTCGGTGATGGCTGCGACATTGACCAGGCAATCGATACGGCCGAAGGCATCGTCGGCGGCCTTCGCCACCCGGCGGACATCATCGAGACTGCCGAGGTCGGCCTGGACGTAGACGGTGTCGGCGCCGAGCATCTCGAGCTCGCCCTTGACCAAAGCACCGCGCTCGGCGTTGCGGCCGCAGATGACGATGCCCGCGGCGCCGCGTTCGACGAACAGGCGGGCCGTCGCCTCGCCCAGGCCCTGGGTGCCGCCGGTGATGACGGCGATCTTGCCGGCGAGGCTGCTCGTCTCGGCCATTCCCTGCTCTCCCCCCGTTCTTGATCGTGCGGGGAGAGATCTAGCAGGGTGGGCGGGTGGCGGCTATAGGGCGGCCAGAGGTCAGCCTTGCGGGGCGGTACCGTGTGGCAGGTTGTCAGGCCGCTGCTCGCGATGGCCTGTGAGGCGGGCGACGAGGCGGCCGTCGAAGATGGCCTTGAAGAGGTCGCGCATGACCTCGTTGCGCATCCGCCGGGCCTCGCGGAGCACGGCGTTCACGCGTGCCGGATCGTAGGCGTTGGCGTCGAAGCGGATCTCGTCCATTGTCGTCGTCTCCAAGAATCACTATCAGGTCCGCGCAGTTTTGCTGCGCTGCACTAGAGGTGGCGTGTCGCCGCTGCGGCACAACGTGGCTTTCCTGCATGGCTCCATTGCAGCGCGTTCAGGGCAGCTCACGCATCACTGTGGCAAGTCGGGCACAGCCACTCCGGCGCCCGTGCGCGAGCATGGTGCGGATGCGGGCATAGGCCGCTTCGTTCACGGCAACGCCGGCAAGGGCCAGGGTGCGGCACGCGTCGGGTGCCGCGGTGATGGCCTCGGCCATGGCGCGGCGCAGCGCTTCCAGCGTGGCGTCCTCGGTCTGCTGCGCAGTGATGAACGGCAAGGCCGGGGCGGTGCGGCTGGCAGCAAGGATGCGCAGTCCCGCTTTCGCCTCAGGTGCCAGGTGGTGCCAGGTGACACAGTCGATCGTGGCGCCGGCCGCCCGGCCGCTGCGCACTGCCTCGATGGAGGCGAGATGCGCGCCGGTGACCAGAACATCCGCAAAGAACGGGCGGCCGCCGGCGACCGTGGCGGTGAGATCGAGGAGCGCATTGGCGCCGGATTGGGAGTGCGGGGCATTG
>DAIRDJ010000074.1:12684-13908 GCA_036796215.1 Geminicoccaceae bacterium
CGTGGCGGTGAGATCGAGGAGCGCATTGGCGCCGGATTGGGAGTGCGGGGCATTGACGGCGGCGATGCTGTCCCTGAGGTCCTCGATGCCTGCGGCCGGATAATCGTTGCGGACGACGAGCCAGCTTCGGTAGTCGGGGCCGCTGCAGCCCTCGGCAGCGTAGATCGGAGTTGCGACATAGCGGACGCGGCCGTCGAGCAGGGTGACGAGCGGCAAGCCGCAGGCCTGGGCGAGGAGGAGGTCGGGATCCGTCCAGAGCGCCTCGGGCGCGAGGTCGCGGCTGAGCCGCTCGGGCACACTGGCAGTACCCGGGGCGATGGCAGTACCCTGGGCGATGAGCGCCTCGCGGGTGGCATTCCAGAAAGCGTCAAGCGCCGGGCCGAGCGCCGGCGTATCGTACATCGGCAGGCCGACGACCGCGGCTTTTTCGCTCACATCAACCCCTGGTTGTGGACTCGCAGCGTCGCATCCTCTACAGTCATGTCGTAATTTCGACAGCAAAGGAAAATGGCATGGCGATCGACAACGGTTCGATGCTGCACGTGGCGGAAAACCTGACCGAGACGTTCGACGATGTCGAGCTGACCTTGCCGGCGGGCGATTATCGCGCCCTGGCGGTTGGGCCGGTCGAGGCCGAGGCATCGGGCGACGCGGTCGAGCGCTACCTCCTTTTGCCCGTGGGCCGCGAGCGAGTGCACCCGATCAGTGCCGAGGGTCTCGAGCAGTTGGCCGAGCACGACCGGGTCGAGGTCACGGGCACGGATTGACGCGCGGCACGCGTCAGCCGGCCGCATGGCGCTGCACGAACGGCTCCACCTCACCGAAGAACTGCTCGAAGGCCGGGCTGTCCGCCAGGAGCGCATGATTGGCGCCCTCGAGTTCGACGAAGCGGGCATTCGGGATGGCGGCGGCCATTCGCCGGCCTTCGCTCAAGGGGCACATGCGGTCGTCACGACAGTGCAGCACCAGCGTTGGGGCCTGGACCTTTGCCGCGAGCGCCGAAACGTCGATCTCGCCGTTCATCTGCCAGATGCGCTCGGCGTTCTCCGGCGTGATCGCGATGCGCTGCAATTCGTCGAAGTGTGCTGCCTGGTCGGGGGGCGCGTCCGGCATGAAGGATTGGGTGAAGAAGTGACGGAAGGCACTGTTGGGTGAGCCCCAGCCCTGGCGGATCATGGTCAGCGCCATGTTGAAGATCCGCTCCTCGTCGGGCGAATGGCGCCT
>DAIRDJ010000074.1:14008-18117 GCA_036796215.1 Geminicoccaceae bacterium
GCGACATTGACCGCATCGCCAAAGACGTCGCCGTCCTCGAAGACGACGTCGCCGAGATTGATGCCGATGCGGTAGAGGATGCGCCGGGCCTCGTCGGTCGCCCCTTCCCGCTCCTGCATCGCCTCCTGGATGGCCAAGGCCGCGCGGACGGCGTCCTGCACGCTGGCGAAGGCGGCGATCAGGCCGTCGCCCGTGGTCTTGACGATGGCACCACCTAAGCGCTCGAGGGTCGGGTCGATCAGCTCGCGGCGGTGGCGTTTCTGCCGGTCGAGGACATCCGCCTCGTCGAGCTCGATGAGCCGGCTGTAGCCTGCCATGTCGACGGCCATGATCGCCGTGAGCCGGCGCGCCGTGCCTTCGACCATCCGCCCTGCCCTCCCCGACAGCGGTATCGTGATGGCAGGAGCCTAGCCGCAAGGGCCCAGGAAGGCCAGGAACGGCTCAGGCGACGATCTCGATCCCCGCACCCGCCGCCGCTTCCTGCAATGCGGCCATGCCGATCTCGGCCATCTTCAGGGGATTGGCCTTCTTCGGGTCCTGTTCGGCCTCGACCACCACCCAGCCCGAGTAGCCGATCTTCTTCAGCGACTTCATGAACTCGGCGAAGTCGATCGAGCCGTCGCCGGGGACGGTGAAGACGCCTTCGAGCACACCTTTGAGGAAGCTCCAGTTCTCGGCCTTCAGCTTTTTCAGGACGTCCTTCCTGATGTCCTTGCTGTGGACGTGGTTGATGCGGTGGCCCCAGCGCTCGGTGGTTTCGGTGACGTTGCCGCCGGCGAAGGTGAGGTGGCCGGTGTCGAGCAAGAGGCCCACGGATTTGTCGGTGTGCTCCATCAAGAGGTCGATCTCCTCCTCGACCTCGATCACCGTGCCCATGTGGTGGTGGAAGGTCATCGGGCAGTGCTCGGCCTTCAGGAACTCGGCGAACTTCGTGAGCTTCTCGCCGTAGCGCTTGATCCGGTCGGGCTCGAGCTTCGGGCGCTCCGACACCGGTGTGTCGATCAGGCCTTGGACGGTGCCAACGGTCTCGGCGTAGACCATGACCGGGCAGCCCATGGCCTGGTAGAGCGCCAGCTGCTCCTTGATCCGGGACTTCTCCTCGTCGACCGTGAACTCCAGGAGCCGGCCGGAGAACCAGCCCGAGACCAGGGCCAGCTGGTGGTCTTCCATGATGGGCTTCAGGACCTTGGGGTCCATCGGGAACTTGCCGCCCTTCTCGACGCCGCTATAGCCGGCCTGCTTCGCTTCCCTCAGGCATTGCTCGAGGGTGATGTCGCCGCCGAGTTCGGGCAGGTCGTCGTTGGACCAGCCGATTGGGGCGATGCCGAGGCGGATGGGCATCTTTCAGACCCCCACCCGCTGACGCTTCTTGCCGGCGACGTGATCGGCGCGGGCGGCCTTGACGGCCTCGCGCTCGCTGACCTCGGGGGTGCCGCACTCCCACCAGCTGTTGTCGTTGCCGGTCCAGTCGGTCGGGTGGATCTCGATGTGGATGACGGTGGTGCGGTCGGCCTTTTTCGCCTGGCGGACGGCGTCCTCGAGGTCACCGATGCTTTTGACGTTCACGCCGATCGCCCCCATGGATTCGGCATGCTTGGCGAAGTCGACGCGGAAGGCGCCATTGGCGGTGCGGCAGGTATCCAGCGAGTTGTTGAACGACGGGATACCCTTGGCCCGCTGCAGCCGGTCGATGACGAGAAAGCCGCCATTGTCGCAGACCACCACGATCAATTTGTGGCCGGAGAGCACGGAGGAGTAGATGTCGGAGTTCATCAAGAGGTAGCTGCCGTCACCGACCATGACGAAGGTATCGCGCGAGGGATCGGCCATGGCCGCCCCCCAGCCGCCGGCGATCTCGTAGCCCATGCAGGAAAAGCCGAACTCGCAGTCGAAGGTGCCGATGCCCTTGGCCTTCCAGTTCATCAAGAGCTCGCCCGGCATGCCGCCGGCAGCGGTGAGCGCCAGGTCGCGATCGGTGGCGATGCGGTTCACCGCACCCACGACGTGGGCATAGGTCGGGAGCTCGGCATTGGTCGGGCCGCTGCGCTTGTCGATGTACTCGTTCCACTTGGCATAGAGCGCCTGGCTGTGCTTGCGCCAGGAGGAAGGGGCCTGCCAGTCGCCCAGCGCCGCGCCGAGCTCCTCGAGGCTGACCCGGGCATCGCCGACGACGGCGAGGCTCTGGTGCTTGGTCGCATCGAAGCGCGCGGTATTGAGGCCGATGAAGCGGGTGTCGGGCGCAAAGAGCGTCCAGGAGCCGGTGGTGAAGTCCTGCAGCCGCGTGCCGACGGCCAGCACCACGTCGGCTTCGGCGGCGAGTTCGTTGGCGGAGGAGGCGCCCATGATGCCGATGGGGCCGGCGTTCATGGGGTGATCCTGGAGCAGGATGGTGCGGCCGTTGAGGGTCTCGCCCACAGGAATGTTGTGCTGGTCGGCGAAGCTCGCGAGCAGGGTCTCCGCGTCCGACCAGCGCACACCGCCGCCGGCGATGATCAAGGGCTTCTTCGCGGATTTGAGCAGCTGGGCCGCGGTCTTCAGGTCCAAAACGTCGGGCCGGGGCCGGGGGATGCGGTGGACCTTGGGCTCGAAGAAGCGGACGGGGTAGTCATAAGCTTCGGCCTGGGTGTCCTGGCAGAGGCCGATGAAGGCCGGGCCGCAATCGGCGGGGTCGAGCATGGTGGCCACCGCTTGCGGCAGCGACTGGATGATCTGCTCGGGGCGGGTGATGCGGTCCCAGTAGCGGGTCACGGGCTTGAAGGCGTCGTTGACCGAGATCGTGGGATCGTTGAACTGCTCGACCTGCTGCAGGACGGGGTCGGGGGCACGGCTGATGTAGTAGTCGCCGGAGAGCAGCAGGACGGGTAGCCGGTTGGTATGGGCGACGGCGGCGGCGGTGACCATGTTGGTGGCCCCGGGGCCGATCGAGGAGGTGGCGATCATGATCTGGCGGCGCTTCTTCGCCTTGGCATAGGCGATCGCCGCCAAGGCCATGCTTTGCTCGTTCTGCCCCCGCCAGGTCGGTAGCTCGTCCTGGACGGCTTCCAAGGCTTCCGAGAGGCAGGTGACATTGCCATGGCCGAAAATGGCGAACACGCCCGGGAACAAGGGCTGCTCGTGCCCGTCGATCACGATCCGCTGGTTGATCAGCCACTTGACCAGCGCCTGGGTCATGGTCAACCGGATCGTCTGCATCGCTCCCCTCCCCGCTTCTCGTTCGTTGTCGACCAGGACCATACAGCCGTCCGCGGCCGAGGTGAAGTGGGAATGAAACGTACATTCCATTTGCGCAGAAAAGCGGAACAAACTATCCAAGCCCGAAACACGCTTTGGGAGGTCTGCGATGCTGCGCTTTGCCTTGTTCGGTTGTGGTCGGATCGGCCGCATGCATGCCGACAATCTGGTCGCCCACCCGAAGGCCGCCCTGGCATGGGTTTATGACGTGGTGGAGGCGGCAGCCGGCGAGGTCGGGGCAAGGCACGGTGCCAGGCTGGCCGGAAGCGTCGACGAGGCGCTGGGCGATCTCGCGGTCGATGCGGTGCTGATCGCGTCTTCGACCGACACGCATATCGATTTGATCCAGCGCTCGGTGGAAGCCGGCAAGGCCGTGCTTTGCGAGAAGCCGATCGATCTCGACATCGCCCGGGTCGACGCCTGCTGGGCCAGGATCAAGGATCGCAAGCCCCGGGTGATGATCGGCTTCAATCGCCGCTTCGACCCCTCCTTCAAGGCGGTCCACGACGCCATCCGGCAGGGCGAGATCGGTGATCTCAGGCAGGTGACGATCACCAGCCGCGACCCGGACGTGCCATCCGTCGCCTACATGAAGGTGGCGGGCGGCCTGTTGCGCGACATGACGATCCACGATTTCGACCTTGCCCGCTATCTCCTGGGCGAGGAACCCGTGAAGGTCGCCTGCTTCGCCCAGGCGCTGATCGCCCAGGAGGTCAAGGACCTGAACGACCACGACACCGCGATGATCATCATGGAGACCGCGGCCGGGCGGCAGGCCTGCATCACCAACTACCGGCGGGCAACTTATGGCTACGACCAGCGGATCGAGGCGGTGGGCGAGACCGGCATGGTCAAGGCCGAGAACCGCCGGCCGCACA
>DAIRDJ010000075.1:0-17797 GCA_036796215.1 Geminicoccaceae bacterium
GGGCGACGATCTCGTCCGCCATCCGGATCTTCTGGCCCCACTCGCGATGCGTCTCGGGCGGCCATTTGTTGGTGGCATCGATGCCGAGCTTGCCGCCGAGGCCGGATTCCGGCGAAGCGAAGTCGAGATAGTCGATCGGCGTGCCCTCGATCACGGTGAGGTCACGGCCGGGATCGACCCGGGTCGAGAGCGCCCAGATGACGTCGTCCCAGGAGCGGGCATCGATGTCGTCATCCACGATGATCAGGAATTTGGTGTACATGAACTGCCGGAGATAGGACCAGACCCCCATCATCACCCGCTTGGCGTGACCGGGGTAGGCCTTCTTGATCGACACCACCGCCACCCGGTAGGAGCAGCCCTCGGGCGGCAGCCAGAAATCGACGACCTCGGGGAACTGCTGCTGGAAGAGCGGCAGGAAGACGTCGTTCAAGGCCTCGCCCAGGACCGAGGGCTCGTCGGGTGGGCGGCCGGTGAAGGTCGAGAGGTAGATGGGATCACGGCGCATGGTGATCGCCGTCACCTTGAACGTGGGGAAGGGTTCGACCGAGTTGTAGTAGCCGGTGTGATCGCCATAGGGCCCCTCGTCGGCGGTCTCGTCGAGGCTGACCTCGCCCTCGATGACGATCTCGGCGGTGGCGGGGACCTTCAAGGGCTGGGTCACGCAGTCGACGAGCTCGACCCGGCTGCCGCGCAAGAGGCCGGCGAACTGGTACTCCGACATCGTGTCCGGAACCGGCGTCACCGCAGCGATGGTCGTGCCCGGATCGGCACCGATCACGGCGGCTGCCGGCAGCGGCTCGCGTTTTTCCGCCTTCCAGCGGCGATGTTGCTGTGCCCCGCCCCGGTGCTTGAGCCAGCGCATGATGGTCTTGTCGCGCTCGAGCACCTGCATGCGGTAGATGCCAAGGTTGAACTTGTCCTCGCGCGCCGCCGACGGGCCCTTGGTGACCACCAGCGGCCAGGTGATCAGCGGTGCCGGCTCGCCCGGCCAGCAGGTCTGCACCGGAAGTTCGCCGAGATCGATCTCGCTGCCCTTGAGCACCACCTCCTGGCAGGGCGCCCGGCTCACCGATTTGGGCCGCATCGCGAGCGCAATTTTCATCAAGGGCGCGAGCTCGAGCGCGTCCTTGAAGCTCTCGGGCGGCTGCGGCTGGCGGAAGAAGGCGAGCATCTCGCCCACGGCCCTGAGCTCGGAGGGCTCGCGGCCGATCCCCCAGGCGACCCGCTCGACCGTGCCGAAGAGGTTGACGAGCACCGGCATCGACGAGCCTTCGACCGTCTCGAAGAGCACGGCCGGGCCCTTCTCTGCCAGGAGCCTCGTCTGGATCTCGGTCATTTCCAGGACGGGTGAGACCGGCTCTCTCACTCGGACCAGGCGATGTCGCGATTCGAGATGCGCGATGAAGCTGCGCAGATCAGCAAACGCCATGTCAGAAAGAATGCGGGGGAAATGATTTCCCCCGCGCCCCCTCTAAATTTTGGTGGGGTGCGGGGAGGATCATCTTCCCCGCGTTTCTTCTCTTCACTTTCAGGCGGCCTTCCATTTGATCGAGCAGCCCATGGACGGGATCTGCGGGATGCTGGTCTTGCCGGTTTCGGCGATTTCTTTCATCGCCTCGTAGAGTTCGCGCCTGGCTCCCTCGGGTGCGGTGTCCTTCTTCGATTCGTCGAGCCGGCCGCGATACTGGAGCTTGAGGTCGGCGTCGTAGCCGAAGAAGTCGGGCGTGCAGACGGCACCATTGGCCCGGGCCACTTCCTGGCTCTCGTCGAAGAGGTAGGGGAAGGGGAACCGCTTTGCCTCGGCCCAGGCCTTCATCTTGTCGAAGCTGTCCTCGGGGTAGGTGTCGACGTCGTTGGACGAGATCGCGACCGTGTTGATACCGAGAGGCTCGAGGTCCTTGGCGTCCCGGATCAGCCGGTCGATGATTGCCTTCACATAGGGGCAGTGGTTGCACATGAAGACGACGAGCAACCCGTTCGGCCCTCTTGCGCTCTCTAGCGTGACGGTCTCGCCCGTGGTGCTCGGCAGGCTGAACGGGATGGCGGGACGGCCGAGTTCGGTCTCCGGGGTGGTCATGGCCATGACGATCCTCCTTCGGACATGGATAGTCATATCCGGCCGTGGGTCAGCCGGATGCTGGACGAGATGTAACACCTAGAGAACGATCGTCGAGGGAGAAGCAGCAGGCTCAATCGCTCTTCCGCGACAGTCGGACCAGGACCACATCCTCGCGATCGCGAAGCTCTAGCGCGTCTTCGGCGAGCACGAAGGTCGCGACCCGCTCCAGAGATGCGAAGTAGCGGCTTTCGTGGTCCATGACCGGCTCCGGGCAGGCCATCCGGGTGGCACCGATCTCGCGCAGGCCGAAGCCGAAACCGCCGTTGGCATCGATCTCGGCGGTGCCGAAATAGCGGTTGCAGCCGCCGATCCCGGCGATCGCTCCGGCACGGTCGATCTCCAGGCTGATCTCGATCGCGGGGTCAGTGGGCTCGCTGTCGATCTCGACCACGCGCCATGAGCTGTCGAGCAAAGGGTGGCTCACGGCGCCCTCCGTTTCGGCCTCGACCTCCGGCGCGTCGGCAACCCCGATCAGCGCGACCAAGCTGGCGATGCGGGAACGGTCGCGATCGATGCGGCAGGCTCGCCCGTGCAGGACGGCGGCACTGCCGATCCCCTGGTCGATCTCGACCAGCTGGCAATCGAGTTCGCGAAAAAGCGCGAAGGCGGTACGGGCCTGGGCGACGGTGCGGCTGCCGTGCGGATGGCCGGTGATCGCATCGAGACCCTCGAAATAACGTTCGGCCCGGGCGTGCACACGGGCCAGTTCAGCCTCGACCTCGGCCTCGAGCTCTTCCAGGCAGCGACCGACGTCGCGCGCCGCCGAGCTTTCGGCAGCGCAGGTCGCGAGCGCCGACTGGCCCCCGACCGACGCCGGGACGACGAGGATCGCGAGGAGGACGAGGCCCGCGGCCGCCACACCGGCGGGCCGACGGCGCTCAGCTGACCCGGGCGCGGATGAGCTCATTGACTTGGGCGGCCTTTTCCATGTGGGGCATGTGCCCGGCATCGTCGAAGACGGTGACCTCGACATTGGCCGGCAGACCCTCGGCGTGGGCTGCCCTGAGGATCTGGTCGGCCTTGCCGAAGATGACCCGGGCCGGCACCGTCAGCTGGCTCAACGCCTCGCGCACGCTGCCGCCCTGGACACCGCCTGGAAAGCAGCCGTCGCGCAGTGCCGTCAAGGCCGCATCGACGCCGTCGAGCCGTTTGAACTTCAAGACGTCTTCGACCATGTCCTTGGAGATCAGCGCCGGGTCGTGCACCAGCATCTCGAGCACGGGCCTGAGCTTCTTCGCCCGCTTCTCGGCGATGAAGCCGTTGATGTAGTCCATGTTGATCTCGGGCCCGAGGCCGCCCGGGGCGACCGCGGTGACACTGGCGACGCGCTCCGGCTGGGTCAGGGCCAGATGCAGGGCCACGGCCCCGCCCATCGAATGGCCGACCAGATGCGCCTTTTTGATGTCCTTGGTGTCCATGAAGGCCGTAACCGCCTGGGCGAGCCGGCCGGGATCGCCGGGGCCGACATCCTTGGTCGACCCGCCATGGCCTGGAAAATCGATGGCATAGGTGGTGTGGCTGCTCGCGAGTTCTTCCTGGTTGAACATCCAGTTGTTGAGGTCACCGCCATAGCCGTGGAGAAAGATGATCGGTTCGCCCGCAGCATCACCCATGGCGAGGTAATTGATGCGGCCCGCCTCAGTCTCGACCGTCTCGGGCTCGGGCCCGCCGGCACCGGCATCCGCGACGACGAAATTGGCCTTGAAATCCTCGACAAAGGCATCGACGTCGGCGTCGCTCACCGAGGCCGGGGCCACCGCCGCGATCAGATAGGCCACGGGCACGGTCTCGCCCTCGCCGACCACGATCTTGCGGATCGTGCCGTCGATCGGGCTCTCGAAGACGTTGGCGATCTTCGAGGTCTCGATGTCGACGATCTCCTGGCCCTTCTTGATCGCGTCGCCTTCGCTGACGTGCCATTTGGCGACCATGCCTTCCTGCATGGCGAGGCCCCATTTTGGCATGACGATCATCTGGATGTCGTTGCTCATTCTGCCGGCGTTCCCTGTACTCGAAAAAACTGCGGCGACGCCCCCGAGGGGCGCCGCCGTCTTCTTGTCGTTGTCGGCTATTCGGCGGCCCGGGCCTGGCCTGCCGCCATGACCTCGTGCACCGCCGCCTCGATCTTGGCTACGCTGGGGATGTAGAGGTCCTCGAGCGCCGGCGAGAACGGCACCGGGCAGTGGTAGCCGGTGACCATCTTGACCGGTGCCTTCAAGGCGCCGAAGATCTCCTGTGCACAAAGGGCGGCGATGTCGGTCGCCATGTTGCAGCGCGGGTGGGCCTCGTCGACCACGACCACCCGGCCGGTCTCCTCGCAGGTCTCGAGAATGGTGTCCCGGTCGAGCGGCGAGGTGGTGCGGGGGTCGACGACAGTGCAGGAGATGCCGGCCTTGGCCAGGTTGTCGGCGGCCTCGTTGGCGAAGTTCACCATCCGACCGAAGGCGACGATGGTGACGTCGTCGCCTTCGCGGGTGACATTCGCCTCGCCGAACGGGATGGTGTAGGCCTCGTCCGGCACCTCGGCCTCCTCGTCGTACATCGCCTTGTGCTCGAAGAAGATCACCGGGTCGTCGTCGCGGATCGCCTGGATCAACAGCCCCTTGGCCTCATAGGCGTTCGACGGGAGCACCACCTTCAGCCCGGGGATGTGGGTGAAGAGCGGGTAGAGGCACTGACTGTGCTGCGAGGCCGCCCGGAACCCGGCGCCGTACATTGTGCGGATGGTCAAGGGCACGACCGCCTTGCCGCCGAACATGTACTTGAACTTGGCGGCCTGGTTGAAGATCTGGTCGAAGCACACGCCCATGAAGTCGACGAACATGAGCTCGGCCACGGGGCGAAGGCCGGTCGCCGCAGCACCGGCGGCGGCCCCGATGAACGCACTCTCGGTGATCGGGGTGTCGAGCACCCGGTCGCGGGTGAAGGCCGGCATGATCCCCTTGGTGACCCCCAAGGGCCCCCCCCAGGCATCCTGCTCGCCCGGAGCACCCATGCCCCCCGAGACGTCCTCGCCCATGAGGATGACCCGGTGGTCGCGCTCCATCTCCTGACGTAGCGCTTCGTTGATCGCTTGACGGTAGGTCTTTTTCGGCATCGCAGCGCTCCTCAGTAGGCGGAGGTGTAGACGTCGGTGAGCAGGTCGGCCTCGGTCGGCATGGCACCTGCCTTGGCCTCGGCCAGCACTTGCTGGACGCGGTCACGGCACTCCTTGTCGACCTGGTCCATGGCGGCGCCGTCGAGGAGGCCCGCCTCGGTCACCCGGTTGCGGAAGATCATCAGCGCATCCTTCTCCGCCTTGATTTTCTCGATCTCGCCCGGGGCCTTGTAGCTGATCGCATCGCCCTCGAAGTGGCCGTAGTAGCGGTTGAGGCGGACGTGGAGCAGCGACGGGCCGCCGCCGTTCCGGGCCCGGTCGATTGCCTCGCGGGCGGCTTCCCAGACGGCGAAGAAGTCGTGGCCGTCGACCTCGTAGGCCTTCATGCCGAAGCCCTTGGCGCGATCGACCTGGCTGCCCGCCACCGACCACTTCGATGCCGTCGATTCGGCGTAGCCGTTGTCCTCGACGACGAAGATCGCCGGCAGGTTCCACACCTTGGCGAGATTGTAGCTCTCGAAGGTGGTGCCCTGGTTGGAGGCGCCATCGCCGACGAAGGCCACCGCCACGCCGCCGGTCTTCAGGTACTTGGCGGAGAGGGCGGCACCGCAGATCAAGGGCGGGCCGCCGCCGACGATGCCGTTGGCCCCCATCATGCCCTTCGACAGGTCGGCGATGTGCATCGAGCCCCCCTTGCCGCCGCACAAGCCTTCCTTGCGGCCGAAGATCTCGAACATCATGCCACGCTCGTCGCAGTTCTTGGCGATGCAGTGGCCGTGGCCGCGATGGGTGGAGGCGATCGCATCGCGATCGTCGAGATGCATGCACACACCCACACCCGATGCTTCCTCGCCGGCGTAGAGATGAACGAAGCCCGGGATGTTGCCGGCCGAGAACTCCTCGTGGACTGCATCCTCGAACTCGCGGATCAACCGCATCTTCTGGTAGGCCTGAAGCAGATCTTCACGGCTCAATTGCATGGTCGACCTCCCGGTTGTGGTGCCCGATGGCATCGCGGGAAAGGCCGTCGGCACGCCGCGCACAAGACCGGCGTGCGCCGATTGCCTCCCCTGCTCTTCGCTTGTGGAACGACGGGGCTATGGCCCTTCGCACAACTGTTCCGTTGCGGATCATTATTAGGCGCCCTGCATCGTTTCGACAAGTCGCTCGCGCCGACAAAAGCGGCTGGCGCCGACGCCTGATCCACTCTCGGTCGGGCGCATCAGAAATAGGCGATCCCGGTGTCGGCCGCGAAGACGTGCCAGCGATTGGTATTGAACGTCACGTAGCACGCATCGCCGCGCCGGCCGGCGAAGTCGGGGCGGGTTTTGACCAGGAACTTCTCGTCGCCGATGCCGGTATCGACCAGCATGTCGCCGCCCAGGGGCTCGGTGACGAGCACGCTCGAGGCGATCCGATCGGTCCCGGGCTCGAGGCTGATTGCGATCTCGTCGGGACGAATCCCCATCTTGATCTCGGGTCGCTCCGCACGGTCGCGCAGGATCGCCTCCTGGGCCTGCGTCACGGGCACGGCGAAGGCCGGGTGGACGATGTGCAGGCGGCCGTTGCGCTCCTCGAGCCGGCACTCGACGAAATTCATCGGCGGCTCGCCGACGAAGCCCGCGACCCATTCGTTGACCGGGTGCTCGTAGATCTCCTGCGGCGTGCCGAACTGCTGCAGCACACCCTCGTGCATCACCGCGATCCGGTCGGCCATGGAAAGGGCCTCGAGCTGGTCGTGGGTGACGTAGATCATGGTGGTGCCGAGCTCGCGCTGCATGATCTTGAGCTCGCCCCGCATGTGCGCACGGAGCTTGGCGTCGAGATGGGCGATGGGCTCGTCGAAGAGGAAGAGCTGCGGCTCGCGGACGATCGCCCGGCCGATGGCCACACGCTGCTTCTGCCCCCCTGAGAGCTCTTGCGGCTTGCGCTCCAGGAGATGGCCGATCTGCAGGAGGTCGGCTGCCTTCTTGACGCGGCGCTCGATGTCGGCGCCGCCCATGCCGCGCAGGCGCAGCGAATTGGCGATGTTGTCGCGCACGGTCTTGTGCGGGTAGAGCGCGTAGTTCTCGAAGACCATGGCGATGTCGCGGTCCTTGGGCGGCAGGTCGTTGACCCGATTCGTCCCGAATCTGATGTCGCCGGCCGAGATGTGCTCGAGGCCGGCGAGCATCCGCAGCGTCGACGACTTGCCGCAGCCCGAGGGGCCGAGGACACAGAGGAACTCGCCATCGGCACAGTCGAGGTTGAGGTCCTTCACCGCCTCGGTCGTGCCGTAGTATTTCCAGACGTGGTCGATCGTCACTGAAGCCATGGACGTCCCTGTTGCGCTATTGCGTCGCTGCTGCTGCCGCGCGTCCTATTCCTTGACGGCCCCCATGGTGAGACCGGCGACCAGGTAGCGGCGGATCAGAAGGCCCAAGAACATCATCGGCAGCGTGGTGATGACACCCGCCGCCATGATCTTGCCCCACTGGATGTTCTGCGGCTGGACCAGCTCCTTGGTCGCGACCGGCAGGGTCTTGGCCCCGCCCGAGCCGATGATCGAGGCGAAGAGGAAGTCGTTCCAGGCAAAGAGGATGCAGAGCACGAGAAAGGCGCCGATGCCGGGAGCGACCAGCGGCAGGATCGACAGGAACGCCTGGAACCGGGTCGCACCGTCGCACATCTGCGCCTCCTCGATGGCATAGGGCACGTTGTCGAAAAAGCCCTTGAGCATCCAGATCGCGAACGGCAGGTTGAAGGTGGTGTAGGCGAGGATCAGCCCGGGCAGCGTGCCGACCAGGCCCATGCCGCGAAAGATCGCATAGAGCGGCACCATGACCGCGACCACCGGCGCCATGCGGGTGCTGATGATCCAGAAGAAGAGATCCTGCTTGCCACGAAAATTGTTGCGCGACAGCGAGTAGGCGCACATCGAGCCCAAGACGACCGAGATGATCGCCGAGCCCGCCGAGGCTACGATCGAGTTGAACATGTAGGTGCCGAAGGCGCCGTCGGCGAAGAGGTCGGTGTAGTGCTTGAAGGTCGGCGTGAAGTCGAAGAAGAGCGTGATGCCGGCCCAGTCGCCCACGCGCGGCAGGTTGAACGCCTCGAGCAGGTCCTTGAAGGACGAGACGAACATCACAACCAGCGGCAACAGCGTCCAGACGACATAGACGCCGAGGAAGATCGCAACGCCGACATTGACCGCGGTGCGCAGCGGCGAGCGGTATTGGACGATGTCGGAGGAGGCCATCAGCTGTCCTCCGGCTTGGTCTGTGCCGTGGGCGATTCGAAGACCCGGACCAGGATCAGGCCGAGGATGATGGTCACGGCGAGCAGCGTGAGCGCGATCGCGGCACCACGGCCGAGCTTGAAGAACTGGAAGCTGACGTCGAAGAGATAGGTGGGCAGGATCTTGGTGCTGTCCGCGGGGCCCCCGCCGGTGAGCACCAGGATGTGGTCGATGAAGCGGAAATTGTCCATGAACCGCAAGAGGATGGCGATCAGGAGGAAGGGGTAGATGTTGGGCAGGGTGATCTGGAAGAAGTTGCGGATCTCGCCCGCACCGTCGACCATGTTGGCCTCGAGCTGCTCGCGCGGCACGCGCTTCAGGCCAGCAAGCACGATCAGCGTGATCAACGGCGTCCACTGCCAGGTGTCGACGATGACGATGCCGAGCATCGCGGTCGAGGGATCGCCCAGGATCGAGCGCTCGCCGAGCATCCCGGCACTCTGCATCAGCCAGTGGTACCAGCCGAAGGTCGAGTTGTAGAGATAGTACCAGACCAGCCCGGCCACGACCGGTGCCATCATCATCGGCATCAGGAAGACCGTGACCAGGATCTTCTCGTAACGCGAGCGGTTGAGAATGACCGCGAGCAGCACGCCGAGGCCGACCTGCAGCGTCATGCACATCAGGCTGTATTGGGCGAGCAGCCACCAGCCGTCCAGGAACTTGCGGTCGCGGGTCAGCCTCGTCCAGTTGCGAAAGTCGTTCCACTTGTCGCTCGCCGCACCGACGTCGACGTCGTGCAGGCTCATCCAGATGAGCCAGAAGAACGGATAGATGGTGATGCAGGCGAGCACGATGATCGCCGGCATCATCAGGTAGAAATAATAGGCGCGGGACGGGGTCGGGTTGAGCACCTTGGGCGCTGCGTCGATCACCCGAACGCCGTCGCGCATGGTCAACGGCGGCTGCAGCCGTGCGGCGGCGACATCGCTGCCACCGCGACCGATCCCGTCACCCCCTGCCCTAATCACCGCCATTCCGGGTCACTGCCATTCCGGTCGCCTTGCCCACTGTCGATAGACCCGCCCGGACCGGCGCTGGTCTGCCGGACCGGGCGGATCGCCGTCACTGCGCTCAGTGCCCGTGCAGGTCGTCGAGCTGCCAGCGGATCTCCTCGCAGGCCTCCTCGGCCGTGCTCTGCCCGGCGATGCAGCGCTGCACCTCGGTCGCCAGGATCTTGTGGTACTCGTTGGCCTCCGGGATCTTCGGTCCGAGCACGAAGTGCGGGTCGCGGATGCCGTGGTCGTAGACCGCATCGAAGGTCAGCGCGTTGGGCATGGTGGTCGGCCGCTGGCGGGCGGCCTGCACCTCGGGGATCTCGAGCACGGCCTTGCGGGTCGGCGTGCCGCCCACACCCTTGAGCACGCTGAACTGCGTGTTCTGCGAGGTCGACCAGATGGCGAAGAGGTAGGCGGCGCGCTGCAGCTCCTCGGACGCCCCGGCATTGATGCCGATGCCGCCGATGCCGCAATTGGTGCCGTTGACCGCCTGCCCGCCATTGACGATCCAGTCGGCCTCGCCCTTCGGGCAGACGGCGTAGCCGGTCTTGCCACCGGCCGCCCGACTGGTCGTCTCGTCCTCGATCGAGGCCGCAAACTCGTGATACTGCACCTGCATGGCGATCTGCCCGGCTTGGTAGACCGTGTTCAGCTCGAGCGTGCCATTGGCGAGATTGTCCGGGTGGCTGACATCAGCCTGATCCTTGAACTTCTGCATGATCAGCACCGACTGCTCGTCGCCCCAGCGGGCTGGGCCGGGCTCGCGACTGCCGAGCTTGTCATCGACCCCCTCGAAATCCGTCCACTGGCCGTGCGCGAACAGCATCCGCTGGATGTCGAGCTGGGTGGTCCAGGCGAAGCTGCCCTGGTGCTGCGCATAGCCGTAGGGGATGTCCTCGCGCCCGCCCTCGCGCACCTTCTTGAAGAAGGCGGCGAAATCCTGGACGTTCTTCCAGGTGGTGTCCGGCGTGAACTCCATCCGGTAGCCGTACTCGGCCTCGAAATCGGGGCTCAGCTGCTCGAACAGGTCCTGCCGGTAGAAGGTGCAGGCGACAGCACAGTCATAGGGGAAGGCGACTATCCGGCCCTCGTCGTAGTAGACGCCGCAGACGGTGAGGAAGTTCTCGAACCAGGCCTCCTCGCCGAGGCCGTCCGGATCCTGCGGCAGGGTGTCGTCGGCCATCAACTTGGTGAGGTCGGCGTAGAAGTCGGCAAACGGTGCGCCGATCGGTTTGTCCTGGACGTAGTTGAGGTGGAAGTCGGCGCTGCCACCGCGGAGATCGATGCCGACCTTCTGCTGCACCACCGGCAGGTCGTCGGTGAGGATCTCGACCTCGATGCCGGTGAGGTCGTAGAATGGCTGGAGATTGTCACGAATGGCGAAGGAGGGCGGGGTGTTCTCGCTCATGAAGACGAGCTTGGACCCCTCGTACTGGCGCCACTTGGCCTCGTCCGACGACTGCGCGTAGGCCGGGCGGCGGGTGATCACCGAGTTGAGCCCGACGGCGATCGAGCCGGCCCCAAGGGCCGTGGCGGCACCGCCACCGAGCTCGAGGAACTTGCGCCGGTCGACGCGGCGATAGATGGCGTTCTTGGGAACGTAGAACATCGCAGCCTCCTCGTTATGGCGAGCACGGAAGCCGCGTTCCCGCGGCACTGCCGCAGGCTCCGTATCCTCCCTGCCCGAACAAGCGACGACCCCTGGCCGCCGCCCCGTTGTTGGTCGATCACGTCGTTGACGGTCCTCTTCGGCCTTTACCGCCCCGATGATACCGAGCGCCGCGAAGCCGACGCGTACCGCGAGGACGATCAAGGCCTGTCGAAGGCAACCGTCTTGCTGTTCGTTACAATTGTTTTGTCATTGGAACTTTGGTCACGCAAGAGCGAAAATGCGCCAACCCCCAACGACCGGGGTGCTGGTTCATCGCTCGTGCAGTGCCGCGGCGGCTCGGCCGTGACCCGCGGTCGTCGGCGTCCCGGGCAGCGACGCCAGATGCCAGCCATCTGGCGTCGCCGCATAGCCGGCGGCCCGGGCACGCATCTCCAGCGCGCTGCGCGCCGTTCGCTCGGTGGCTGCCTGTCGCTCGATCAGGACATCGCCACAGCCGAGGAGGCGCGCCGTCTCGGCGAGGATGGCGAGCAAGGCATCGAGCGAGCGGTGCGGCCGGGCAAGCTCGAGCCAGCGCAGCCGGGTGATCCGCAACCGCGGCAGCTCTCGCGCGCGCTCCTCGCGAGCGAAAAAGAACAATCCCAGCGTCAGGCCGGCCAAGCACTGGATTCCGACGAGGCCGCGGCGGCAGGGCCGGTTTGCCAGCCAAGCCACGGCTTCCCTGGGCCACGCCATGGCCTCCGTGCCGCTCGGATCGGCCGCCATGATGAACGGCAAAAGCGGCGGCAGACCATCGGCGGCGAGGCAGCGCCATGACCAGTCGATGCCGTCGACCGGCATCGAGAGGGCTGTGTCGCAGAGGATGCTCGGACTCATGAGTGGATGCTATGCCGCACGTGACATTCCCCGGCATTGACCCAGGTCAATTGATGCGAATAGAAAGAATGTGGCAGGGGCGGTCGGCCAGGAGGCGTGTCGGTCGGCGAAACACGCGAAGGCGGCCGTCAGGAGGAACACCGACGATGGATCGACGGCCGGCCAATTGCTGCGGGGCCCGGGTCGACTGCGCGGGTTGCGAGGTGCGACCACTGGCCTTGTGCGGTGCCCTCGATCTCGACCACATCTCTGCCATGGGCACGATCGCCAGTCCGCGCCGGATCGAGGCCGGCAAGCAGCTGATCCAGGAGGGCGATCCCGCCGACGACGTGTTCACGCTGACCGACGGGATGCTCAAGCTCTACAAGCTGATGCCGGACGGCCGGCGGCAGATCACCGGGTTCATGATTCCGGGCGATTTCATCGGTCTCGCCTACGGCCAGAGCTACGTTTACTCGGCCGAGGCGGTGACGTCGACGGTCGCCTGCCGGTTCAGGCGCTCGGCCCTTCTGGAGACGATGGCAGCCCATCCCGAACTCGAGCATCGCCTGTTGAGCCTCGCCAGCAACGAACTCGCGGCAGCCCAGGCGCAGATGCTGCTGTTGGGCCGCAAATCGGCGCGCGAGCGGCTCGCGAGCTTTGTTCTGGGCCTCGCCGAGCGGCGCGGCGTCGCTGCCGGAGAGACCATGACCCTGCCGATGAGCCGCAGCGACATCGCCGATTTTCTTGGCCTCACCATCGAGACCGTGAGTCGCGCCTTCACCGCGATGCGCAAGGACGGTCTGTTGACCCTGCCCGACAAGCATTCGGTGAGCATCGCCGACCTCGAGGACTTGCGCGAGGCAGCGGGCGACTGAATAGTCCCGAAAGGCCATCCACGACCATCCCCATCGCCAGCTGAGCTCGTCCATGCGCTGCCGTCTCGCCACTGCGCCGCCAAGGTGCCTCAAAGAGCTGCTCGGCTGCCTCACCTTCGTGGTCCTCCTCGCGATCGCCGCCTGCGCGCCCCGGCCACCGGTCGAGGCGCCAACCCCACCCCCACCGCCGCGCCCCGAGGTCGTGGCACCAGAGCCCGAACCGGAGCCCGACGGCTTGCGGTCCACCCGGCTCGATCGTTTCTGCAACGCCGTCCAGCGCATCGTCGACGCCCAGGCCAGCCGCTTTGTGGCCCTGCGTGGGACGTCGCTTGGCGGTGAGGCATGGTCCGGTGCTGTCGTGCCGGAGGGGCTGAGCGGCTGCACCATCGACGGCGGGCACAGCTACAGCTGCGTCGGGCCACGCGTGCAGCGCGGCAATGGTACGATGCTGGAGAGCGCCTTCAGCGGGCTCGCCGCCGATCTCGATGCCTGCTTGGCAAGGGCCGCCTGGTTCCCGCGCAACTGGCACCAGGGCGACCTTGTCCAGTTCGCCGGAATCGAGCGGCAGCAGGTCTGGCGCGACCTCTCGACTAGTCCGCGGCCGGCCGTGGCGCTCAACATCGAGGAGGACATCCTCGCCCGGGTCTATGCAATTCGCTTCTCGGTCCGGGAGATGCGCTGAGCCCAGGCCTCGCGGGCGTCAGGCGATGCCGAGCCGCGCCTTGGCCCGGTTGCGAGCCTCGGCACTCTCCCGGCCAGTGACGTAGAGCAGGCCGCAGAGCCGGCGGATGAGCGAGGCCTCGTAGTCGTGCAGCTCGTCGTCGGCGAGGGCCACCTCCCAGAGCAGTTCGATCAGATGCACGCGCTCGTCGTGCTCGTAGGCGTCCTTCACGACCCGGGTGAAGCCGTGCCATTCGACGGCGTCCCGGGCCTCGGCCTCGGCCTCGTCGAGCAGGCGGGCGGCGACCGCCGGGCGGAGCTCGAAGCGGCGCTCGAGGATGCTCCTGATCTGCTCGCGGTCGGCCGCGGAGAAGTTGCCGTCGCACAACCCCGCCTCGACCAGAAGCGAGGCCGCGGCCACCTGCTCCTCCTCGAAGTCGGAGGTCGGCGCCTCGGCCGGTGAGGGCGCCGTGGCGAAGAGCTTGTCGATCAATCCACGCATGATGCTCCCTGAGATAGGGCCGCGGGGTCAATCGCGCCAGTAGGCGGGGGCGAAGAGAACGAGGACGGTGAAGAGCTCGAGCCGGCCGAGCAGCATGCCGGCCGAGAGCAGCCATTTCGCGGCGTCCGGCAGGTCGGCGAAAGTGCCGGCCGGACCGATCGTGTCGCCGAGACCGGGCCCGACATTGGCGACCGCCGTCACCGCTGCCGACATCGAGGTCAGATAGTCCAATCCGAGAAAGCCCAACAGCAGGGCCAGGACAGCAAAGCTGAGGGCGAAGACGAAGATGAAGCCGAGGATCGAGATCGCCGTCTGATCGGAGACCGGCTCGCCATTGTAGAATGGGCGAAAAACGCCCGAGGGCTGCAGCAGGCGCAGCACCTGCACCCGTGCGACCTGATAGATGACGGCGAAGCGGAAGACCTTGATGCCGCCGGTGGTCGAGCCGCTGCAGCCGCCGACACACGTCAGGAAGAAGGCGAGGCCGATGGCGAAGGTGCCCCAGGCATTGTAGTCGGTCGAGATATAGCCGGTCCCGGTGAGCAGGCTGATCGTGGTGAAGGCGGCGTGACGAATGGCGTCGTGACCCGTCATCATGCTGCTGTGGTAGAGCCAAAGTACGAACAGCCCCGTGCCACCGGCGATGATGCCGAGAAACCAGCGGACCTGGTCGTCCTGCCAGAAGGCGAAGCTGCGGCCCCTGAGCGCCTGGATATAGAGGACGAAGGGGATGCCGCCGACAATCATGAAGATGATCGCCGTCCACTCGATCGCGGCACTGCCGAAATGGCCGAGCGAGGCGTCCTTGGTCGAGTAGCCGCCGGTCGCCACCGTGGTCATCGCGTGTGCCGCGGCATCGAAGGCGGTCATCCCGAACAGCCAGTACATGCTGCCGCAGGCGAGCGTGATCGCGAGGTAGATGACGGCGATGCTGGCGGCGATCTGGCCCGCCCTTGGCAGGATCTTCTCCGAGCTGTCGGTGCTTTCGGTGCGAAACAGCTGCATGCCGCCAATCGAGAGCATCGGCAGGATGGCGATGCCCATGACGATGATCCCGATCCCGCCGAGCCACTGCAAGAGCGCGCGCCAGATGAGAATGCCCTCGGGCACCGTTTCCAGGCCGGTGATCACGGTGGAGCCCGTGGTGGTGATCCCCGACATCGCCTCGAAGAAGGCATCGGCGGCACCGAGGCCTAGGTTGGAGTAGTAGAACGGCAGGGCGGCAAAGACGGTGGTCGTGAACCAGAGCAGGGTGGTGAGCAGGAAGCCCTGGCGGACGGTGAGTTCGGCCGTGGGCACGCTGCCTCGGGTCATCAGGACGAGCGAGAGGCCGACAAAGCCGGTGAGTCCGGCCGAGACGAAGAACACCTGCCAATCCTCGTGGCCGGCGGCGATGTCGACCAGCATCGGCGGCAGCATGGCACCGGCGATGATCAAGAGCACGATGCCGACGACCATCCCGATCGGCCGCAGGTCGACCACGGCCGTGACGTCGATGCGGCGGCGCGCCGGCTGCCGTCGGCCGGGCGGCCGGCGATGGCGGCTCGATAGCGGCTGTTTCAGTTGACGGTCCCGCCACTGCCCGGGGCGTCGAGCGAGAAGGCCGGGATCTCGACATCGAACCAGAGCCCATCGGCACCCAGCATCTGGTAGCTGCCGGTCATGATGCCGGATGGTGTCGGCAACGGCGTGCCCGAGGTGTATTCGAAGCTTTCGCCGGGCTCGAGCATCGGCTGCTCGCCGACCACCCCCTCGCCCTTGACCTCGATCATCCGGCCGCGCCCGTCGAGGATTCGCCAATGCCGGCTGATCAGCTGCACCGGGGCGGCGCTCTGGTTCTCGATGATCACCCGATAGCCGAAGACCCAGCGATTGGCCGAGGGTTCCGACTGCTCCTCGACATAGAAGGGCGCGACCGAGACGCTGATCGCCCGGGTGACCTCGTTGTACATCGCACCGCCCGTCGTCTTATCCTTGCCGCCATCGTTGTTGCCCAGGCCCATGTCGGATTTCATGCCCATGTTCACGCTCCCGGAGAGGCTGCGCCATCAGTTATGTTGAGCCCGAGGGCCGCTGTCCAGTGCCAGCCACGAGGCCGAGCCGCAGCGCGTAGAGCACGACCGCCACGGCCGTCGCGAGGTTGAGGCTGGAGACCCCCGGGCGCATCGGAATGGCGATGGTGCGCAGTGCCCGATCGCGGAGACCCGCTGACAAGCCGTCGCGCTCGGAGCCGAAAGCATAGACCGCATCGGGCGGCAAGGGGGCGGCACCGAGCGGCTCGCCTGCGTCGTCGAGTGCCAGAAGCGGCCGGTCCAGCTCGGGCAGCCGCTCGATGGCGAGGACCGGCAGGGCGACATGCAGGCCCGCGGCCCCCCGCAGGCTCGCTGCCGACCAGGGATCGACGCCACCGAGGCTGCAGACCCCTGCCGCCTCCGCTGCGGCCGCGACCCGCACCACCGCCCCGAGATTGCCCGGATGACGCGGCCGGTCGAGGAGCACCACAGGGCCCCGGCCGATCGCGTCCAGCGTGGGGCGGGGACGGTGCGCAACGGCGATCAGGCGGGTCTCGGGCGGGCGGGTGCTGAAGCCCTCGAACACCGCCTCGCTCACCGGCTCGAGGTGCTCTTCTAGCAGCGGCACGAGGTCCGGGGCGAGCCGCCCCGCCAGTGCCAGCACCTCGCCCGGCCGGTCGGACCAGAGCCCCTCCAGCCGGGCACCGAAACGATGCGCGTGCTTGATGCTGTGAAGACCTTCGAGGACCAGCTTCGCCGGGTCCTTCCGGGCGATGTGGATGGGGTTGGTCATGCGGGTGACATCATTGGCGCCATTCGCCTTGCCATGCGTGGCGGCTGCCCCACGGCGTCAGCCCGGCGACCGTGGCCAAGCCCGAGCGTGGTTTCGGCAACTTGGGCAGGATCGCGAGGTGGTACCAGGCGAAGTCCTTGTCGAGGTATCGGGTGGCCACCCGCTCGCCTGTAAGAATTTGTTCGCTATTTCGTCTGTACGCGGATATTTCGCCTCGATCGGGACCCCAGAGCCGGAAGGAAATGCCACTCTGGCGCTGGCGGTCATTCTTTCGGTCCCAAGCGCTGTCTTGCCAACGAACTCGGCGACCTCGGCCCACCGTTGCCTCACGCCACCCCGCGCTGCTTGCCTACCCTTGGCAGCATCCGCGCGAGATACTCACCGGTGTGGCTGCCGGGTGTCGCCGCCACCTCCTCGGGCGTGCCCTCGGCCACGATCCGCCCGCCGCCGGTGCCGCCGTCTGGGCCGAGATCGATGAGCCAGTCGGCCGTCTTGATGACCTCGAGATTGTGCTCGATGACGATCACGGTGTTGCCCTGCTCGACCAGGGTGTGCAGCACCTCGAGCAGCTTCTTGACGTCCTCGAAATGCAGACCGGTGGTCGGCTCGTCGAGGATGTAGACGGTCTGCCCCGTGGCCCGCCGCGACAACTCCTTGGCGAGCTTGACCCGCTGCGCCTCGCCGCCGGAAAGCGTGGTCGCCTGCTGGCCGAGCTTGATATAGCCCAGCCCCACCTCTTCCAGTGTCTTGATCTTGTTGTGAATGGGGGCGAGTGGGCGGAAGAAGGCGGCCGCGGCCTCCACCGTCAGGTCGAGCACATCCGCGATCGACTTGTCGCGGTAGTGGACCTCGAGCGTCTCGCGATTGAAGCGCCGGCCGTGGCAGACGTCGCACTCGACATAGACGTCGGGCAGAAAGTGCATCTCGATCTTGATGACACCGTCGCCCTGGCAGGCCTCGCAGCGGCCGCCCTTGACGTTGAACGAGAAGCGGC
>DAIRDJ010000076.1:0-17574 GCA_036796215.1 Geminicoccaceae bacterium
AAGGAACCCAGGAATCGCACAAACGAACCCGGGTTCTGCGAACGAACCCAAGGGGGCGGGATGACGCAGGCGATGCCTTATTAGGGAACCAAAACAATGGCTTGGCGATCGACGTTTGGATGTGGCCTTACCTCCGCGATAGACCGGCCGTCCCGGCCGGCGCGCGGTTGCCGAACGATCCTGACCATCGCTTGACGGCGGCTCGTTTATCGGCTATTATTCCTATAGTGTTTTGACGATGCCTACCGCCGCCCGTCGGCTTCGGCGATGCGGTGGTCGAGGCGGATGTCCTCGAGGCCGGCGGGTTCCTGGTGGATGATGATCTCGGCCTCGCCGAAGGCGCCTGTCAGCTTGGCCTCGAGGTCGTCGGTGACCTTGTGGGCCCGGCCGATGGTCATCTTGGGGTCGAGCTCGATGTGCAGTTCGATGAAGGTGGTGTTGGCGGCCTTGCGGGTGCGCAGGTCGTGGCAGTCCTGGACGTCCGGATGGGTGCGCACCAGGGCCTCGATCCGGGCGCGGTCTGCCGGGCCGAGCTCGCGGTCCATCAGCGTGTCGACGGCGCGCTTGCCGATCTTGAAGGCCTGCCAGGCGAGGTAGAGGGCGACCAGCGTGGCGGCCAGCGGGTCGAGCCAGAAGATGCCGAAGCGGGCGGTGGCGATCAGGGTGAGGAGGACCAAAATGTTGGTGGCGAAGTCGGCGGTGTAGTGGAGGCGGTCGGCGGCGATGGCGGTCGAGCCGGTGCGGTTGACCACCCATTGCTGGAAGGTGACGAGGCAAAGGGTGGCGGCGATGGCGCCGATGAGCACGATGATCGGGAAGGCGCCGGGGTCGATGACCCGCGGGTCGGCGAGGCGGTTGCCGGCGCCGATCAGGACGAAGACGGCGGAGCCCATGACGAGCGAGGCCTGGGCCAATGCCGAGAGGCTTTCGGCCTTGCCGTGGCCGTAGCGGTGCGAGCGGTCGGGCGGCTGCTGGCTGATGCGGATGGCGACGAAGGTGATGGCCGAGCCCGCGATGTCGGCGAGGCTGTCGATCATCGAGGCCAGCACGGCGAGCGAGTCGGAAACGATGGCGGCCACGAGCTTGGCCGCCGTCAGGAGGATGGCCGTTGCCAGGCTAGCGGTAGCGGCGAGCCGATCGAGCCTCGCCGGGTCGTCCTGCCGTGCCACCGGCGTCAGTAGAGCTTGTTCTGGTAGGCGTCTTCGATCTTGGCGTCGGCTTCGGTTTCGTCGAGGTCGTTGATCTGGTCGCTGACGATCTTGGCGAGCGTGGGGAAGCTCCCCTTCTCGATGTGCCGGGTAGCGTCCCAGAGATGCGAGCGGATCAGCGCCTTGCCGCAATGCATGTAGGCTTCCTCGACGGTGACCACGATCACCGACTTGGGCGGCTTGCCGGCGTGTGCCGTGGCCTCGAGCAGGGCAGGATCGGTGCTGATCGCGGCATGGCCGTTGACCCGCAACGTCTCCTGGTAGCCCGGGAGGAAGAAGATCAGGCCGACATGCGGATTGGCCAGGATGTTTTGCAGACTGTCGACACGGTTGTTGCCGAGGCGGTCGGGGATCAAGAGGGTGGTGTCGTCCTGGACGGTGACGAAGCCGGGGGCGTCGCCCTTGGGCGAGGCGTCGCAGCGGCCGTCGGCGTCGCTGGTCGCCATGACGAGGAAGGGCGAGCGGCTGATGAAGTGGCGGCAGTGCTGGTCGAGCTTCGGCAGTTGCTTGAGCGCTGCCGTCCGGCTGACGCTGCCGTAGCGCTGGCGCAGTATCGTCGCATCGTCGATCGTGGTCCCCATCTTCGCGTCCTCCCTGAAGTAACGGTGGGGCGTGGGGATGATCATCCTCCCCACATTTCTTCTTCTCTTTTCCCTAAACGTCCAAGTCCTCGACCAGCTTCGCATTGTCCTGAATAAACCGAAAACGAAGCTCCGGCTTCTTGCCCATCAAATCCTCGATGATCTCGGCGGTGGGTTTGCCCTCGACATCATGAACACCGACCTGGAGAAGCTGGCGGGTCGCCGGATCCATGGTGGTTTCCTTGAGCTGCCGAGGATTCATTTCGCCGAGCCCCTTGAAGCGGCCCACGTCGACGTTCTTCTTGCCCTTGAAGGTCGTCGCCATCAACCGGGCGCGGTCGGCCTCGTCGCGAGCGTATTCGATGGTGGCGCCGTGGCTCAGGCGGTAGAGCGGCGGCTGGGCGAGGTAGAGGTGGCCCCGCTCGATCAGGGGGCGCATCTCGCGGAAAAAGAAGGTCATGAGCAAGGCCGCGATATGCGCGCCATCGACATCGGCGTCGCACATGATGATGACCTTCTCGTAGCGGAGATCATCGATCCGGCACTGCTTGCCGGTACCGCAGCCGAGGGCGGTCGTCAGGTCCTGCAGCTCGCGGTTGGCGTTGAGCTTGTCGGCTGTCGCACTCGCGACATTGAGGATCTTGCCGCGCAGCGGCAGGATCGCCTGGGTCTCTCGGGCCCGCGCCTGCTTGGCGGAGCCGCCGGCCGAATCGCCCTCGACGATGAAGATCTCGGTTCCCGGCCGGTCACCGATCGCGCAATCGGCGAGCTTGCCCGGCAGGCGCAGCTTCCTGGTCGCCGTCTGCCGCTTGACCTCCTTCGACTTCTTCCGGGCGAGGCGCTCCTCGGCGCGCATGACGAGGTGGTCGAGCAGTGCCGTGGCGGTGGCCGGGTGTTCGCCGAGCCAGAGCTCGAAGCGGTCCTTGACCGCGGCCTCGACCAGCCGCGCCACCTCGGGCGAGACGAGCCGTTCCTTGGTCTGCCCCTGGAATTGCGGGGTCTTGTAGAAGAGCGAGACGAGGATCGCGGCCCCGCCGGTGATGTCGTCGGCGGTCAGCACCGCGGCCTTCTTGTAGCTGGTGCGCTCGGCGTGGCTGCGGATGGCCTTGAGCAGGGCCGCCCGAAAGCCATGCTCGTGGGTGCCGCCCAGGGCCGTCGGCACGGTGTTGCAGTAGTAGCCCTGATAGGCCTCCTCGTCGATCGGGAAGGCCACGGCCCATTCGATCCGGCCCTGCCCGTCGGCGAGATCGGTCTCACCGGCGAAGGGCTCGGGCACCACCGTGTCGCGCCCCTCGAGCAGGCCCTTGAGGAAGTCGGTGAGACCGGCCGGGAAATGAAAGACGTCCTTCTCGGGCACCGCCTTGCCCTGGACGAGCGACGGATCGCACGCCCAGCGGATCTCCACACCCCGAAAGAGATAGGCCTTGGAGCGCGCCATGCGGTGCAGGCGCTCCGGCTCGAAGGCGAGCTTGGCGCCGAAGATCTCGGGGTCGGGGACGAAGCTGATCGTCGTGCCGCGGCGGTTTTGCACCAGCCCCTGGCTCTTCGGCGGCCCCAGGGGGGCACCCTTGGCATAGGCCTGGCGCCAGAGCGTCTTGTTCCTCGCGACCTCGACCTCGAGCTCGAGGGCCAGCGCATTGACCACCGAGACACCCACCCCGTGCAGGCCGCCCGCGGTCTGGTAGGCCTTGTTCGAGAACTTGCCACCCGAATGCAGCGTGGTGAGGATCACCTCGAGGGCGCTCTTCTTCGGGAATTTGGGGTGCGGGTCGACCGGGATGCCGCGGCCGTTGTCGCGGACCGTCACCCGGTTGCCCTGGGCCAGCTCGATCTCGATCCGGTTGGCGAAGCCGGCCACCGCCTCGTCCATGGCGTTGTCGAGCAGTTCGGCCACGAGATGGTGCAGGGCGCCGCTGTCGGTGCCGCCGATATACATGCCGGGGCGCCGGCGGACCGGCTCGAGGCCCTCGAGAACCTCGATCTCGGCGGCGTTGTAATCGTCGTGGCTGGCCTTGCCTCGGGCGAGGTCGATCAGGTCCGGCATGCTCTCGGGATCACTCCGCTCTGCAGCCCGGCCGCTTGACCGTCTCGGGCGCGGCCGGCAAGCAGGGTTCTATCGGAAGTGGAGGACACAACACAATGGAGCGAGGCTGGAAGCCGGCCACACCAGCAGAGCGAATGCCGGCAGTGCGCACGCTCGCAATGCCCGCCGACACCAACCCGACAGGCGACATCTTCGGCGGCTGGATCTTGTCGCAGATGGACGTGGCAGGCGGTGTCGTCGCCTACGAACGTGCCGGCGGCCGGGTCGCCACGGTGGCCATCGACGCGATGAAGTTCCACGCGCCGGTCCTGGTCGGTGACGTGGTCAGTTGTTACGCCGCGGTGTCGCGGGTCGGCAACACCTCGCTCACGGTGCAGGTCGAGACTTGGGTAACGCGCCCGCGCAATGGCGAACGCGTGAAGGTGACCGAGGGCAGCTTCACCTACGTTGCCCTCGACGCTGCTGGCGCGAAACGGCAGATACCGCCCGAACGGTCCTGACGTGTACCGCCGCCTCAAGCGGCCTTGCGCTTGGGGACCGGCTCATCCTGGTTGGCGACCGCCGGTGCGGGCTGGCCCTGTGCCACCACCTGCGGCTGCCCCTCGGGGCCGGGCTTGCCCTTTGCCTTGTCCTTCTTCAGGAGATGCAGCTGATGCAGGCCGAACGCGATCGGCAGGCCGAAGCCGATGATCGCCTTGAAGAGCACGAACGCGGCACCACTCGAAAACATCACGGACCTCCACTGTTGCAACAATTTCGTACGCAGGCCGACGGCCGGCCGATCACCGGCGCGAGGGCCATCACTTGAGCCTCGCCTTTGCCCTCCTCGCCGAGGACGGCGCGGCCCGGCGCGGCCGGCTGCGGACGGCGCACGGGGTGATCGAGACGCCGGCCTTCATGCCGGTGGGTACCGCTGCCACGGTCAAGGCGATGACGGTCGAGATGGTCGAGGCGACGGGGGCCCAGATCATCCTCGGCAACACCTATCATTTGATGCTGCGGCCGGGGGCGGAGCGGATCGCCCGGCTCGGCGGGCTGCACCGGTTCATGCGCTGGCCCGGGCCGATCCTCACCGACAGCGGCGGCTTTCAGGTGATGTCCTTGGCCAAGCTCCGCAAACTGACCGAGGACGGCGTCACCTTCGCCTCGCATCTCGACGGCAGCCGGCACCACCTGACACCCGAGCGCAGCATCGAGATCCAGCATCTCCTCGGCGCCGACATCACCATGCAACTCGACGAATGCCTGAAGCTGCCGGCCGACCACGCCGAGGTCGAACGCGCGATGACCCTGTCGCTGCGCTGGGCCGAACGCTGCAAGGCCGCCTTCACGCCGCGCCCCGGGCACGGGCTCTTCGGCATCGTCCAGGGCGGCACCGACGGCGCCCTCCGCCGGCAATCGGCAGCGGGCCTCGAGGCCATCGGCTTTGATGGCTATGCCGTGGGTGGCCTTGCCGTGGGCGAGCCCCAGGCCGTGATGTTCGAGACGCTCGAGGCCACCACCCCGCATCTGCCGAAGGACCGCCCGCGCTACCTCATGGGGGTCGGCAAGCCCGCCGACATCGTCGGTGCGGTCGCCCGCGGCATCGACATGTTCGACTGCGTGCTGCCGACCCGCTCCGGCCGCACCGGCCAGGCCTTCACCAGGAGGGGCCCGGTGAACCTCAAGAACGCGCGGCACGCCGACGATCCGCGCCCCCTGGACGAGACCAGCGACTGCCCCGCCGCGCGCGACTATTCGCGCGCCTATCTCCACCACCTGGTGAAGTCCGACGAGATCCTGGCGGCCATCCTGCTCACCTCGAACAACCTCCATTTCTACCAGTGGATGATGCGAGAGATGCGAGCGGCGATCGACGCCGGCAGCTTCGTGACCTTCGCCGCAAGCTTCGCCGCCGACCAGGCCAGGGGCGACATCCCGCCTTGGCAGGGCTGAGAACACCCCCATCTTGACGGGTGCATCCCCATCGCCGATAGCTCCGGCAGCACGGCGCGCCTCTAGCTCAATTGGCAGAGCAGCGGACTTTTAATCCGCGGGTTCCGGGTTCGAGTCCCGGGGGGCGCACCAAATTGCCCGGCGAACAAGGCTCTTGGGCGCTGCCGCGAAGCACCGGACACGAGTCCGCAAAACGGTGTCCGCATGGTGTCCGCATGGTGTCCGCATGCGAGGTGGCCCCAGAATGGTCGATGCGGGCGAGTTCGGTTCGGGCGAGGCCGATGCGGCGCAGTGCGGTGAGCAGCACCTAGGCCAACGAGGCGCGCCAGCGACGCCGTTGGTTGGCCCGCATGGACCTCGTGCTGGCAGGCCCGGCGCAGAGGTCGGGCACTCCTTGTGTCGAATTTTCCATCCCTCCCTGGGCGCAGTAGGGCTGCTCGTGGAGCGTCTGGGCCTCCTGTGCGGTCGCCGCGAGGGACGTTGCGACGAGGCGCGGTTGGCACCGTTCTCGCCGCGATCGGACTGCCATTCGGCCTCGGCGACCACCCGCCCGCGGCGACGGCAGCTGTCCCTCGTCGTCCAGCGGAAGCCGGTGAAGCGGCATGTCGGCGTCGTGGGCGGCCCGAGCAGGTTCAAAGCGGCGAAGTGGTCGCCGAGCCGCGTCGCATCGGTGGCCGTCGGTGTGTGCCGCGCGGTCGTTGCATGACCGCCCGATGATCCATTCCTGATGCCTGGCGGTGGCAGTCGGCGTCCTGCAACTGCTGAGAAGGTCGGTCTTGCCGATCGGCGTCCGCGGAATTCCTCGCGGGTTGCAGTGCCGACGCTGGTGGTATAATCATCATTTCAAACAGCCGACGCACCGATGTACCAGGGAGGTCAGTTGAGCGCGAGACAACTCGCGGGCGGTGCCGTGGCAGCGGTGCCGGCCCATAAGCGCAATCGCTGGCGAGACAATCACGACCGGTTCGTGGGCTTCCTGCTGCTCATGCCGCTCGTGGCCTTGATCCTCGGCCTCACGGTCTACCCGATCGCCCAGGTCATGCAGCTCTCGACCCAGCAGCAGGGCCTGTTCTCGACCGAGTCGACCTTCGTCGGCCTGCAGAACTTCCAGAACGTCGTCCAGCACGAGGCGTTCGGGCGGTCGGTCAAGAACACCTTCACCTTCGCCTTCGGCAGCCTCGCTTTGCAGATGGCGATCGGCCTTGCCGTGGCGCTGCTCTTGAACCGGCAGTTTCCGCTGCGCACCCCGATCCGCGGCGCGATGCTGTTCTCCTACCTCGTCCCCTATGTCGTCGCGGCCATGACCTGGAAGTTCATGTTCTCCGACGCGACCGGGATCCTCAACTATTTCATCCGCTGGAGCGGCCTGCCGATGGCGGCGTCGCCCTTCGGCTCGCTCGACTGGTCGATGTTCGGCGTCATCCTGGTCAACACCTGGAAGAACTTCCCCTTCATGGTCCTGGTCTTTTTGGCGCAATTGCAGACCATCGACCAGGAGCTCTACGAGGCAGCCTCGGTCGACGGGGCCACCAGCTTCCAGCAGTTCTGGAACATCACCCTGCCCTCGCTGATCCCGATCATGCTGGTGGTCGGCATGCTGCGCACGATCTGGAACTTCAACAATTTCGAGGTGGTCTTCCTCTTGACGCAAGGCGGGCCGCTCGGGCGAACAGAGACCCTGCCCCTTCTGATCTACCGCTTCGTCTTCGGCGAGTTCAGCCTCGGCCGGGGTGCCGCTCTTGCCGTCATCGTCTTTTGCATCCTCGTCTCGATGTCGATCATCTACTGGTATTTCTACGAGCGGATGCAGGAGAAATTCAAATGACCAGCATCTCGCCCGCCGCCCGCCGCTTCGAGCGGGCCGTCCTCACCCTCTGCGCCGTCACCGTGCTGCTGATCGTGCTGCTGCCGCTGGTCTGGATGTTCTTCTCGAGCTTCAAGCCCAACACCGAGCTCTTCGAGCGGCCGCCGCAATTGCTGCCCAAGGCCTGGACGGTGATGCACTATATCGAGCTCTGGAACTTCACCACCTTCCCCCGCTACTTCCTCAATACCTTCCTGGTCGCCGGCATCGCCTGCGTCATCGGGCTCGTGGTCTCCTTGTGCTCGGTCTACGCCGTCACCCGCTTTCAGTTCATCGGGGCCAGGCCCTTCACCTTCGGCGTGCTCTTCATCTACATGCTGCCGCCGATCCTGTTGGCCCTGCCGTTCTTTCGAATCTGGTTCAACCTCGGCCAGCTCAACAGCCTGCCGGCCTTGGCCATCACCTACCTCACCATCACGCTTCCCTTCTCTTTATGGATCCTGCGCCCCTACATCGAGGCGATCCCGCGCGCCCTCGAGGAAGCCGCGATGATCGACGGCTGCACGCGCTTTCAGGCGTTCAGGAAGGTGATCGTGCCGCAGGCCTGGCCCGGCATCATCGCCACCTTCGTCTTCACCTTCGTCGTCGTCTGGAACGAGCTGCTCTACTCGCTCGTCCTGATCAGCGACGAGCCCAAGCGCACGGTCTCGCTCGGCATCGCGTCCTTGATCCTCGAGACCTCGGTCTATAGCTGGGGCCTGGTCAATGCGGCGGGCGTCTTGGCCACCGTCCCCGTCCTCTTCCTCTTCGCCCTCGTCACCCGGCACATGGTCACCGGACTCGGTGCCGGCGCCGTCAAGTGACCGGCACCGGCTGATCCAAGAAAACCAACAGGAGGCTATGAATTATGCGACCTCGTCACCTCTTCGCCGCCGTGGCACTGCTCGCCACCACAGCACTCACCGGCACGACGCCAATCGATGCGGCAAGGGCCCAGGGTATCGAGACGGTGCGCTTCTTGAGCCAGGAGACCGACCCCGACGTGGTCCGCGTCCAGCGCGCCTGGGTCGAGAAGTTCGTGACCGAGAACCCCGGCACCGACATCATCCTCGAGAGCGCGCCCAACACCGTCATCAACACGCGGATCGCGACTTACGTCCAGGCGGGCGCCACGCTCGACGTCATCCACTCCGACCCGGGCTCCTCCGCCAGGCTCGCCGCGGCCGGCCTGCTCGCACCGATCGACGACGTGGTGGAACGGCTCGGCGGCCGTGACGGCTTTCTGCGCAACCGCCTCCTGATCGTCGACGACCAGGTCTATGCCTTGAACCAGTCGGCCGGCATCCCGCAGTTCCACTACAGGAAGGACCTCTTCGCGGCCGCCGGGCTCGAGCCGCCCGAGACCTGGGAAGAGCTCTTGCATGCGGCCAAGACCCTGCATTCCGACGACGTCGCCGGGATCGCCTTGGCCGGCGGCGAGAACCGGATGACGACGATCATGTCGACCCTCTTCGTCTGGCAGAACTGCCACGACCTGTTCGATGAGGACCTCAACCTCATCATGGACCACGAGCGGACGGCAGAGGCCGCCGCCATGTATGCCGAGCTCCTGCAATACGCCCCGCCCGACGCCGTCTCCTGGGCCTTCCAGGAGCCGATCGAGAGCTTCTGGTCCGGCCGCGCCGCCATGGTGCTCTATTGGCACGCCATGGACCTCACCTACCGGCAGAACCCGGCCCTGATCGAGAATGTCGGCATCGGCCCGGTCGTCGGCAACCGGATGAAGGCGACCCAGATGGGGGCCCGCAACATCGCGGTCTTCAAGGAATCGCCCACGGTCGAGACCGGCAAGAAGTGGATCGAGTTCATGTTCACGCCCGAGAACGCAGCGATGCTGACCGAGACCTCGCCGCAGCTCTACCCGCCGGCAACGCAGGCCGCGATGGAGCAGCTGCGCACCTCGGAGGCCGGCAGCATGCAGGCCTTCGGCGACGTCCTCTTCGACGTCCATTGGGCGGCCGACCCTTACGCGATCAGCGAGATCCTGCACGCAGGGGCGGTCGATCGCGAGAACTGCACCATCCGCGACACCAATATCGTCAACCCCTTTATCGCCAACCTCTGGAACAGCAACCTCTACGCCCGGGCGATCCAGAAGATCGCTTATGAGGATGCCGACCCGCGCGAGGCCGTGGCCGAGGCGCACCGCCTGCTGCAGGAGCAGATCGACGTCGCCAAGGCCGAGCTCGCCCAGCAGTAACCCTCTGGCTGGCGGGTAGCCCATCTGCCCGCCGGCCGTTCAACCGTTCAGGGAGAGAACAAGATGATCATCAAGAGAGGCCTGCTCGCCAGCGCCGCCTTGCTGGCCGCCACCGCGCTTACCGCCCCGCAGCTGGCTGACGCGCAAGGCATCAAGACCGTCCGCTACCTCAACCAGGAAACCGACCCCACCGTCGTCGCCATCCAGCGCAACTGGGTCGAAGCCTTCATCGCCGAGAACCCGGGCATCGACGTGATCCTCGAGGGAGCACCCGCCGGCGTCATCAACCAGCGCATCGCCACCTACGTCCAGGCGGGCGCCCCTCTCGACGTCGTCCATGCCGATGGCGGCTCGGCTGCCCGCGCCGCCGCTGCCGGCCTGCTCGAGCCCTTGAACGATGTGGTCGATGCGCTCGGCGGCCGCGACGCCTTCCTGCCCGGCCGGCTGCTGGTCTACGAAGACAACGTCTATTCGATCAACCAGGCCGGCACGAGCCCGCAGCTCCACTACCGCAAGGACCTCTTCGAAGCCGCCGGCCTCGAGCCGCCCACGACCTGGGAGGAGCTGCTGCACGCGGCCAAGACGCTGCATTCCGACGAGGTTGCGGGCATTGCCCTTCCCGGCGGCGAGAACCGGGCGACCACCATCTATGCCGGCGTCTTCCTCTGGCAGAACTGCGGCGACTTCTTCGACCCCGACCTCAACGTGACGCTCGACAACGAGCGCACGGCCGAGGCCCTGCAGTTCTATGCCGATCTGCTCGAATACACCCCACCCGATTCCGTCTCCTGGGCCTTCAACGAGCCGATCGAGAGCTTCTGGTCGGGCCGCTCCGCCATGGTCGCCTACTGGCACGGGCTCGACCTCACCTTCAGGCAGAACCCGGACCTCGTCGCGAACATCGGCGTGGTGCCGATGCCCGAAGGCAAGATGCGGGTGACCGAGCAGGGCGGCCGCTACGTCTCGGTCTTCAACAGCTCGCAAGCGATCGACGAGTCGAAGAAGTGGGTGCAGTACATCTTCACGCCCGAGAACGCGACCAAGCTGACCGAGACGACGCCGATGCTCTACCCGCCGGCGACCGAGGCCGGCATCGAGATGCTGAAGAGCTCGCAGTCGCCGCAGATCCAGGCCTATGGCGACATCCTCTTCGAGGTCACCTATCCGACCGCCGCGTTCGCCTACAACCAGATCTTCAACGGCGGCGGCATCGACCCCGCGACCTGCACCATCCGCGAGACCGGCGTGGTCAACCCGTTCGTCAGCGTCGTCTGGAACAGCAACCTCTACGCCCGCGCGGTGCAGCAGGTGGCCTTCCAGGATCGCGACCCGGCCGAGGCCGCGGCCGAAGCCCATGCCGCGATCGCCGAGCAGGTCGCGGTCGCCAAGACCGAAATGGCCAATTGAGGCCAACGAGGCTCGGATGAGGGCCGGCCCAGGCAGTTGCCGGGCGGGCCGCCTGGCGCCGCTCTGGTCCGATCAGGCCCGGTAGTAGTTGCGCCACGAATGCTCCGGCGCGAAGCCCAGCATTCGCTTGGCCTTCCGGTTGGAGAGCAGCGTCTCGTACTCGCCGAGATCGTCGATCTTCAAGGGAACATTCGGATAAAAACGCTCGAGCAGCCCGCGGGTCGGCAGATCCGAGGCCGTCTCGTTGTTGGCGACGTTGAAAACCTCGTAGCCGAGCCTGTCCGCCTCGATGCACAGCCTGGTGATTTGCCCCAGATCGCGGGCGTCGATGTAGCTCCACGCAAGCCGCTTCTTGCAGCCCGGGTCGGCGAAATACCTGCCCCAGTCGGCGTATTCGTGCGGCTCGATGACATTGCCGATCCTGAGCGCGTAGATGTCGAAGCCGCTCCTGGTGGCGAAGGCCCGCGCCGTCTTCTCGTTGCAGATCTTCGAGAGCGCGCAGGAATCGGCCGGGTTGGCGTCGTACTCCTCGTCCAGCGGGAAGTACTGCCTGTCGACCGGCTCGTGGTCGAAAATGCTGTAGGTGGTCTCGCTCGAGGCGATGACGATCTTCTTGATGCCGAGGGTCACCGCCGCTTCGATGACGTTGTAGGTGCCCATGGTGTTGACGCGGAAGAGCTCGTTGTCGGGCGTGATCATGATCCGCGGCACGGCGGCGAAGTGGACCACGGCATCGACCGGCTGCGGCCTGAGCGACGGATCGAGCTCGTGCAGGCCCATGTAGGACGAGAGTGCCACGAAGACCTGCCCGAGTCGGTGATGTCGGTCTTGAGCGTGCGGACCTTGGGGTTGTCGAGTGGTGCCACGTCGAGATTGAGCACCTCGTAGCCGTGCTCGACAAGATACTGGACGACGTGCTTGCCGGCCTTGCCGCTGCCGCCGGTGAACATGATGCGCTTGGCCATGGGTCTTCTCCAATCGACAAGTGGCATGTCAGTGGCTGATCTGGCCCTCGCGGAACTGAAGGGTGCGGAAGGCAACGACAGTGATGAAGATGAGCCCCAACAGCACCTGCTGGACGAAGGAGGTGAGCCCAGTGAGCACGAGGCCGTTCTCGAGAATCGCCAGGATCAGGGCCCCCATCAGCGAACCCATGACCAGGCCGCGGCCACCGAACAGCGAGGTGCCGCCCAGGACCACGAGGGCGATGGCGTGGAACTCGACCCCATAGGCGAGCGCTGCCTGGGCCGAGTTGAGCCTCGCCACCCAGACCCAGGCCGCGAGTGCGGCGAGACCGCCCATGATCGTGTAGGTGACGAACTTGATCCGGTTGACGTCGATGCCGGCGAGCCGGGCCGCCTCCTCGTTGCCGCCGACGGCGATGATCTCCTGGCCGATCTTCGTGGCGTTGAGGAAGTACCAGCCCCAGATCGCCACGGCTAAGGCGAGGTAGACGGAAGGTGCAAAGCCGAAAATCCGCGCCCTGGCGATCCACAAGAAGGCGTCCGGGTAGCCGAAGAGGATCTGGTGGCCGAGTGCCACGTAGGCGATGCCGCGAAACAGCGCCATGGTGCCCAGCGTGACGATCAGCGGCGGGACCCTCAGCCTCGCGATGCAAAAGCCGTTGAAGGCGCCGCAGGCGGCCCCGACGGCGACGCCGGCGAGGAGGGCCAGGATCACCGGCAGCTGCCAGGTGACCAGGATCAGGCCGAAGGTGGTGCCGACGAGCGCCACGATGGCACCGATCGAGAGGTCGATGCCCTTGGTCGTGATGACAAAGGTCATGCCGACACCGAGGATGATGTAGGCAGCCCCCTGATTGAGGACGATGACGATGTTGCGCCAGGAGAGGAAGCGCTCGTTGACGAGATAGAACACGATGATCAAGCTGATCATCAAAAGTGCGGTCGTGGCGAGCGAGGTGAAGTTGGGATAGTCGCCGCTCAATCGACGCCAGTGATCGGCGAGGCCACGGCGCTCGGTGGTCGGACGATCGACGGTGGCTTGCATGGCGCCTCGGCTCCGTTCTCTGGTCAGCTCTTGAACTCGGTGCTTTCGCGCGCCATCCGGAAGGCGACGACCGCGATGAGCAGAATGCCCAAGGCCACGAGTTGCCAGAACTGGACGACGCCCGAGAGCAACAGGCCGGTATCCAGCACGCCGAGGATCAGGGCCCCCAGCACCGTGCCGAGGACGAGGCCGCGGCCGCCGAAGAGCGAGGTGCCGCCGAGGATCACGGCGGCGATGACGTGCAGCTCGATGCCGAAGCCGAAGACGGCCTGGGCCGCGTCCTGGCGGCCGACGATGACGATGGTGGTGAGCCCGGTGAGCACGCCCATGATCACGTAGGTGAAGAACTTGGTGCGCACGACATCGATGCCGGCGAGCCGGGCCGCCTCCTCGTTGCCGCCGACCGCGGTGATGCGCTGGCCCATGCGGGTCGAGGTGAGGAAAAAATGGCCGCCGAGCACGGTCAGCGTGGCGATATAGACCGGCACCGGCAGGCCGAAGAGCCGGCCGTCGCCGATCCAGGGCAACGGCTCGGCAAAGCGCATGAAGACCCGGCCTTCACCCAGGAGATAGGCGAGCCCGCGGAAGAAGGTGAGGGTGCCGAGGGTGACGATGATCGGTGGCACCTTGACGACGGCGACGAGAAAGCCGTTGAAGGCGCCGCAGAGGGCGCCCACGACAAAGGCCACGCCGAGCGCGACCAGGGCCGGCATGCCGTAGTCGATCATCAAGAGACCGATGATGGTCGAGGTGAGCCCGATCGTCGAGCCGATCGAGATGTCGATGCCGCCGGAGGTGAGGACCAGGGTCATGCCGACGCCGGCGATGATGTAGAGCGATGCCTGATTGAGGATGTTGATGATCACTACCTGGCTGAAGAAGCGTTCGGAGGTGAACGAGAAGACCGTGACCAGGACCACCAGCATCGCGATCGAGGAGATCAGGAGGCCGGTGTCGGGGTGGTAGTTGCGCAGGCTGTCGAAGAGGCCGGAGCGCTCTTCCGGCGCTGGTGCGGCGGCGCTCATGCGAGCGCTCCGGTGATCAGGCTGACGATCTCGTTTCTGGTCGTCTCCCCGACGCGCTTGTCGCCGACCTTCTGGCCGTTGCGCATGACGATGATCCGGTCGGCCACCTGGAAGATGTGCTCCATGTTGTGCGAGATCATGATGAACGGGATGTTGTGCTGATCGCGGATCTGGCGAACCAGCTCGAGCACCGCACGCTGCTGGTCGACGCCGATATTGTTGGCGGGCTCGTCCAGGATGATGATCTTGCCCTTCCAGTAGGCGGCGCGGCCCACCGCCACCGATTGCTGCTGGCCGCCGGAGAGGGTCTGCACCGGGGCGCGCAAGTTGCGTACGGTGATGTTCAGCTGCTTGAGCAGATTGCGGGTCTCCTCGCGCATGAAGCGCTTGTCGATCATCCCGAAATACTTGCCGAGCCAGCCCTCCTTCAGCTTCTCGCGGCCGAGAAAGAGATTGGCCGGCGCGTCCATCACCTCGACCAGCCCCGAAGACTGATAGACCGTCTCGAGCCCGAGCTCGCGGGCATGGCCGGTGCTCTGGATGTCGACATGCCGGCCATTCAGCAGGAGCTCACCCTCGTCCTTTTGATAGGCACCGGTGATGATCTTGATCAGCGTCGACTTGCCGGCACCGTTGTCGCCGACCATGCCGAGGATCTCGCCCTGGCGGAGCACGAAGCTGACATCGTCGACCGCACGGATGCCGCCGAAGTTCTTCTTCAGGTTCTTGGCTTCGAGCACCACTTCCCCGATCGCGGGGCCGATCGCGTGGGCCGGTGTCTCGGTTTCTCGGGCCGCTGCGGCCATGCGTGTCTCCTCCCTGTGGCCCGGCGGCCGCCATCCGGCAGGCCGCGGCAGCACCCGGCCGGGGCCGGGCGCCTGATCCGCTGCTCGACGTGCCGGGACGGCTCGCGGCGCAAGCCGGGCCGCCCCGGAGAACCATCAGGCTCAGTTCGGCAAGGGCCGCGGGAACTCCATGCCCTCGCTGGTGTAGAGCACCGGGTTGACGAACGCGTTGATCGCCTCCACCGAATCGATGATGTGGATCGGCGAGTTGAAGACCGGCGGCACGGCGTCTGGGTTGCCGCGACTGTGGTCGGCGATCGCCTGGCCCACGGCCTCGCCCATGGCGACCGGGTCGCGGATCCAGGCCGCTGTCAGCAGGCCGTCCTCGATGTAGCGCAGTTCCTCGAAGGTGCCGCCGGCGCCGAAGATCGGGTACTCGCCGGCGACGCCATTGGCCATGGTGGCCTCGACCGCGCCCACGGCCATCGCGCTCGAGGTCGCGATGATCAGATCGACATCGGGATAGGCGACCAGGATGCGCTCCATGGCGTCATAGGCCTGCAGCCGATCGTAGTCGGCGAAGTCCTCGTAGACGAAGGTCATGCCGTGCCCGTCGTAGCAGGCCTCGGGCGCCCGGTCGTAGGTGACATGGCCGGGAGCGCCATGGATGACGGCGATCTCGATGCCCTCGCCATACTTCTCGGCGAGATAGGCACAGAGCACGAGGCCGGCATCCGAGTGGCTGTAGCCGGAGAACATCATCGGCTGAAAGCCCCAGTCGTCGGGGAAAGGCACGCTGTAGTTGCCGACGATGAGCGGAATGCCCGAGTCGATCACCCGCTCGTAGGCGACCCGCTGCACCTCGGGGTCGGTCGGATTGATGATGATGTAGTCGAGGCCCTCGGCGATCATGTCCTCGACGATGGCGAGCTGCTCCTCGTGCGCCACGTGATTGGCGGGGGCCCGGATCAAGAACTCGTACTCGACCCCGGCGGCATCCAGGCCGCGCTCGATGCCCGAGCCCATCATCCCATGGAAGTCCGACGGATCCCAGACCGAGGGGGCGTAGCCGATCCGGACCGTGTCGGCCGCGGCCATGCCGCCGCTGCCCAGCATCACAGCCATGGCCAGCGCCACGGCCGTAAGGGTGCGCCTTGTCATCGTTTCCTCTCCCTGATTGGCAGCGCCGGTCGCGTGCCGGCAGCGCTCTGGTCCATCATGACTGTCGAGCTCGCCACGCGACTGCAGCGGCGGCGCAACGAACTGGTATGATGATTGACCACACTTTGGATACGGAGCAGAACGGCGAGCGTCAACCGCAAACGACAAGGGGCAAGCGTTCCAGAAGCGCGACAGCCGACGGCGTCGCCGGCACCACCAGGACCGGCACCCGCCAACGACAATCGGGGAGAACCACCATGGACATGCAGGAAAAGCGCCAGCTCGGCGGCTCGGGGCTGGAGGTCAGCGTGCACGGCTTCGGCGGCGTGCCGCTCGGCAATCTCTACCAGAAATGCTCCAACGAGGACGCCCAGGCCACCCTGCTCGCCGCCTACAGCGCCGGCATCCGCTTCATCGACACCGCCCCCTTCTACGGGCTGGGCATGTCCGAGCACCGCATCGGCCACATCATGCGTCCCCTGCCCCGCGACAGCTGGGTGCTCTCCACCAAGATCGGCCGCGTGCTCAAAGCGAAGGACCCGGCCAAGGGCATCGACGCCGGCCCGTTCGTCGACGCGCATCCCATGGAGTACATCTTCGACTATACCTATGACGGCGTGATGCGCTCGGTCGAGGACAGCCTGCAGCGCCTCGCCACCCACCGCATCGACGTGCTCCTGATCCACGACGTCGACGTCTGGACCCACGGCAGCGAGGACGCCCGCAAGGCCAGGTTCAAGGAGGTGATGGACTCGGGCTACAAGGCGATGCGCGAGCTCCGCGATTCCGGCACCGTCAAGGCGATCGGTGCGGGCATCAACGAGATCCCGGCGACCCTGGAATTCATGCGCGCCGGCGAGTTCGACTGCTTCCTCCTCGCCGGCCGCTACACGCTCCTCGAACAAGCCGCCCTCGACGACCTCCTGCCCGAATGCACGAGGCGCAACATCTCGCTGATCATCGGCGGCCCGTACAATTCAGGCATCCTGGCGACGGGCGCGGTCAAAGGGGCCAAGTACAACTACGCGGACGCCCCACCCGACATCATGGCGCGCGTCGGCAGGATCGAAGCCGTCTGCAACCGCCACGGCATCCCGCTCAAGGCTGCCGCCCTCCAGTTCCCGCTCGGCCACCCGAAGGTCGCGACCATCATCCCCGGCGCCCGCTCGGTCACCGAGATCGACCAGAACGTCGCCACCTTCACGACGCCGATCCCGGACGAGCTCTGGGCCGAGCTCAAGCACGAGAGGCTCTTGCGCGAGGACGCGCCGACACCTTGAGAGCCTGTCCGAGACGTTCTGTAGGTATCCCCCGGCCAAGCCGGGGGCTTTGATCACGAGCCGTTCAAAGCGGC